>CAYLNM010000050.1:0-25481 GCA_964385045.1 uncultured Isosphaeraceae bacterium
CACGACGCACACGAGCTGAGATCAAGCCGTCCCGGCTCCGCAAGGGGGGTCGGGGGACGCGCTTCGCCGGACGCTTACCTCCGGCGATGGACACGACGACGACGACCGGGCTCACGGCGTGCGCGGGGCATCGGGCTCGGCGGATCGGACGCCCCGACCCCCGCCGAGGCGTCACCGCCGCGGCCCGGCCGCCGGCACCGCGCCGCGATGCTCCTCGGCCCCGCGGGCCTCCCGGCGAGCCGCCGGGGTCGTGGATCGCACCTCGCTCGTGACCACGCGGCTCGCGAGGGTGCCGTACCAGCCGCCGAGGGCCGCCCCGCCCAGACAGAGGGCCGAGAGGCACAGCGAGATCCACAGCACGCCCTGGGCGTAGTCGCCCGCGGCGTCGACCCGGGCCGCGATCATCTCGCGGTACTCCTCGATCGTGCCCTCGAGGTCGGCCCGAGCGCCGGCCACCAGCTCCTCGGCCTCATCGTCGGTGAGCGACGTCTCGGCCACCAGCGCCGCCTGCGCGCCGTCCGGGTCGTCCTGGAGCAGCCGCCACGCGATCGTCTGGAGGGTCGCCGGCTCGAGGTCGTCGAGTGCCGACCGGACGTCGGCCCGATCCACCTCCGGCGGGCCCTCGGCGTCGAGCCGCGCCACCTGCGCGGCCAGCATCCGCCGCGCCTCGGCCGCGAGCTGCTCGCCCACCGGTCGGTCGCCCTCCGCGAGGCCCGTCGCCGCGCGAAGCTCGCGGGACACGCCGGCCACGACGGCGTCGATCTCGTCCTCCGACAGGCCGCTCACCGCGTCGGCGAGGATCCGCGTCGCGTCCTCGGTCTCCCCCGTCGCGAGGGCGTCGGCGAGCGCGACGGCCGTCTCGGCGTCCATCGCCTCGATCGCCCGCTCGACCTCCCCGGCCTCGACGTCGGCTCGGTCCTCGGCCGCCGCCTCCGCGACCATCTCCGAGGCCCGCGACTTGAGCCGGGCCCGGGCCTCGTCGACGATCGCGGCGTCGCGGGCGTCCCAGAGCCGCTCGCCGACCGCGGCGGCCCCCTGGGCGGCGGTCGTCGTCGCGGCGCTCGCGCCGGACGTCACTGCGGTGGCGGTGGTCTCCGCCGCCGCGGCCGTCCCCCGCACGATCGTCGACATCCCCATCGCCCCGAGCAGCAGCAGCACCAGCGTGGTCGTCGCCCAGGTGCCGACGCCGTGCAGCAGGCCGTTGGTCTCGTCGGTCTCGCCCGACAGGCGACCCGCGAACATGCCGCCGACGACGAACGCGGCGATCGACATCAGGACCAGCCACGCGACCGCGATCCACGCGAGGCCGGCGCCCGGATCGGTCAGGTCGATGACGCCGAAGCCGATCGTCGCCCCGAGCAGCTGCAGGAACCACAGGACGGCGAGGGTGACGACGGTGCCGCCGAGCACGGCACCCCAGCTGATGCCGCTGCGTCGCGGCCGGGTCGTCTCGACCTCGGTCTCCTCGATGGTCTTCGGATGGTCCATGGTGGATCCTTTCGCGTGGGAGGGGAGTCGGTGGATGGGATGGCCTCGGGTGCGCCGTCCCGCGAGGGGACCACGGCCCCGCCGCCGCCGGCGTCCGTCCGCCTCAGCGCGAGGCGATCACGATGAGCGCGTGGACGATGCCCGGGACGTAGCCGAGGATCGTCAGGAGGACGTTGAGCCAGAAGTGCGGGCCGATCCCGACCTCGAGGAACACCCCGAGGGGCGGGAGCAGGATGCTCAGGATGATGCGGACGAGGTCCATGGCGGGGGCTTCCTGAGGTCCTCGAGGGTGATTGCACGGACGTCCGACGGCCGACCGCGGACGACGGTGCATGCCGGAGCTCAGAGGGGGATGAGCGCGGCATGAAGACGACCGCACGTCCCGCTCGCGCGCGGCGGGCGGCGGTGGACCGGGGAACGTCCCCCGAGGGGTCTTCCGCGGGCGCCGGGCCCCGGCCGCGGGTGGAGGGCACGCCGGGCTCCCGATGGCGTGGGGCCCACGGCGGATCGACGAAGCCGTGCGACGGCGAGCCGGCGGGTCGGGCGGACGTTCCCCGGACGTCCGCGCGGCGGCTCACGCATGCCCGCGGGCCGAGCACGCGCGCGGATGAGGTACTCGACGCCCACGGGTTCGGCGGCGGCGGCGGCGGCGGCGGCGGCCGCTCGTCACGAGTCGGGATCCTGCGCACGCCGGACCCCGGAGGTCGCGGCGTCGCCCGGCCCCATCACGATCAGCCCCCGCCGGCGCGGACGTGGCCGCAGCGGTGGCAGCGACCCCGGCGCATCCGCCGCATCATCAACAGGGCCGCGAGCCCGCCCCCGAGGATCGCCCCCGCCGGCATCAGCAGGCCGCCGGGCAGCACGATCTGGCGGGCGAGGGTGCGGACCGCATCCGTACCCCGGGCCATCCGCACCGCGTCGCTCGGCAGGTGGATCGCGGCGAGGACCGTGATCGCGAGGATCGCGCCGGTCCACGCCCAGCGGCGGATCAGCGCCCGCTCGGGGGCGCGGTCGGGCGGGACCGGCGCGGACGTCTCGTGGGATCCGGGACGGGACCGAGAGGCGTTCACGGGCGGATCTCCTGCGGTCCGGTGGGGGCGCCGGCGAGCGGCGCCCGCCCCCGCGGGGTCGACTCCGCGGCGGCGTCACGAGGATCATGACGCACGGGAGTCCCGTCCGCGACCACCTCGTCGGTGGGCGGCGGCCGGCCGGCCCGGCGTGCGACGCGACCGACTCCACCGTCGGCGCCACGGGCCGTCGCCGCGCGAGGCCGCCGCGGTGACCGGCGTGGCGTGATGCTCCTGCCCCACCGCCCTCGTGCCGCTCGTCGGCGGCCTGCTCCTGACGGTGCCGGTGCTCCCGGACGCCGCGCCCGAGCCGAGTCGACGTCCCTCAGCGGTAGAGCCGCAGGAAGCGGAACGCCTTCGGCCACTGCTCCCGGGGGCGGAACGCGATGGCCACCTCGCGATCGTCGAGCGAGGACTCGGTGAGCACCACGTGGTCGTCGACCGTCTTCGCCCGTTCGAACTCCCCCTCGTCCACGCGGCAGACGACCTTGCGAAACGGTCCCGCGAGCCACGTCGCCACGTCGGGGTGGTCGCGGAACTCGAGGTACGCGGCGAGCGACGCGTGCGCGGCGGTCACGATCGCGACGCCGGTCGGGAGATCGTCCCGCACCAGGATGTACATCTTCATCGGGAGCTCCATGCGTGGGGCGGTCCGTCGCGCGGGACGACGCGGCCTCGCGGCGCCGAACGGCGCTCGGACTCGCCGCGCGACCGCCCGCGTCGCGGGACGAGCGCCGGCGATCACGCCGGACCGATGTCCCGCGGGGCCGGGGCGTCGCCGTGCCCCGGGCCATCGTCCCGGCGTGCGATCCACGCCGCGAGCCGGTCGAGGAACCAGGTCCACCCGCCCGTGCACGCCTCCCGGCCGAACACGGCGTCGTCCCGCGGGAACGTGGCGTGGCCGTGATGCTCGAGCACCACGCGCGTGCCGCCCGGCTCGCCGGCAAGGATCCAGACGACCCGCGAGTCGCCCGGGATCCCCGCGTACCGCCAGCGGACGACCAGTCGCCGCGGCGGCACCGCCTCCAGGACGACCCAGTGGTGACGGAAGGTCCTCGGCCCCACGCGGACGTCGAAGCGGGTCTCGAATCCGGACCGCGGCTCGAAGTCCTCGATCTCCTCGAAGAACCAGGGCCGCATCGCGGCGGGCCGGGTGATCGCGGCCCACGTCGCGGGCGGCGAGGCGGGAACCACCCGCTCGACGCGGATCGGCTCGTCGGCCTCGTCGCTCGTCATGCGTCGCACTCCTCCCCGTGCCGCCTCGCCGAGGCTCCGTCCATCGCGGGTGGCCGCGAGCGGGCGGAGTCGGGCGTCCCGATCCACCTCACCGGTCCGGTCGGTCCTCGAGCGTGAACACCGCCCGCCACTCCCGCCACCGCGCCGCCGCGGTCGCGACGGCCGGAGCCGCGTCCTGCTCGGCGACCGTCCGGAGCAGACGCCGCGGCTCGTCGCCGGCGGTCCGCCCGAGGATGTCCACCGCGAAGCGCCGGACCCGCTCGTCGGGCGACTCGAGCATCGCCCCGGCGAGCTCCGGCACCCGCTCGGAGAGGACGCCGTTCGACGCGGTGGCGGGGAGCGCGAGCGTGATCAGGGCCAGCTCGAGGCGCGCCGCGTCGCCCCGGCCGTCGGCGCCGGCCCGGGTCGCCCGGCGGCGGGCCCGGGCGACGGCGGCGTCCACGGCGTGGCGATCGCTCCACCGCGTGCCGGCGGCCCGGTGGAAGCCCTCGGCGAGCAGGGCGCTGTCGCGGAGGAACGCGGCGAGCGGCGGGACGGCCTCGGCCGCGGGATCGAGGTGCCGACGGCGGTAGTCGTCCACCGCGAGGGCCAGACGCCGCTGCCAGACGAGGCGGTCGAGCGGATGCGGGCCGTGCCTCCGGCGATCCGACGGGAGCTCCTCGAGCGGGACCTCGGGGCCCGACGCCACGATCGTGCGCACCGCGACCGAGACCACGGGCCTCGGCACGAGCTCGCTCCAGTGGTGGCCGCTCGCCAGGCCCGCGCCGGTGCCCACCAGCCCGACGAGCAGGGCGCCGGCGGCGGCCGCGCCGGGCGTCACGGGTCGCCGGCCCGCCGCGGGGCGTGGCCGGGCCCGGGTCGCGATCAGCCACGCGACGTCGGTGAGGACGACGCAGGCGATGATCAGCCACAGGGTGCTCACGGCCGGCCCCCTTCTCAGATCCGCCGCAGCAGGATCCCCGCGATGAACGCCACCACCGCGGCCAGCAGCAGCCACGGCACGAGGTCGCGGCGGGCGTCCACCCTCGGCACGTCCGCCCGGATCGCCGCCGGGTCGAACGCCGGCAGGTCGCTCAGTGCCGCCGAGGGCCGGGCCGCGAGGTCGTACTCCCGCGGGTACGGCCGCACGTGGTGCAGGATCCGCAGGTCGCCGGTGACCGGGTCCACGAGTCGGATCGTGGAGCGGCGGCCGGACCCGAGCTCGGCTTCCACCCGTGCCCGCCCCAGCCCCACCGGCTCGACCCGCGCCGGCACCCGGCGGCCGGCGTCGTCGATGAGCTCCGCCCGCCACGGCTCGGGCCGGGCGAGCACCGCCGTCCCGCCGTCCCCGGCCGCCGCGGCCAGGACCGCCGAGGCCGGCCGGGCGACGTCGAGCGTCCACGTGTCGCCCGCCACGCCGCCCGCCACCGTGACCTCGCTCGTGTTCGGCCGCCGCACCAGGGCCCGCATCGCCTGGCCCCAGAAGCGGCCGAAGCCGGGCCACGCGAGCCATTCGGCCCCCCAGCGCGGCGTGAGATCGCTGGTGAAGCACATGCCGGTGCCGAGGCCGAAGGTGTTGACGGCCAGCAGCGGATCGCCGGTGTCGGTCGCCAGCAGCACGCGGGCGGTGGGCCGGGCCTGCGTCATCACGTAGCCGAGCGAGAACGGCAGGCTCGCGGTCCGGAAGCCCGCGAGCAGCGGGTGGTCGCCGACCTGCACCCCCGCGACGAGGTCCTCCTTGATCGCCGACCGCGTGGCCTGCATCGTCTCGCGGGTGAAGATCTGCGGCACCGAGGCGGGATCGTTCGTCTCGTAGAACCGCCCGCGGCCGAGCTCGGCGAGCCGCGCGAGCAGCCCCCGGTCGGCCCCCGGCCCGAGGGCGACGGTCGAGACGGTCACGCCCGCGTCGGCGAGGTCGCGCACGAGCCCGTCGTGATCGGCCGGCTGGGTCTGCCCGTCGCCGAGGATGATCATGTGCTTGAGCCGGGCCGGCACGCCCTCGAGCATGCGGGTCCCCTCGACCATGCCCGCGTACATGAAGGTGCCGCCGCCGGCCTGGAGGCGGTCGATCTGCGCCTTGACGCCCTCGACGTCGCTGGCGGTCTGCATGTCGACCGCGACGAAGGCCCCGCCGTCGAAGCCGACGACGCCGATCGAGTCGCGCGGGGTGAGCAGCTCGACCGTCGCCTTGGCCGCCTGGCGGGCGAGCGCCATCGGCAGCCCGCCCATCGAGCCCGACTTGTCGATCACGAGCGCCATCGCGAGCGACGGCCGCTCCTGCTCCTGCTCGTAGCGGGAGACGAGCGGCAGGACCTCCTCGACCGGCGAGCGGTAGTAGCCGCCGAGTCCGAAGGAGTTCTCCGAGCCGGTCATCGCCAGCCCGCCGCCGAAGTCCGCCACGTAGTCGCGGAGCAGTCGCAGCTGGAACGGCTCGAGGTCGGTCGCGGCGACGTCGGCGAGGACCACCGCGTCGAAGGCCAGCAGCTCCTGCATGGTGCGGGGGGCGCCGCGGGGGCCGCGGGTCTCCACCAGCACGTCCTGCCGGTCCATCGCCCGCTCGAAGTCGCGCATCGTCCGCGGCTCGCGGTGCAGGACGAGCACGCGGGGGCGGCCGGAGACCTGCACCGTCGCGTCGAGCGCGTTGTTGACGGCGAAGAAGTCCTCGGGGGCGGCGAGCTCGGCCGTCCAGCGGGTGCGGCCGGGCGTGATCATCGGCACGTCGAAGTCGACGTCCGTCGCCTCGCCGGGCACCGGCTCGACGGTCTGCCGCTGGGCGACCACGCCGCGGTGCACGATCCGCACCTCCACCGGCATCGGGCGGTTCACCAGCACGCGGGCGGTGAGCCGGACGACCTCGCCCTCGTGGGCGTCGGATGGCGAGGCCTGCAGCCGCACGATCGCGGCCTCGGGCTCGTCGAACGGCGCGACGGGGTCGAGCCGGACCTCGACGGACCCGGGACCACCGGCGAGCTCGGCGAGGGCGCGGGCGAGGTCGGCGTCGGGGGAGGTGGCGGTGGCGGTGGCGGCGTCGGCGGTGGCGACGGCGGGCCCGGCAGCCCCGGCCGAGGCCGCGCCGGGGTCCGCGGGCACCGGGCGGGCGTCGGTCATGAGGACGACGCGGCCGGCGGCGTCGGCGGGCAGGCCGAGGCGGGTCGCGCGGAGGGCGGCGGCGAGGTCGCTCGCGGCGCGGAAGCCCTCGGCGCCCGCGGCCTCGCGCCACTCGGCGATCAGCGAGCGGAGCTCGTCCGTGGTGTCGGCGGGCCGCAGGTCGCGGCCGACGGCGGCGAGCGACCACGTGTCGCCGGGGGCGAGCTCGGCGACGGCGGCGTCGACGCGGTCGAGGGCCGCCTCGGCGGCCCCCAGGTCGACGGACGCGGACAGGTCGACGAGGAACGCGACGTGCAGGCGGTCGGCGGTGCGGGGGACGGTCGGCCGGGCGAGGGCGAGCGCGACGAGGACGATCGCGAGCAGCCGCAGGCCGAGCGACGCGAGCCGGAGGCCGCGCGGGCGGTCGACGAGGGAGACCGCGAAGACGGCGAGGACCGGCAGGACGAGGAGCGCCCAGAGCAGCGGCCCGAGCTCGGTGAGCTGCGGCACGGCTCAGCCCACCTTTCGCCGGTGGTAGAGGACCTCCTCGAGCGCGAGCACGAGGAGGGCGGCGATCGCGAGGAGCATCCACGGAGGGCGGCCGCGCGGGATGGCCGGCGGCTCCACCGCGGCGGCGGGCGACGGGGCGAGCAGGCTCTCCGCCGGCGCGAGCACGCTCGCGGCGAGGTCGGTGGTGGCCCCGGAGGCGACGGTGCGCCAGGGGCCGGCGGCGTCGAGGCGGACGCCGGCGGAGGCGGTGGCGGTCGCCGCGGCGGGGTCGCGGTTCGGCGCGGCGCGGTCGCCGTTCGCCGCGGCGGGGTCGCTGTGCGGCGCGGCGCGGTCGTCGTTCGGCGCGGCGGGGTCGCCGTTCCGCGCCGCGGCATCGTCGTCCGGGGCCCGGGACGCATCGTCCGGGGCCGCGGCCGGGGCGGCGAGCTCGTCCGGCCCGAGCACCCGCGGGGCCTCGCCGGGTCGCAGGCCGGGGGCGCGGACGATCGCCCCGGTGGGCCAGGTCGCCCGCAGCCGATCGGTGCGGCCGCCGAGGTGCGTCGCGGCGCCGTGGACCATGAGCGGGAAGAACGGACTGAGCACGAAGTCGCCGGCGGCGGGATCGAGGTTGAAGACGAGGGCGAGCCGATCGCCGTCGCGCTCCTGCCACACGAGGTGCGCCCCGCCCGCGTCGCGCACGAGGACCGCCGCGCCCTCGGGGGCCCGCAGGTCGCGGGCGCCGGCGAAGGCCAGCTCCTCGACGGGCAGGAAGCGGAGGGCGGGGTGGCGCTCGGCGATCAGCCGCGGAAGCGGGGCGGGGACCGGCTCGCCGGTGCCGGCGTCGCCGGCGCCGAGCGCGGCGGCGGCGCCGAGAGCGGGCAGCCCCGAGGCCTCGGCCGCCGCGCGGTCGATCGGGGCGAAGACGATCGCGAGGTCGCTCGCGGCGCCGGGCGGATCCGCCCCGGTGCGGACGACGACGTCGGCGCCGCGGGCGCCGGCCGTGCCGTTCGTGCCATCGGCCGCCGCGCCCTGGTGCAGCCGAAGCAGGCCGCCCGCCCGATCGAACGCCCGCACCGCGAGGGCGAAGAAGGGCCCGCGGGCCCCCCCCACCGCGACCCGCACCGGGTCCGGGGCGTGGGCGACGAGGTGGGCGACGTCGTCGGCCGCGAGCGCGTCGGCGTCGGCGGTGGCGGTCGCCGCGGGGCCCGCGCCCGCGCCGTCGCCCCCGGCCCGCGCGAGCGCGAGCACGTACCGCCCCGAGCCGCCCGTGGCGGTGAAGACCTGGGGCGGGCCGAGCCCCGGCTCGACGGTGAGCGGGACGATCTTGACCGGGGCCCCGGCCCGCTCGAGCCGCACCTCGACGTCCACCGGCACCTCGTGCGAGGACGCGACGCGGAAGAACAGCACCATCTCCGCCGATCCGGGGGCGGCCAGCAGATCCGCGGCCGCGAAGCCGAGGTTCGGCGGCGCGGCGTTCTCGCCCGCGGCCGGCCGGGCGCCCGTCTCGGACGCCGTCTCGCCCGCGGCCGGCGCATCGCTGCCCGCCCCCGGCCGATCGCCCGGCGCCGGCCCATCGCCGCCCCCCCTCGTCGCGTCGCCCGCCGACGCCGCACCGCCGCCCGCGGACGCCGCGTCGCCCGCCCCGCCACCGTCGGCCGCGTCGGCCGCGACACCACGCGACGACATCGCCGCCGCGCCGCCCACCGGCAGCACCTCGACGCCCCCGGGCACGCGGAATCGCTCGCCCACGCCGTCGGTCAGCAGCAGGACGCGGAGGCGGTCCCCCACCGCCGTCGCCCGTTCGATCGGGGCCAGCGCCGCGGCGCGGGACGGCAGGTCGCTCGGCTCGATCGCGTCGATCGCCTCCCGCAGCGTGCGGGGGTCGTCCGTGAGGCCGGAGGCGAAGGCCAGCTCGTCGGCCACCGTCGCCACCGCGGCCCGTCGGCCGCCGCCGAGGGCGGCCACGATCCGCCGCGCCTCGGCCTTGGCCGCCGCGAGCCCCGGGCGCCCGTCCCCCGCCGGGCCGCCGCCCGCGCTCATGCTCACCGAGCGGTCGATCACGAGCACGACGTCGCGGTCGTCCCCGGCCTCGAACGTGGGCCGCGCCGCCGCGAGCACCGCGAGGCCGAGGGCCGCGAGCATGAGCACCAGGCTCAGGGCGTCCCGCAGCCGCCGGAAGAGGGCCGAGGACCGTCGCTCGACGAACACCCGGTCCCACAGGAACCACGCCGTCACGTCGTGGCGCCGCGGCCGGACCTTCAGCAGATAGATCGCCGCGAGCGGCAGGGCCAGCAGCAGGCCGAACAGGAACCCGGGGGCGAGGACGCTCATGCGACCAGCCCCCCGCGGCGGAGGATGCGGGCGATCACGTCCTCGAACGGCACCTCGGTCGTCACCGACGCGAGGCCGATGCCCCGCCGGGAGCACGCGGCCCGCAGCGACTCGTTCCAGTCCGCGACCGCCTGCTCGTAGCGTCGCTGCTCGCGCTCGCCGATCGTGACCCGCCGCCGCTGGCCCGTCTCGACGCAGCGGAGGTCGACGTCGCCGAGGACGTCGCACCGCCGATCGCGATCGTCCTGCACCTGGATCGCGAAGACCTCGTGGCTGGCGTGGCGGAGACGGCTGAGGGCGCGGTCGAAGCCGGTCGGGAAGAGGAAGTCGCTGATCGGCACGACCATCGCCCGGCGGCGGTGGCGGGAGAGCATGGTGCGGCAGCACGCGTCGAGGTCGCTGTCGACGCCGGCGCACGTCACCTGCTCGAGTCCGCGGAGCATGGTCAGGGCGCGGTTGCGGCCGTGCAGCGGCTCGACCACCGGCTGCAGCCGGTCGCTCACGGAGTGGATCACCACCTGGTCGAGCCCGCTCAGGGCGAGGTAGCCGAGGGCGGCGGCGAGCCGGGCCGCGTGCGGGAGCTTGGAGGCCATCGAGCGGCTGGTGTCCAGCAGGAGCACCAGCGTCATGTCCTCCTCCATCTCGAAGAGCTTGATGACGAGGGACTCGAGCCGGCCGTACACCCGCCAGTCGATCGCGCGGTGGTCGTCGCCGTAGGTGTACTCGGCGTAGTCGGAGAAGTTGACGCCCGCGCCCTTCTGCACGGTGCGGCGATTGGCCTGCAGCTTGCCCCGCAGCACGCGGCGGGCGAGCAGCGCGAGCGACTCCAGCCGCTGGATGAACGCCGGGTCGGTGAGGTTGAGGGCGGGGGCCTGGGCCACGCTCAGTCCAAGGTCGCCACGATGTCGTCCACCAGCGCGTCCGGCCGCACGCCCTCGGCCTCGCCCTCGAAGCCGAGGATGAGCCGGTGCCGGATCGCGGGCCGGGCCACGTCCCGCACGTCGCCGCGGCTGACGTGGAAGCGGCCGTCGAGCAGGGCCCGGCAGCGAGCGGCAGCGAGCATGGACTGGGCCGCCCGGGGGGAGGCGCCGTGCCGGACGAACCGCTTGATCGACTCGGGGGCCGACGGATCGTCGGGGTGCGTGCGGCGCACGATGCGGATGAGGAAGCGCTGCACCTCGGCCTCGACCGGCACGTGGCGCACCACGCGGGCCATCTCGATCAGGTCGGCGCCGTGCGCGACGGCCGAGATCTCGGGCAGGCTCGCTCCGCCGGTGCGGTCGAGGATCGTCGAGAGGTCGTCCTCGCTCGGCAGGGGCACGTCGAGCTTGAAGAAGAAGCGGTCGAGCTGGGCCTCGGGCAGCGGGTAGGTGCCGTCGCTCTCGACCGGGTTCTGGGTCGCGAGCACGAAGAACGGTCGGTCGAGGGGCGTCGTGGTGCCGGCGACGGTGACCGTCCGCTCCTGCATCGTCTCGAGCAGGGCCGACTGCGTCTTGGGCGTGGCCCGGTTGATCTCGTCGGCGAGCAGCAGGTTCGTGAAGACGGGGCCCCGCTGGAACTCCAGCCGCTTCTCGCCGTCACGCTCGAGCAGGATCATCGAGCCGACGATGTCGGCCGGCAGCAGGTCGGGCGTGAACTGGATGCGGCGGAACGAGAGGTCCACCGCCCGCGCGATGGTGGTGACGAGGGCGGTCTTGCCGAGCCCGGGCACGCCCTCGAGGAGCACGTGACCCTCGCAGGCGATCGCGATCAGGACGTGGTCCACCACGTCGCCCTGGCTCACGATGAACCGCCCCACCTCGCCGCGGATCCGCTCGAAGGTGGTGCGGAAGCGCTCGGCCGCGGCCTCGGCCTCCTCGGCGGTCATGGGCGGCGCGGTGGCGACGGTGCCGCCGGGGGCGGTGGTGGTCACGGGGGAGCTCGTCGTCATGGGGTCTCCGAATCGCGGCCGCCGCCGGCGGACGGGCCGCTCGTGCCCGCGGGGTCCGGCGCGGGGTCGGCCGCGCCGGCGTCGCCCGCGGTGTGAGCCGTGCCGGCGCCGCCGGCCTCCCCGGCCGGCGCCTCCGAGGCGGTGCCGTGGATCGTCTCGAAGTAGGTCTTCACGCCGCCCCGCACCGACTCGGGCACGTCGGGCCGGGACACGAAGCGCTCGAGCTGCCGGGCGTACTCGACCTCGCGGCTCACCGCCCCGCGACCGGACGTCCCGGTGCCGGAGTCGGCATCCTGGACGATCGTCTGCGAGGGCCCGTCCGCGTTGCGGATGCCCCGCAGCTGCTCGAGGATCCCGTCGTCGCGGGTGACGGTCTCGTTCTCGCCGCCTGCGGACCCGGCTCCGATGCCCGGCCCCTGACCGGCGAAGGGGCTCGAGCACTGCCCGGCCACCGCACCCTGGCACTGGCCGAGCGTGCGGGCGAGCGACGAGAGCCGGGCGCGGGCCGACCGCTGGGCGTCGAGCTGCCGCATCCGCTGCTGCAGCCGCGACATCGCGCCGGCCACCCGCTGCGAGGCCTGCTGGAGACGCCGGAGGTCCGAGGCCGAGCATGCGCCGCCCTCGCACTGGCCGAGGGCCTGCTCCATCGCCTCCGCCGCCTCGGCGAGCTCCTGCATGTCGGACGCGATCGAGTCGCTCATCGCCGCGTCCGGATCGGCGTCCGAGGGCTCGCCGCCCGAGGGCCGTCCGTTCGCCGAGCGGTCGGAGGAGCGGTCGCTCCGGCGCCCGTCCCGGGCGCCGGACGCGGCCTCGCTCGCGCCGTCGCGGGCGGCGTCGCGCTGCCCGCGGAAGCGTCGGGCGGCCTCGCCGAGCGTGCTCGCGGCCTCCTTCAGCGCCTCGAGCTCCGCCCGCTTGGCCGCGAGCTCGGCCGCCGACGGCGGCGCGGCCGACGGCTTCATCGCCTCGAGCTGCTCCGCCGCCGCCTCGAAGTCCGTGCGCTCGAGCGCGTTCCCGAGGCGTCGCCCGCCCCGGCTCTCGCTGAGCTCGGCCCCCGCCGCCGCGAGCAGCTCCTCGGCCCGCGCCCGGTCGAGCTCGGCCGCGCGGCGGGTGACCTCGCGCTCCATCTCCGCGTACTGCCGAAGCAGCTCCGCCTCGTCCGGCGTGACCGCGAGCTCCTCCACCATCTCGAGCAGGCCCTCGGGGTCCATCGCTTCGAGCTCGTCCTCGTCCGCGATCTCCTCCCGCTGCCGCTCGAGCTCCTCGCGGAGGCCCTCGTTGAGCTCCTCGGCCAGGGCGACGGTGCGGGCCCGCGACTCGCGCTCGGCGAGGACGTGCGGGGCGTCGCCCTTGACGCTCAGGCCGATCGCCAGCAGCGGCAGCACGACGGCGGCCGCGACGAGGCCGCGGCCGGGCGCCGTCCGCAGGAGCCCGAGGTCGAGCCCCGCGAGGTGCTCGGCCACCCACGCCCGCTGCCGGGCGAGCATGCCGGTTCCGCCACCGGCCCCGCCGCCGACCGCGCCGGGCCGGGTGCGGAAGCCGAGGGCGGAGGAGACGCCGTCCTCGAGCTCGAACCGCTCGTCCACGATGCGGGCGGCGGTGCGGGCCGAGACCCGGGCGAGCACCGCGGCCGCCGCGGCCGCCAGCACCAGGACGGCCAGTCCGCCGCCGTACACCAACGCGGGCACCGCATGTCCGGCGGCGACGAAGCCGAGGCCCACGAGGGCAGTGAGTCCCCCGGTCGCGGCGAGGCCGCCGAGGAGCAGCCGCCGGCGCCGGCAGGACGCGAGAACCCGGCGGGCCTCCGCGATCGCGGCGTCGATGCGGGCGTCGGCCCCCGCGGGATCCGCCGCGCGGAGCGTCTCCCGGTCGGGCCCCGTCCCGGCGGGACCGAGGGGCGCTTCCGACGTGCGGACGTCGATCCCGGCTCCGGCCGGCGCGTGCTGCTGCTCAGCCATGGTGCTCGTCTCCCGTGTGATCCCCGGCGGCCTCGTCGGCCTCGTCGGCCTCGGCGGCCCCGGCGGCCCCGGCGGCCCCGGCGACCCCGTCATCCTCCGCTCCGGAACCCTCGGCCGCCAGGTCCGACATCGCGGAACGGACCGCCTCGAGCTCCTTCTCCCGGTCGGCGGCGATCTCCTCGTCCTCGGTCGCCACCGACTCGAGCAGCGCCAGGGCCCGGTCGAGGGCCGCGGCGTGACGCATGCGGGCGGCCAGCTCCACCCGCTCCCCGTCGTCCTCGCAGGCCGCCTCCGCCCGGGTCCAGGCCTCGGCCTCGAAGGCCGCCAGCCGCGGGTCGCGGCCGGCCGCGAGCGTCGCCTCGGGCTCGGGGCGATCCTCGCCCGCGTCCGCCCGCTCCGCGGCCTGGATCGCACGGCGGGCCTCCCCCGCGAGCGAGGCCCAGCCGTCGACGGACCCGGCACGCTCGCCGACCACCGATCCGTGGTCCACGAGGGCCTCGGCCCGCACCATCGCGACGAGCGCGGGCACGAGCGAGGACCGGACGGGCTCCAGCGGCTCCGCGTCGAGCAGTCGCGTGATCGCGGCGACGGCCTCCGGCCACGGGGTGGCGTCGCCGTCGATCATCCGCCCCAGCGCGGCGCGCACGCCTTGGGCGGACACAGTCGTCGGCCCCACCCGGACGTCCCCGGGGGTGGCCCCGACCGCGGCCCCGGCCGAGGCCCGGGGCCGCGAGCCGGGGGGCTCGTCCGCCTCGAGCGACTCGAGCCACGCCGCGACCGCCTCGTCGTCCTCCGCGAGCAGGCCGAGCACGAGGGCCTCCGCCGCGGGATCGACGTTCCCGGCGCCCGAGTGGAGACGTCCGAGACGGGCCAGGCCCGAGACCGCGGCGCGCAGCATCTCGAGACAGTCCCGGCGCCGGTCCGGAGCGGCGACGAGCAGACCCGGAAGCGTCCGCCGGGCCGCGACGCCGACGAGCCGCCGCGTGGACTCCGCGAGGGACCACCGGTTCTGCGCTCCCTCAACGTCGCGGACCTCCTCGAGGATCTCGATCGTCGGCCGGAGGTCGTCCGCGTCGATGGTCGCGAGCACGTGGGCGAAGACCAGCTCCTCGGCCCAGAATCGTCCGTCCGCGTGGTACCCCTCGGGGGCGCTGAACACGACGGTGCCGGCCGCCTCCGCCAGACGCTCCGCCAGCAGGCCCCGGGCGGCCGGCTCGATCGCCAGCAGGGCGAGCAGCCGACGCTCGACGAGCGGACGCCGGAACTCGTGGGCGAGCACCTCGCGGGCGAGACCGGCGAGCCGCGTCGCCCGCGTCGGCACCCCGTCGGGCCGCATCGCCTCGGCGTCGCCCGACGCGCCGGGCGGGGGGCCGTCGCCGTTCGTCGCGACGTCCGCGTCGCCGCCCGTCGGCTCGGGATCCGGTGCGTCCATGATCATCGCGCGGGCGAGCAGCGAGAGCTCGGCGTCGTCGAGGGCGGCATCGAGCGCCGGCAGGCCCGCGTGCATGGCCTCGGAGTACGGCTGCCCGACGACCCTCCGCGGCATCGCCTCGCTCCACCACCGCCGGATCGCGGCCGCCGCCTCGTCCGCACCCCCCGCGGCCACCAGCGTCCGCCAGGCGCTGGGCATCGCGGCGAGGTTCTGGTCCGCGAGGGCGAGCAGCCTCCGCTCACCGGCGTCCACGCCGTCGGCGGCGGCGAGCTCCAGGAGCAGCTCGCGGACGCTCGGGACCATGCTGCCCTCGAAGACGATGCCGGTGTGACCGTGCCGGACGGAGGTCGTCATGCCGGTCGCGGACCGGCGGGTCATCTCGCGCACGTACGCCTCGACGATCGCGTCGGCATCCGCCGACGGACGATCTCCGTCCGCCGACCGCGCCCACGCCTGCAGCATCGGTCTCAGCCAGCCGTCCTCCAAAGCCCCGGGATCCTCCGCCGTCAGGGTCGCGGCGAGCTCGACGGCGCGGGACACGACCTCCGGGCCCGCCGCTTCGCCCACGAGCCCGAGGAGATTCGCCGCGACGGCGAGCCGGACCGAGGCCGGCTGCGCGTCGTCGCTCGCGACGAGCCGCCCGGCGACCGCCTCCGCCCGCTCGCGGACGGCGGGACGAACCGGATCCCGAGCGAACCCCCGCTCCGCCGCCTCGCCCACCCGCGCGAGCGCGTCGGCATCGCGCGCGCACTCGGCCAGCCACGCCGGGAGCTCCGGCGCGGCCTCGATCGCCCGCTCGACCGGCGGGACGCCCCTCAGCTCCGGCGCCGACACGCGGCTCCAGCGCGACGTCCGCGCCAGTCCGAGCGTCACGATCGCCGCGTCCTCGGGCTCGAGCACCTCGGCAAGGCGGAGCAGGAGCGTCCGGTGCCGGCGCTCGGATGCGTCGAGCCGCCGACCATCGACGATCGGCACCGTCTCGTCGCCTTCCTCGTCCGCGGCCGTCGCGATGCGGTTCATCAGCCGCGGCATCCGGTCCAGCACCGCGGCGGTATCGACCTCGATCGCCTCGGACTCGGCGAGCCGCACCAGCAGACGCATCAGTCCGGCCGCGGCCTCCGCGTCGACGCCCTCTCGATAGGCCTGCTGCTCGAGCTCCCCCGCGAGGCGGCCGGCCGTGCCGCGGCCCTGCGGCGAGGACTCCACGAGGGGAAGTACGTGGGCGAGCACCGAGTAGGCATCGTCGATGCGGCCGCGAGCGGCGAGCGAACCCGCCACGGAGACCGACCGCCGCCATGCGTCCCAGACCCCGAGGCCGCCCGCGGGGTCGAGACGCTCGATCGCCATGAGGGCGACCCGCTCCTCCTCGAGCGTGTCGACCACGCCGCCCTGCAGCCGGGCGGCCAGTGCGGCCGCCGGACCGTCCAGATCCTCCGCGTCGAGGACCCCCGGCGGCATCCCGTTCGCGACGCGCGCGATCACGTCGTCGGCGGCGGCGAGCAGCCGCTCGCGCCACGGGCCGAGCGCCTCGTGCCACTCGGCCGGAGCCACGTTCCCGTCCCGCAGATGCAGATCGAGCAGCGTCGCCCCCAGCCGGGGCGGGTCCAGCTCGTCGATCCACGCCTGCACGAGCGTGCGAAGCTCCGGCGACGCCTCCTCGCCCTCCTCCGCGACGGGCGTGCTCGCGCCGCGGATCGCTGCGGCCGCGGACTCCAGCAGTGACGCGTTCATGACCCATCCGCCCCGCTCCGAGGCGAAGGCCATCGGGTCGAACTCCCCGGGATCACCGGTGATCGGCAGGCGGTCGAGCGCCCGGAGCAGCCGGGCGACGGCCTCGTCCCGGGCCGCCCCCGCGACCGTCGTGGCGCCGACCCGGCTCCGGATCATCTCGTTGAAGGCCACGTCCAGCTGGCGGGCGCCTTCGGCGTCGAACTCCGGATCCACCAGGACCCCCGCCAGCTCCCGGACGAACGGCGCGTACTCCGGATGGCTGGCCATCCCGATCGCGACGTCGCGGTACTGGCGGATCCGGGAGGCCAGACCGCCGCTGGCCCACTGCCCGGGCTGGTAATTCCGCCGGATCCGCTCCTCGCGCTCGTCCGCCGGGCCGACGAGCTCGTCCGCCAGACGCTCGAGGAAGACGCGCCCCGCCGCCCGCGGGTCCGTGCCGTGCTCCTCGGCGTGCTCGGCCAGGACGCCGGTGAAGGCCAGGCCCTCCTGCGCGACCGAGGTCCACCCGAACGAGCTCCCCGCAAGGCGAGCGAGGGCGTCCACGACCTCGTCCATCACGACCGCCGGATCGACGCCGCGGTCGCGGGCCGCCTCCGCCACCCGCCGGATCACCGGGTCCTGGGACGTCCGCGGATCCGTGCCGTGGCGGGCGAGGATCGTGCGGGCCGTCTCGAGGAACGTCGCCTCGTCGCCCATGAGGAGCGTGGCGGTCGTCTCGAGCAGCTCGGCCTCCTCCCGCCGCCGCTGCTCGCGCAGGGTCGCCACCACGCGATCGATCCGCTCCCGGTCCCCGGCCCGGCCCGCCATGCGGGCGAGGAACACCTCCGGCCGCGTGGGCGTGCGCATCTGCACGCCGCCCTGGGTGGGCATCATCAAGTGCATGCCGGCGGTCGCCGACCGGCTCATCCGGGCCTGCCGCGAGAGCGGCGCGACCAGCACGCCTTCCGCGATGTCCACGAGCGGCTCGAGGTCCTCCCCCGCGGCCTCGGCGGACATCAGCAGCCGGGAGAACGCGTGGGAGGCCGAGGGCGGGTGCTCCAGGAGCACCCGGGCGAGCCGGTCGTGCACGGCCTGCCGGCGATCGGCGAAGGCCTGCATGCCCGGCTGGACGTCCGCATCGATCTGGTCCATGTGCGGCAGCCGGGCGGTCTGGCCCCACGCCGCCTGCGTGAGCTGGAAGAACACCATCGTGCCGAGGTCCACGGCGAGCCGCTCGAGGGCCTCCGGATCGCTCGCCTCGACGAACGTCGCCACGGCCTCGGCCCGCGCGAGGCGAGGCTCGAGCTCCTGCGTCTGCGTCCGCGGCTGCAGGAAGACGGTGAGCGCCATCCCGTGCCGGGCCGGATCGAGTCGCGTGAGGATCTCCCCCGCCGCCTCGCCGTCCCCGCGGCCGACGTGCAGCTCCGCCAGCCGGACCGCGGCCTCGGGGACGAATCGCTCGGCCAGGGCCCGCTCGTACGCGGCCACCGCCTCATCAGGGCGGCCGAGGGCGTCGAGGATCGACGCGAACCGCATCTGGCGGGCGGGCGAGGCGCCCTCGCCCGGATCCGCGATCGCGACGATGTCGTCCTCGAGGCCCTCGGCCCGGATCAGGGTGTCGAGCATCCGGGCCGGTGGCTGCTGCCGCATCCAGGCGTTGCCCGCGGCGACCTGCTGGGCGATCGACTCGAGCTCCCGCATCGCCAGCCGCGCCGCCGCCTCGCGCCGGTCGTCGGCCAGCGCCTCGCGGATGCGCTCGATGCTGCCGGGGGTGGTCGGCTGCCCCGGCATCGGCGGGGACATGCCGGCGGGCGATCGCCCGCTCGCGGCCATCCGGTCGCGCAGCGCGTCGGCCTCGTCCGCCAGGCCGAGCGCGTCGAGCGCCGCGAGCACCGGACGCCGCGCCTCCGGAGCCGGGACCGCCCGCATGAGCCGGAGGGCCGAGCGCCGTCCGGCGGCCACGAGCTCCGGCCGCTCCTCCACGCCATCGACCTCGATCGCGGAGGCGAGGATCGCGCCGTCGAGCATCTGCCGCATCGCCCGGCTCACGGGCAGCTCGGCGGCGGCGGTGAGATGCTGCAGCGCCTCCTCGTGCCACTCGCCGCGGGCGGCCCAGGATCCGGCGACGAGGAGGGCGTCGAGCGACGGCGGATCGGCCGCCAGCAGCGGCGCGAGCAGCTCGTCGACGCGGTCGTCCTCGCCCGCGGTGGCGGCGAGCAGCGCGCGCATCAGCGGGTCCGCGGCCTGCTCGTCGAGTGCGGCGAGCAGCTGGGGATAGACGCCGACCCCGCCGGGGGTCGGCATCCCGATCCGCGGATCGGGCGCGAGCTGCAGGGCCAGCGCCGGCAGCGACTCGATGCCGGTGGGCGGAAAGCCGAGCGGCTGCACGACGCTCGCGCCGCCGAAGCGGCCGCCCATCGCCATCGCCATCTGCTGCTGCTGCTGGCGGGCGGCGGCCGCCCCCGCGGGCGACGCGCGGTGGTCGTCGATCTCCCGGACCACCAGCGCCGCCAGCTCGTCGTAGTCCTCGCGCTGCAGCAACGCCGTCATCAGCAGCTGCTGGAGGAAGCTGGCCCACGGCCCCGTTCTGTCGACCTGCGGATACCACGCGACGATCCGCTCCGCCATCGCGTCCGCGACGTCCTCGGGCAGGTCGCCCACGGACGCGAACCCCATGCCACGGCCGCCGCCGATGAGCATGCCGACGAAGTAGACCTCCCAGAACCGCGGCCGCTCGATGCGGTCCATCGCAGCCTCGACGTCCGGCCAGAGCGCCTCGACGGCCTCGGGGCCGTCGCCCATGGCCAGCCGCAGCTGCGCGCACCGCGCCCCGAAGGCGACGGTCGGATTCGACTCGGCGAAGCGGTCGCCGATCGCGTCCAGTCGCTCGGCCCCGATGTCCCACGGGTCCTGCCCGGGGAAGCTGGCGGTCAGGCCCACCAGCTCGAGCAGGGCCGGCTCGTCGGGATGCTCGTCCAGGACCGGCCCCCAGCCGGCGTTGAAGGCCGACTCGCCCGACAGCGAGAGGAGGACGCCCGCGACCGGCACGCCGCGCACCGCCATCGCGTCGCGGAGTGCGGCCTGCTCGGCGTCGTCCAGGTCCATCGCCAGCCGGCGCAGGTGCGCGATCGCCAAGGCCCGCGCGTGCTCGAGGTCGCCGGGCATCAGCAGCCCCGCGCGGCTCGTATTCGGCATCGCCACGCGGAACGCGTTCATCCGCATCTGGCGATGCCGGAACGCGTCGTTCTCCGCGTACTGCTGGCCGAGGATCGCGAGGGCGTCCTCGGACACGACCTCGCCGAACATCGCGAGCTGCTGCGCCATGCTCGTCATCATGGAGCTGCCCGGCGCGGAGCTGGCCGTGGGCGGCTCCTCGTCGGCGTCGAGCACCGAGAGCATGGTCTCGCGCGCCGCCGCCTCGCGTCCCGGCCGCTCGTGCTCGAGCACGCCGAGGAGGTAGCGCAGCCGAACGTCCTGCGGATGCTCGGCGAGGCGGGCCACCGTGAACTCCGTCGCGGCATCGATCTCGCCCGCCGCGAGCAGCTCGTCGGCGAAGCGGATCGCCTGCTCGATCGTCAGCTCCGGAGCGTCGGGGGCGGTGATCGCGGCGATGGCTCCCGCCACGTCGCCCTCGAGGATCGAGAGCCGGGCGAGCCGCAGCGTCACCTGCCCGCCGTCGCCGAGCGCCTGGGCTCGCTGCAGCGTGCGGCGGGACCGCTCCCAGTCGCCCTCCCGCTCCTCGACCCGGGCGATCTCCAGCAGCAGCTGCAGGTTGTCGGGATCGATGCGGGCCGCCTCGAGCAGGGCCTGCCGCCGCGCCTCGTAGGACTCGCCCACCCGGTGCACCTCGGCCAGCGCGAGGTAGACGCCGATGTCCCGCCGCTCGCGGGTGCGGCGACGCTCGAGCTGCTCGACGAGGCCGTCGAAGCGGTCACTCCAGCGGAGGAGCTCGGCCATGCGGCCGGCCCAGCGCACGCGCTCGGTCACCGAGTCCGCGTCCTCGTAGAGCCCCCAGAGCACGGTCTCCGCCCGGCGCAGGCGGCCGGACTCCGCGTAGGCGGTCGCCAGCTCGCTGCGCAGGGCCGCGTCATCGAAGCGACGGGCCGCCACCTCCAGCAGCTCGATCGCCGCCTCGGGATCGGCGGACGCTCGCAGCAGCTCGGCCTCGACCAGCCACGGACTCGTGGAGCCCGGCACCGCGGTCCGCCAGCGGCGCACCGACTCGATCGCGGCCTCGAGATCGCCGGCGCGGCGATGCAGGTTCGCCAGCTCGCGGAAGTTGGCCGACGTCGCCTGGCCGGGACGCTGGACGAGGTCCTCCATCGCCGCCGCGGCCTCGGGCCACGCCCGCCGCAGGGCGAGCAGCCGCACCCGCTGGCGGTCGAGCCGCGGATCGACGTCGTCGCCGCCCGCCCGGACGCCGGCCGCGAGCACCTGGTCCGCGGCCACCGTGTCGCCGATGAGCTCCAGGGCCTCGGCGAGCAGGCATCGCTCGCCCACGTTCAGCGTCGGCCGCCCCTGCAGCCGCTCGGAGAGGTCGACGAGCTCCCCGGTGCGGCGGGCGAGCCGGGCCGTGGTCGCCACCGCCCGCAGCGTCTCGGTCGCGGTGGGGGCGATCGCGACCCAGCGCTCGCCCCACGGCAGCGCCTCCGCCGCGTCCTCGCCCCCGATCGCGGCCTCGACCACCGCGGCGAGGTACGTGGGGTCGTCGGCGAACTCCTCGACGCGCTGCATCAGGGCCGCGCGGGCCTCGTCCACCTCGCCGCGGCCGCGCAGCGCGCGGGCCATGGCGATCGCCTGGCCCGCCCCGCCCTCGCGGGCCAGCGTCCGCCAGATCCCGACCGCCTCGTCGGTCTCGCCCTGTGCGTGCAGCAGCTCGGCGAGGGCGGACCGCCGGTCGGGATCCTCCGGGGCCGCCGCGACCATCGCCCGCGCCACCGCGAGCGCGTCCTCCGGCCGGTCCATCTGCTGGTACGTGCGGGCCGCCTGCATCGAAGCCGACAAATCGCGGCCCGAGCGCTCGAGGAAGGACTCGATGGCCGCCGCCGCATCGTCCGGGCGATCCGCCCGGTGCAGGAGCTCCGCGAGCCGCAGCGGGATCGCGGGGTCGTCCGGCCGCGCCGCCGCCAGCCGCTCGAGCTGCGCAATCGCCTCGTCCGTGCGGTCGGCGTCCGCCAGCCGCAGGGCGTACGTGCGCCGCAGCTCCAGGTCGTCCGGCGACCGCTCGAGGATCGATCGCCACGTCTCGAGGCTCGCGTCGACGTCGCCCCCCTCGGCCTGGACCCGCGCCAGCGTGCGGCCGAAGGCCAGCCGCGTGGGATCCTCCTCCCACAGCTCCGCGACCTGCGTGGCGAACGCGTCGAGATCGCCCCGCCGCCGGTGCACGTCCTCGATCTGGGCGAGCACCTCGCGCTCCAGCCACGAGTCGCGGCCCACGTCATCGAGCAGGCCGACGTAGACCTCCAGTGCCGGCTCGTCCCGCCCCGCGTCCCGGAGGATCTCGCCCGACCACAGGCGGTGGGCGACCCGCTGGGCGGGATCGCGGGTGATCGCGACCAGCCGCTCCAGCGTCTCGAGCGCCGCCTCGGCGAGCCCCTCCTCGACCTGCAGCTGCACGACGTCCTCGTGCAGCAGCGCGTCGTCCGGCCGCTGCTCCAGCAGCGCGTTCCACGTGGCCAGTGCGGCCTCGGTGTCGCCGGTGCGGGCCTGGTACCGGCCCCGCAGCGAGGCGATCTCCTGTTCGAGGTCCGGATCCGCGACCGGGTCCGCCGCGAGCGTCTCGGCCGCGGCCGCCAGGTCCTCGAGCGCGGTCTCGAAGTCGAGCGTCGACGCCTCGACCCGCGCCTTCTCCAGCCGGATCGCCGGGCTCGCCGGGAAGCGCTCCAGCGCCTCGCGGAACACCGTGATCGCGTCGACGCTCCGGCCCTCGGCCGCGAGGAACATCGCCAGCAGGAGCTGGTCCGCCGCCTCGCCCTCGACCGCCTGCTCGCGCAGGAATGCCTCGAGCGTGGCCGGCGGCGCCTCGGCGAGCCACGACCGCACGAAGCGATCGAACACGATGCCCGGGCCCGGCCGCCGACGGGCGACGCGGTGATAGCGCATCGCCTCCTCGGGCGGCGTGAACGCCGGATCCGCGACCGCCGCCTGCCCCGACGCGAGCGTGACCGTGGCGGCGAGGCCGCTCGGCGCTGGGCCAAGGAACGGAAGCACGAAGGCGGCGGCGCCGAGGAAGGCGGCCGGACGTCGAGTCTGTCGATGCATCGAGGCCCCCTGATGATCACGTTCGCCCGAATCTACCGGCGTTCACGTCCGATCGTTCGACTTCTTGTCGGGTTTCTCCCCGAAGGCCGAATCGCTCGCTCGTTTCGGCAACCTCCGGGCCGATCGGAAGCCGACCAACTGCGATGGCCGGCAGGGAGCGGGGCGACGCGGCATGGGCCCGAGCGGGCGTCCCGGAGCTCCCCGCCTCGGCCACGGGCCCGCGTCGTCCTGCAGGCTCACCTCCGGTTCACGCCGCGGCGGGCCTCGCCGCCATCCTCGCCGCCGGCGCCGCGGCCAGTGCTGCCGCTGCTCGCACCGCCGCCACCGCCCAGCCGCTCCTGCATCTGCCGCACCGCCCCTCGGGACGTCGACCACACCCCGCCGCGGTACCGACCCTTGGCCGCGTGCCGGATGCGATGCACGCCCGGCACGTCGACCGGCGTCCCCTGGGTGCGCAGCAGCCACCGGAAGGCTCGGTCCTCGCGGGCCTTCTGCCAGGTGGCGGCGGGACGCTGGTAGTGCGCGAGGGCGTGGCAGTAGCCGACCGCCCGGGCCACGTCGCCGTGGGTGATCTGAAGCGGACCGGTCGCGCGGTCCCGCTCGCGGGGAGCGAAGAGGCCGGGGTCGACGTCCTCGGGCAGCGCCGGCCCTGCCGCCGCGCCCGCGCCGGTCCGCTCGCCCTCGCCCGCCTCTTCGCCGCCCTCGCCGCCCTCGCCGCCGTCGCCGCCCTCGCCGCCGCCGCCGCCCGTCCCGGCGGCCCCCACCATCGGATGATCGTCCGGCAGCAGCGGCGTCACCTGCTCGACCCGCGGGAAGATCAGGGCATCGCGTCGCCCCTGCACCGCCGCCGCGAGCCGGTCGAGGCAGTCCTCGCGGAAGAGCACGTCGCAGTCGGTGAACCAGACCCAGTCCGCCTCGGTCACCCGCGCCGCGTGGTCCCGGCCGATCGCCCGCCGCATGAGCGACCGGCGCGGCAGCGTGCGCCAGTCCCACGTCACGCCCGGCACGTCGTGCTCGCCGACGGCCGCGAGCAGCGCGACCGTCCCCGCATCCTCCGCCGCGTGGTAGACGGTCATCCGCACGTCCACCTCGCGCGGCGGGAAGCGCACGAGCGAGCCGAGCTGGTGGGCGAGCAGGTGCGCGTACCGCCAGCAGTGGCTGACGATCTCGAGCCGCAGGCGGCCGGTGCGGGCGGTCCGCGCCGACGGCGGCGGCAGGCGAGGCTCCACCCATCGGGCCGGGACGACGCCGCTGGCGGCGATGGGCAGCAGGCGCTCCATGACCGCTGCGGCGAGGCCACCGCGGGGTGGGGGCCCGGCGCTGGCGCCGGCGCCGTCGACCGCCTCCGCGCCGGCGCTGGCGGCCGGGGCGTCGAACCGGGGCTGAGGCGACGTCGAGGGCGGGGTCGGGGGCATGGGCGCGGCCGGGGTGCGGGCGGAGCGGCCGATCGTACCGCCGCGGTCGCCCCGGCCCGGCCGTTGGCCGGACGTCGCCGGGGCGCCCGCGCCCGCGGCCCCGTGCCGTATCGTCATGGCCGCGTCACCCGCCCGGGCACGGAGACTCCGGCGCGACGCCGACGCCGACGCCGCGACGAGGAACGCCCCCATCCGCCCGCAGCAGCTCCAGCGCGGCCGCGTCCGCTACCTGCACGATGCCGACGCCGAGGCGGCGCTCGGCGATCCCGTGACCCTGTTCGCGACCGCGGACCGGCACCTCGCCGAGCACGAGCAGCGGCCGACCGCGAAGGACGCCGCCGATGCGTCCGACGCCGCAGTCGTCACGCCCGCCGAGGTCGCCGCACCGACCGCCCCCGTCGCGCTCCGCAAGGCCTCGATCACCCGCTTCACCGTGAACGGCATCCCGCTCGCCTCGCGGCGGTACTTCCGCGGCGGCGTGATGGCCCGCGTCAACCGCAGCACCTATCTCGGCGTCCGCGTGGCGGCGACGCGCATGTGGCGGGAGTTCCACCTGCTGGCCCGGGCCCGGGCCCTCGGACTGCCGGTGCCGGAGCCGGTCGCCGCCCGTTGCATCCGCACGTCGCCCGTCACCTACCGCGGCGACCTCCTGACGCGCTGGGTCCGGGACACCCGCACGCTCACGAGCCGGCTCGCCGAGGGTCCGCTGCCGCCCGAGGCGTGGCACGCGATCGGCCGCGTGCTGCGGCGATTCCACGACGCCGGCGTCTTCCACGCCGACCTCAACGCCGACAACGTCCTGCTCGACGACGCCGGGGACGTCCACCTGCTGGATTTCGACAAGGGACGCCTGCGCCCCTCGGCCGCCGCCTGGCGGGACGCGATGCTCGCCCGGCTCCGCCGCTCGCTCGGCAGGAAGCGAGCGGCGCTGCCGGGGTTCGCCTACGACGACGTCCGCGACTGGCCGCGCCTGCTCGCCGGGCTGCGGGGCGAGGCGGCGGGCTGACGGCCGCCCCGCGGGGCAGCGGTCGGGCCCCGTCTCGACCGCGCGGGGATGCCGCGCCCGCCGCGCCCGCCGCGCCCGCCGCGCCCGCCGCGCCG
>CAYLNM010000051.1:0-25312 GCA_964385045.1 uncultured Isosphaeraceae bacterium
CCGGCGGCGCCGGCGCGGCCCACGCGGCCGGCGCGGCCCACGCGGGGGTCCGGGTCGTCGTCGCCCGCGACGCCGCGGCGGTGCGCCGGGCCGCGGCCGGCGCCCACGCCCTCGTGTCGTGCCTGCCGCTGACGCCCGAGACCCGCGGGATCGTGGACGGCCCGCTGCTCGACGGCCTCGCCGAGCCGGCGATCGTCGTGAACGTCGGCCGCGGTCCGGTGGTGGACGAGGCGGCGCTGCACGCGCGGCTGGCGGACGGGCGGATCTTCGCAGCCGGGATCGACACCTGGTGGCGGTACCCCGAGGACGAGGTGGCCCGCGCGGGCACGCCGCCCTCGGACCTCGGCTACGGCGATCTGGACTCGGTGGTCCTCAGCCCGCACCGTGGTGGGTCGGAGCGGCTCGAGGACGAGCGGGCCCGGCGGATGGCGGCGCTGGCCGAGCTGCTCGCGGCGCTCGCCCGCGGCGAGACCGAGCGTGGCCGGCTCGATCCCGAGCGGGGGTACTGACGCCCTCCCGGGCCGGTCGCTCCCCGCGGTCGGTCCTCGCCGGGGTCACCGCCGCCTTCACCGCCGCCTTCACCGCCGCCGTCACCCCATCGGATCGCGGATCCCGAGGTGCTCGCGGAAGAAGCGGTCCATCACCACCAGGGTCCGCTGGATCGACGCCTGCCTGCGGAAGCCGTGCTGCTCGCCCTCGAAGCGCTCGATCGAGACCGGCACGCCGCGGGCCTCGAGCGCCTCGACGATCAGGTCCGACTGCTCCGGCGGCACCACGCGGTCCTCGAGGCCCTGGAACACCGCGAGCGGCCGCGTCATCCCGTCGAGCCGGTGCAGGGGCGATCGCTCGCGGTAGCGGTCCTCGGTCTCGGGCCAGGGGCCGATCAGTCCCTCGAGGTAGCCCGACTCGAAGCGGTGGGTCGTCCGGCGGAACCGAACGAGGTCGGCGATCCCGAAGCGGCTCGCACCGGCGGCGAAGGCGTCGGTCGTGGCCAGGGCCATGAGCGTCGTGTAGCCGCCCGCCGACCCGCCGCTGATGACGGTGCGGGCGGGATCGACCACGCCCTCCTCGGCGAGCCGGGCCGCCGCCCCCACGCAGTCGGCCACGTCGACGACGCCCCACCGCTCCCGCAGCCGCTCGCGGTAGGCCCGCCCGTAGCCGGCGCTGCCGCCGTAGTCGACGTCGCACACCGCCCACCCGCGGCTGGTCCAGTACCGCAGCTCGAGGTCGTACTGCAGCCGGGCGCCGCCGGTCGGCCCGCCGTGGGCCCGCACCAGCAGCGGGGGTCGCTCGTCCTCCGGTCCCTCCCACTCGGGATTGGCGGGGCCGTAGTGCCACGCGACCGCACGGTCGCCGCCCGCCCCCGGAAACCGGACCATCCGCGGCTCGGGCAGATAGTCCTCGTCGAGCCGCGGCACCGGCATCTCGCGCACGATCTCGACGTCGTCGGTCAGGACGTCGAGCCGCACCACGGCGGTGGGTCGCGACGGATGCGTCACGAGCATCGCGGCCATGCCGTCGCCGGCCGCGATCGACTCGACGCGGGCCCACGAGTCGTCGAGCACCCGCGGCGGACGGCCGGTCGCGCGGCGGGCCGGGACGGCCACGAGCCGCGTGCGGCCGCGGCGACGCACGGCGGCGAGCAGGCCGCGGGGCGGGGCGACGGCCCACGAGGACTGGGCGAGCTTCCACGGCGGTCGGGCGAGGTCCGTCTGGGTGCGGAAGACGATCTCGACGCCGTCCGGGGCGGTGGGTGCGTCGCGGTAGAGCCCCCACCAGCCGTCGCGGTCGGACATGAAGAGCAGCTCGCCGCCGGGCGTCCACCGGGGCTCGATCACCGACTCGGGCCCGTCGCCGGTCGGGCCGCCCGCGCCGCCGGCACCCGCCCGTCCGCCCGCGACCTTCCTCGCCGCCGCCACGTCGCCCGCCGCGTCGAGCCGCGCGCGCCGCAGCGTGCACGCGTCCCACGGCATGTCGGGCAGGCTCCACTCGACCCACGCCAGCTCGTCGCCACGGGGCGAGAGCCGCGGGGAGGCGGCGAAGTCGGGGCCGGCGACGAGATCCCGAACGGCGCCGGAGTCGAGGTCGATGGCGGCGATGGTCGTGCGGGCATCGGGGCCGCCGCCGTCCTCGGACTCGCGCACCGCAAGGACGCGATTGCGGGCGCGGTCGATCGCGAAGTCGGCGAACCGTCCGTCGGCGGGTCGGGTGAGCGGCTTCGGGTCACCGCCCGCGGTCGGCATGCGCCACACGGTGCCGTCGGGATCGCGGGCGAGGATGGCGAGGCCGCCGTCGATCGCCAGCGCCCCGCCGCCGTACTCGTGCACGCGGGTGCGGACGTCGAAGCCGGCGGGCGTCATGTCGCGGCAGCGCCCGTCGCGCCACTGCACCGCGACCGTCCGCCCGTCCTCGGCCGGCCGCTGCTCGAGCCACCACGCCTCGCTGCCCGTGACCTGCAGGTCGGAGACCATGACCGACGAGGCCGCCGCCATCGCGGGATCGACGGGCGTGGGCCACGTGCCGTAGGGGCGGACGCCGGGCATGGGGCAGAAGGTATCAGCGAGCGCGGAGACGCGGGGGCGCGAGAGCCTTGGGGGCGCGGGGGGAGCCGAGGCACGAGAGACGCGGGTCTCCGGGCGAGCCGTCGACGGGAGGCCGGGCCCGCGAGCGTGCGCGGCGGGGCGACACCCCACAGCCGGCGGCCGGCCGGGGTTCGGAAGACGGCCGCGGGAGTCGGCGAGCGCCGGTCCGGCCCTCGGCGCTCGTGGCCGAGCGCTCGCGTCCCGACGGGTCGGCGGGTCGGCGGGCCGGCGGCCCCGCGACGACCGCGGCGAATCCGCTCGTGCGGCGGTGCTCGCCGCGGGTATCCTCGCCGCATGGCCGACTCCGCCCCCGCCCGTGCCTCCGCCTCCGTCACGCCCGGCGACGTCGTCGACGACGCGACCGTCCCCGACACCCGCGGGGCGGCGATCCAGCTGTCGGACCGCGTGCGCCGGATGAAGCCGTCGAGCACGCTCGCCCTGAGCGCCCGGGTGAAGGAGCTGCGGGCCGCCGGCCGCGACGTCATCGGCTTCGCGGCGGGCGAGCCGGACTTCGACACGCCGGCCCCCCTGGTGCGGGCCGCGGTCGAGGCGCTCGAGGCCGGCCGCACGCGCTACGAGCCGGTGCCGGGCCCGCCCGAGACGCGGCGGGCGGTCGCCGAGCACCTCCTGCGGCGTCACGGGCTCTCGTGCGATCCCGCCGACGTCGTCCTGACGGTGGGCGGCAAGAGCGCCCTCTTCTTCTCGCTGCTGGCGGTGGTCGATCCCGGCCGCCGGGACGAGGTCGTGGTGCCGACGCCGGCCTGGGTGAGCTACCGGCCGATGATCGAGCTCGCCGGCGGCCGCGTGGTGGAGGTGCCCGGCTCGGCGGACGACGGCTTCCGGCTGCACCCGGAGCGCGTCGCGGCGGCGATCGGGCCCCGCACGGCGGCGCTCATGCTCAACAGCCCGTCGAACCCGTGCGGGACGATGTACGCCCCCGACGACCTCGCCGCCCTCGCGGCCGCGGTCGCGGGCCACCCGGGCGTCGCGGTGATCAGCGACGAGCTCTACGAGCGCATCGTCTACGGCGACGTCGAGCACCGGGCGTTCGCCACGCTGCCGGGCATGGCCGAGCGGACGGTCACGATCGGCGGGATGAGCAAGGCGTTCGCGATGACCGGCTGGCGGCTCGGCTGGGCGGTCGCGACCGCCCCCGGGGTCGCCAAGGCGATCGCCACCGTGCAGGGGCAGGTCACGAGCCACGCCACCGCGTTCTGCTTCCCCGCGATCGACGCCGCGATGGCCGGGGCCGCCGACGAGGAGGTCGAGCGGATGCGGACGGTCTTCGCGTCCCGGGCCGAGCTCATGCACGGCCGGCTGAGCGCGATCGACGGCATCACCTGCCCGCGGCCGACCGGAGCCTTCTACTGCTTCCCCGACGTCTCGGCGTGCTTCGGCCGCCGGACGCCGGGCGGGCGCACCATCGAGGACGCGGCGGGCTTCGCCGAGGCCCTGCTCGAGGAGGCGGAGGTCGCGGTGGTGCCGGGCGACGCCTTCGGCGCCGGCGGCGAGCGGCACGTGCGGCTCAGCTTCGCGTGCGCCGACGAGACGATCCGCGGCGGCTGCGACCGCATCGAGCGGTTCGTGGGCGGGCTGAGCTGATCGCGAGGGGGCCGGGCCGAGGCCCGCGACGGGGCCTCAGGGCACCTGCACGCCGATCCGCGACCACGTCCCGCGATTCCGCTCGCGGTACCGAAGGATCCACGTCTCGCCCGTGACCTCGTCGACGAGCAGGTAGGCGGTCCGGGCGTCGATCAGCCGGCGGTGCAGCGACAGGAAGCCGCTCGTCTTCTCGGCCACGGGCTGCACGCGCACCTCCCAGCGGGTGGACGTGCCGGTGAACGACGTGTCGCCGGAGAGCGCGTGCATCAGTCCGGTCCGCGTGTCGAAGCGGAGGACCTCGTCCTCGACCTCGACGATCTCGACCGCGGAGAAGACGGCGTCGGCGCGGAGGACGGGCGGGGCGACGCCGGTGGCCCCGGTGGCGCGGCCGGTGGCGCTGCTCGCCACGGCTGCCGCCGAGGGACCGGGCAGGACGGTCGGCAGGAGGCCGAGTCCGAGGCCGAGGCCGGCGAGCAGGGCGAGGGCGGCGGGGCGGTGGGGCGAGCGGTGCATGGCGAGGCTCCGGACGGCAGGGCAGGGGCGGGAGCGAGCGGCGGGTCGCGGCCGCGTCGCCGCGGCGAGTCGGCCGCCTTCCCCGGAGGCCCCACGATACGATCGCGCTCGCGTCCTCCGCCCCGCTCGGAGCCCCGATGTCCACGCCTTCCCCGTCCGACGCCGACCACGGCGACTCGCCCGTCGGCGGCGATGGGGCCGACGACGCGCGACCCGCGTCCGCGGCCGCCGACGGGCCGGTGGCCGCGGACCCCGCCGACCTCGCCGCGGACGCCCCGGTCGAGATCCGCGTCAGCGGCCTCCGGAAGTCCTTCGGCGACAACCGCGTCCTCGAGGGGATCGACCTCGAGATCCGCCGCGGCGAGCTGGTGACGATCGTCGGACCGTCCGGCTGCGGCAAGAGCGTGCTGGTCGAGATCATGACCGCCCGTCTCGACCCGGACCAGGGACGGGTGGAGGTGGCCGATCACGAGCGGGACGGCGAGCCGCTGATCGACGTGCACGCGGTGGACGAGTCCACCCGCGACGAGCTGCGCCGGCACTGGGCGATCGTCTTCCAGCACAACGCCCTGTTCTCGGGGACGGTCCGCGAGAACATCGCGCTGTGGCTCCGCGAGGTGGCGGGCTTCCGTGACGCCGAGATCGACGCGCGGGTCCGCGACGCGATCGGGCGGGTGGGGATGGATCCGGACCGCGTGCTCGGCGAGGACCGCGACGAGCTCTCCGGGGGCATGGCCAAGCGGGTCGCGATCGCGCGGGCCATCGCCATGGACCCGCGGCTGATGTTCTACGACGAGCCGACCACCGGCCTCGACCCGCGATACTCGGCGCTCATCCACGAGCTCATCACCGCCCTGCACGCGGAGCCGGCCGAGGCCGGGGCCCGCCGCACCACCGTCGTGATCACGCACGACACGACGCTGCTGCGGCGACTGCAGCCGCGGATCGTGATGCTCCACGCCGGCCGCGTGCACTTCGACGGGCCCTGGTCGGACTTCGTGGCCTCGGACGATCCCGAGATCCAGCCCTACATCGAGGCGATGCAGGGGCTGCACGAGCGGCGGAGCTGACGCCGGTCGCCCGTCGGCCCGTCTCCGGGCCCGCCGCGGGCCTGTCCCGAATTCTGCGCAGACCCCGCCGTCCGGGGCCGTATCCTCGGTCGGCGGCGCTCCACGCCCCGCCGCCCACGGAGGTTCCGCCATGCCGGGCCGCCCCCTCGTCCCTCGCCGTCCCCGCTCCCTCGTCGCGCTGCTCGCCCTGGCCGCCGGCACCCTCGCGGCCCCGGCCCTGCCGGCCGCCGCACAGGGGGTGCCCGACCCGCGGAGGGCTCCCACCGCCGACGAGCGGGCCTCGGCCGAGACGCTCGGCCGCCTGCTCATGCTCCGCGTCGGCGTGGACGTCGAGGAGGTCCCGGCCCGCCGCGCGATCGACCTCCTCGCCCGGCGGGCCGGGATCAACGTCGTGGCTCGCTGGACCAGCGAGCGGGTCGAGGGCATGGACCCGCTGGCCCCGGTCACGGTGCGGCTCGAGGACGAGCCGGTCCTCACCGTGCTGGAGGCGATCCTGGCCCAGATGGAGGCCGCGGGCGACGAGCGGCTCACCTGGCAGCTCGGTCGCGGCTGGCTCGAGATCGGCCCGGTCTCCTGGCTCGGCCGCCCGAGCGCCCGCACCACCCGCCTGCACGACGTGGCGAGCCTCGTGATCGACGCGCCGTACTTCGCGAGCCCGCCGCTCGGGGCGGCGCCGAGCTTCGCCACCACCTCCTACTCGTTCGAGGGATACACCGATCGCCGGAAGCCCGAGGAGGTCGCCGACGAGCTGATGGAGGTCATCCGCGCGTCGATCGAGCCCGACGCGTGGCGGGCCAACGGGGGGGACGTCGCGAGCATCCGCTTCCTGCGGACGTCCCTCGTGGTCGGCGCTCCCGACTACGTCCACCGCCAGATCGACGGCTATCCGTTTCGCCCGATCCCGCCGTCGCTCGAGCCCGAGCCGGACGTGCCGTCGCGGGAAGCTGCGGACGGCGAGCCGCGGATCCGCGTGCTCGGTCCGCGCGAGCCGCAGGCCGAGGATCGCGACCGGGTGCGGCGGTCCGGACGCCCGGCGCCGCCCGAGGCGGCGGACGACGACGGCGACGAGGACGGGGACGGCGCCGAGGACGGCTGACGCCCGAGCGGCCTCAGCCGCCTCCCGGGCCCGGCCCGGGGTCGCCGTCGCCCGCCCTCGCGCCGCCGCCCGTCGCCGTCCCACCGCCGCCGAGGCTCACCAGGCTGACAGGGATCCCCGCCTCCGCCAGCCGCCCGTACAGCTCGAGGAAGTCGGGCAGGCGGTCGCGGTCGCCCTCGCGGGCGGCGGCGACATACACGACGGTGTCGGGCTCGGCCTCGAGCCGCTCCTGCAGCCGCGGCACGAGCTCGTCCAGCGCCAGCGGCTCGCGGTCGAGGAAGACGTCGCCCCCGGCGTCCACGCTGATCGTGGCCGCGGGCGGGACCTCGGCCCGGCCGGCGCCCCGCAGCGGCGCGGTCTCCATGGGCAGGGCGTCCACGCGGTCCATCACCGCGACGGCGTAGATGAAGAAGGTCAGCAGCAGGAAGACGACGTCGATGAGCGGCATCGTCTCGATGCGGACGTCGTGCTGGCTCCGGCGGATCCGCACGCGGCCGCCGTCAGTCGTCGAGCAGCTGCAGCGACGCGAGCGAGGTGGTCACGTCGTCGGTGAACTCGAAGACCTTGTCGAGCCCCGTCACCATCATCACGCTCCACACCGCGTCGGTCGCGCCGCAGATCCGCATCCGCGCCTCGAGCGACTGGAGCGACTTCCGCAGCTTGAGCAGCTGGGCGATGTTCGACGAGTTGAGGTAGGTCACGTTCTCGAGGTTGACGATGACGTCGGGCCCGGCGAGCTCGGACTCCTCGATGCGACGGATCAGGCTCTCCATGTCCTCGGAGAACGCCGGCTCGTCGTTCATCTCGGCGATCGTGATGGTCTCGGACCATTCCTTGATGGGCATGGCGGGCGCGGCTCCGGCGTCACGGGGGCCTGAAGTCTACCGCAACCCGGTGCCCGCGCCCCCGGGCCCCCGGGCCGCCCCGCGGGTGCGGCGGCGGGCACCCGGACGGCGGCGGCGGGCACGCGGGCACGCGGGCAGCCACGGCAGCCGCGGCGCCCGCGGCGACCGGAACCGCGCGCCACGACGCCCGCCGCTCCGGGAGACCGTCGGCCCTCACCCGTCGGCTGCGTCGCCGGGGAGCTCGGAGCCATCCGAGTCCTCGTCGCCCGACTCGGCCACGCGGGCCGCGGCCATCAGCCGGTCGCCGGCCTTGAGGTTGACCACGCGTACGCCCTGGGTCGCCCGTCCGGTCCGCCGGACGGTGCCGGCCCCGATCCGCACGATCATGCCCTGCTCGCTCACGAGCATCACGCCGTCGTCCTCGCCGACCGAGAGCACGGTGACCGCCTTGCCGTTGCGGTCGGTGGTCCGGATGTCGAGCCGGCCCTTGCCGCCCCGCGACTGCGGCCGGGCCCCGGCCTCGGACTGGACGAGGTACTCGTCGATCGGCGTGCGCTTGCCGTAGCCGTGCTCGGTCACGGTGAGCAGGTCGGTGTCGGGCTCGACCCGGACGAGACCGATGACCTCGTCGTCCCCGGCGAGGTCGATGCCCTTGACGCCGGCCGCCCCGCGGCCCATGACGCGGGCGTCGTTCTCGTCGAAGCGGATCGCCATGCCGCCGGAGGTGGCGAGCAGGACGTGGTTCTCGCCCGTCGTGTAGACGACGTCGATCAACCGGTCACCCTCGTTGAGGCCGACCGCGATGATTCCGGCGCGGTTGACGTTGCGGAAGTCCTTGAGGCTCGTCCGCTTCACCCGGCCGGAGCTGGTGGCGAAGAAGAGATAGTCCTCGCTCCGCTCGAAGTCGGAGATCGTGAGGAAGGCGACCACGCGCTCCTCGGGCCGGAGCTCGAGCAGGTTGACGATCGCCCGGCCCTGCGAGGTCCGGCTCATCTCCGGGATCTGGTAGACCTTCTTGCGGAAGACGCGCCCGGTGTTGGTGAAGCACAGCAGGTCGTCGTGGCTCGAGGACACGAAGAGGCGGGTGATGAAGTCGCCCTCCTTCGAGACCGAGCCCTTGATGCCGCGGCCGCCGCGTCCCTGCTCGCGGTAGGTGTCGACCGGGACCCGCTTCACGTAGCCGGCGTGCGAGACGGTGACCACGCACTCGTGCTCCGCGATCAGGTCGCCGACGTCGATGTCCTCGTGCTCGGCGTCCTCGATCGTGGTGAGCCGCGCGGTGGCGTGCCGCTCCTTCACCTCGAGGCAGTCGTCCTTGATGATCGCCCGCACCCGGGCGTCGTCGGCGAGGATCGCCTCGTAGTCCTCGATCTCGGCGAGCAGGTCGGCGTAGTCTCCCACGAGCTTCTCGATCTCGAGGCCGACGAGCTGGATCAGCCGCAGGGCCCCGATGGCCTCGGCCTGCACCCGCGTCAGCAGGATGCCGCCGGCGTCGGTCGCCTCGGCCGCCTCGCAGCGGGCGAGCAGCCGCTCGGGCACCTGCGGGGCGTAGGGATGGTCGCGCGGGATGCGGAACGCCCGCTCCATCAGCTTCTCGATCGCCTCCTCGCGGGTGCGGCTCGCGCGGATGAGGGCGATGACCTCGTCGATGTCGCACACCGCGTAGATCAGGCCCTCGAGGCGATGGGCCTGCTTGCGGGCCTCGCGGAGCAGGTGCTCGGTGCGGCGGCGGATCACCGTCCGGCGGTGGTCGATGAAGGCCTGGATGAGCTGCTTGAGGCCCATCGTCCGCGGGCGGCCGCGGTCGAGGGCGATGTTGATGATCGAGAACGTCGACTGCAGCGGCGTGTACTGGTACAGCTGCTTCTCGACGACGTCCGGGTCGGCGCCCTTCTTCAGGTAGATGACGATCCGCGTGCGGTGCGTCTTGCCCGAGAAGTTCTTGATGTCCGAGATGTCGGGCACGCGGCCGAGCTTGGCCGCCTCGACGAGCTTCTCGATGAGCGTGCGCTGCACGAGCTGGTACGGGATCTCGTCCACGATGATGACGTCGCGGCCGTTCATCGTGTCCTGGTGGACCCGCCCCCGCACGTGCACGCGGCCGCGGCCGGTGGCGTAGGCCTCGGCGATGCCGCGGCGGCCCTGGATGATGCCGCCGGTCGGGAAGTCCGGGCCGGGCATCATCTCCATGAGCTCGGCGAGCTCGATGTCGGGGTTCTCGAGCTGGGCGACGATGGCGTCGCACACCTCGCCCACGTTGTGCGGCGGCATCGACGAGGCCATGCCCACCGCGATGCCGCTGGAGCCGTTGACGAGCAGGTTCGGGAACTTCGCCGGCAGGACCAGCGGCTCCTGCCGCGTCTCGTCGTAGTTGGCCCGGAAGTCGACGGTGTCGAGCTTCAGGTCGGCGAGCATGTCCATCGCGGCGGGGGCGAGGCGGGCCTCGGTGTACCGCATCGCCGCCGGCGGGTCGCCGTCGATCGAGCCGAAGTTGCCCTGCTTGTCCACCAGCAGGCAGCGCATCTTCCAGCCCTGGCCCATGTTGACCAGCGTCGGGTAGATCACCGACTCGCCGTGCGGGTGGTAGTTGCCGGAGGTGTCGCCCGCGATCTTGGCGCACTTGCGGTGCTTGCGACCCGGACCGAGGTTCAGGTCGTTCATCGCCACGAGGATGCGGCGCTGCGACGGCTTGAGCCCGTCCCGGACGTCGGGCAGGGCCCGGTCCGTGATCGTGCTCATCGCGTACGTCAGGTACGATTCGTGGAGCTCCCGGTGGATCGGGCGCTCGACGATCGCCTGGCGCACGGCGGCCTCGGGCAGGTCGGGGGCCGGCAGGTCGTCGGGCGAGCCCTCGGGCGGGGTCGGCGTGTCGCTCATCGGGCAGGGGGTTCCGCGGCCCCCGGGACGGTGCGCCGGGAGCCGAGTCGCGAAGCGAGGACCGGTCGCCCGGAGCGGAGCCGCGGGCCGGCGCGAGGCCGGATCCGGCGGGCCGCCGGGCGATCCCCGATTCTACCCGAAATCCCGTGTTTTCGCCGGTTTGCGGCCCTTCCTCGGCGGACGCGACGGGGAGCCGGTTCGCGGGTGCCGGCGGGGTGCCGGCGGGGTGCCGGTGGGGTGCCGCATGGGGGCCGCGCGAGGGCGCGGAGGGCGCCCGAAGGCGGGCGCGGCATCGCCCGGGTGGCCGCGTCGGCCGGCGGCTCGTCGCGGCGGCGCGGCCGCGGGGAGGCGGTCAGGCCCGGTTCGCGCGGAACTGCGCGAGCAGCCCCGCGACCGTCTCGACGCCGGCGGAGGTCTCCTGCGCCGCGGCGGCGAGGTGCTGCGCCGCGGCCGCGTTCCGCTCGGTGATGTCGCTGATCCCGGCCGCGGCGGACCGGACGTGGTCGAGCTCCGCCGACTGGCTCGCCACCGACTCGGCGATGCCCGAGAGCACCTCGTCCATCCGCACGGTGCCGGAGGCGATCTCGTGGAGCACTCCGGCGACCCGCTGCGAGTTCTCCGCCCCCCGGCGGGCCCGCTCGACCGACTGGCTCACCAGGTCGCCGGTGCGCGAGGCGGCCTCGGCGCTGCGGGCCGCGAGGGCCCGGACCTCCTCGGCCACCACCGCGAAGCCCCGCCCCGCGTCGCCGGCCCGGGCCGCCTCGACCGCGGCGTTCAGGGCCAGCAGATTCGTCTGGAACGCGATCTCGTCGATCACCTGCAGCACCCGGGAGACGTCGTCGCTGGAGTGGTTGATCTGCTCCATGGCCTCCTCGAGCCCGCGGACCTCCTCGACGCCGCGCTCGGCCGCCTCGCGGGTCCGCCGCGAGAAGTCGCCCGCCTCCTCGGCCCGGCCGGTCGTGGTCCGGGCGACGTCGGAGACGGCGTGCAGCGCGCCGGTGATCTCGCTCACGCGGGCCGCCTGCCGCACCGCGGCCTCGGACAGCTCGCCGCTGGTGTCGCGGACGACCGCGCCGCCGGTCCGCATGCTCCCGGCCGCCTCGTCGATGTCGCGGACGAGGCCCTGCAGCGTGTCGAGGAAGGCGTTGAGCCCGCGGGCGAGGCGCGAGAGCTCGCAGGTGCCCGCGGCGGGCAGGCGGCGGCCGAGGTCGATCTCGCCCGCGGCGAGCTCCTCGACCCGGGCGACGGCCCGCTCGAGGCGGAACGAGATCGCCTTGTGCAGGAGCAGGGCGAGACCGAGGCTGAGCAGGCCGCCCACGACGGCGAGCCCCGCCGCGCCGGTGCCGAGGGCGGCCACCGCGTCCACGCTCTCGGCCCGCGCGGTGCGGGCCTCGTCCGTGGTGCGGTCCGCGGTGGCGAGGGTGTCGGCGAGGATCCGCGGGCCGATCTCGTCCACCGCGGTGGCCACCGCCGCGTTGCGGGCCTCCTGCTGCTCGTGGATGCCGGCGAAGGTGGCCTCGTACTCGATCAGCCGGGCGAGGAGGGCCTCCATCGCCGCGCGGTCCTCGGCGTCCGCCTCGCGGGTGATCGCCTCCCGCATCGCCCGCTCGGCGCCGTCGTACTGCTCGTCGAAGAGGTCCTTCTGGTGCGGGAGGCTCGTGGCGATGTACTTGAGTCCGTGGGTGCGGGCGATCATGAAGGGCGACTGGACCCCGTGCACCGCGGCCGCCGTCTCGACGTCGCCCGCGGCGAGCCGCCCGGCGACGAAGTCGGCGAGGTCGTGGCTGAGGCTCGGGCCGAGCCGGTGGGCCTTGAGGTCGATCAGCTCCAGCCGGCGGCTCGCGGCCCGCACCGCCTCCTCGAACCGGCCGGCGTAGTCGCCGAAGTCCGCGGCGGTGGTGGTGGCGAGGCCGGCGGCGTCGGCGTGGCGGTCGAGCTCGCCCGCGGCGGCGCGGAAGTCCGCCGCCTTCGCCCGGAAGGCCTCGACCGCCTCGGACGAGCCGGTCGCGAGGAACGTCCCGAGCTGCTGCTGCATGAACAGCAGGTCGCGGGCGGTGGCCTCCGTCTCGTCCGTCGCGGCGAGGATCCGCTCGGTCGCGGCCATCCGCTCCGTCGTGCCGCCGGCCCGGAGCCACGTGATCGCCCCCACCGCGAGGAAGAGGGCGGCCATGATCGACGTGCCGGCGAGGATCAGATGGCTGAGTCGCATCGCGAGGGCTCCCGATGACGGACCGGGACCCCCCGGGAGCGGCCGTCGCGGCCGTCCTCGCGCGTGCGTCCCGACCGCGGGCCCATCGGTCGCCGGGCCGGGGCCCTTGACCGGCGGGGCGCCGCGGGGCGTGATCGGCCGGCGGCCGATGCGGGGCCCGCGTCCGGGAAGGCCGAAGACGATGAAAACGTCCGCGGTGCGCAGCGGCGGATCAGGTCGGGCGCAGCAGCGCGAGGAACTCGATGTTGCCGCGTCCCCGGCGCGAGCTCTTGCTGCCCGTGACCGGCGACCGCTCGAGCCCGAGGACGGCGACCCCCTCGAGGGCGTCGACGGTGCGGCGGGCCACGTCGGCGGCGACGTCGGGGTCGAGCCGCCCCTCCACGAGCCGCTCGGACTTCTCGGCGGGCTCGAGCTCGTAGTGCGGCTTGACGAGGCTGACGATGCGGGCGGCGGCGCGGCGGGAGGGGGCGGCCACGGGCGCGGCCGTGGGAGCGGCCGCGGCGGCGGGCGCGGGGGCCGCGTCCGCCGCACCGGCGGCGGGATCCCCGTCGTCCGTCGCCGCCGGCGGGAGCCACGCGAGGGCCGCGGGGACCGCGAGCCGCTGCCGCGTCCACGCCATGTCGATCGTGACGAGGTCGACGCCGCCGGGGGGCGGGGCGTCGTGCAGGGCGTTGGTGCGCTCGCGGACCTCCACCCGCGGGTCGGACCGCAGCTTCCACGCGAGCGTGCCGTGGCCGGTGTCGACGGCGACCACCGACTCCGCCCCGGCCTGCAGCAGGCAGTCGGTGAAGCCCCCGACGTTGCAGCCGAAGTCGGCGCAGCGGCGCCCGGTCACGTCGAGGCCGAAGACCTCGAGGGCGTGGGCGAGCTTGAGGCCGGCCCGGCTGACGAAGGGGCGGGGGGTGGAGGACGCCATGGCCGCGATCGTACGGGGCGGGTGGACGCGCGGCGTGACGCCGGGCCCGGCGCGACCTCGTTCGGCGCCGCCCGGGCGGGTCGGGTGCCCGGTAGCCTGCCGCGATGCCCGCCGCGCTGCCCACGCTCACCGTCGTCATGCCGAGCTACCAGCAGGCCCGCTTCCTCGAGGAGGCGATCGGCTCGGTACTGGCGCAGGGCGACGCGGTCACCGAGCTCATCGTCCTCGACGGCGGCTCCACCGACGGCTCGCGGGCCATCATCGAGCGGCACGCCGGCCGCCTGGCCCACTGGCGGAGCGCCCCCGACGACGGGCAGGCGGCCGCGATCGCCGAGGGGCTCGCGATGGCAAGCGGCGAGATCGTGACCTGGCTCAACTCCGACGACGCCCTGCTGCCGGGGGCGGCGCGGGCGCTGCTCGAGCGGTTCGCGGCCCGGCGCGAGCTCGGCCTCGTCGAGGGCGACACCGTGGTCGTGGACGCCGCGTCGCGGGTGATCCGCTGCGATCGCCGGGCCGGGCCCTCGGCGTGGTGGATGCGGCACGGCTACCTGCGGATCCACCAGCCGAGCACGTTCTTCCGGCGGAGCGTGTACGAGGCGGTGGGGGGCGTCGACACGTCGCTGCACTGCGTGATGGACACCGACCTGTGGTACCGGATCCTCGCCGCCGCCCCGGCCGAGCGGCTCGAGCGGTACGTCGGCGTGCACCGCGTGCACGAGGCGGCCAAGGGCGAGGCCGACACGTGGGCCCGGCGGTACCGGGCCGAGCGCGAGCGGATCGCCCCGCGGTACCCGGACGTCTACGGCCATCCGGTGCGGTACCACCTCGGGCGACTCGCGTACTACGCCGAGCGGCTGCGGACGGGGCGGGGCCGGCGGGCGCGGCGGGACACGCGGGCGCTGGGTGGGCGGACGCTGGCCGAGGCGTTCCCCGATGCGGCGTCCACGGTGCGGTGAGCGGGGGCGGGGCCGGCGGGGCCGGCGGTTCGCCGCGTCAGCGCGGTCGCCGCAGCACCACGAGATGGTGATCGCGGGCCGGCAGCCAGCCGGGGCCGGGCGAGCGGGGCAGCGCCCCGAGTCGCCGGGCGACGCCGAAGAGGGTGCCCCGCACCGCGTCCCGCACGGTGCGGCTCGCCGAGTGGCGGGCGTGGCTGGTGCGGACGCGGCGCACGAGCTCGAGGCCGTGGTCCGCCGCGAGCCGCTCGATCGTCCGCCGGGCGAGGAACACCTGGTGCTCGGGCAGGGCCGCGTACCAGTACGCCGCTCCCTGCAGCCGCCACCCCCACGCGTCCGGGTCGCCGGTGAGGGCGACGAAGACGCCGCCGGGGTCGAGGTGCCGGGCCACCGCGGCCACGAAGGTCGGCGGATCGACGAGGTGCTCGAGGACGTCGATCGCGAGGACGGCGTCGAACCGGGCGTCGGGCGGAAGGTCCTCGAGCGTTGCGCCGAGCATCGCGACGTCGCGCTCGGCGGCCACGCGGGCGGCATCGGCGCTGGGCTCGAGGCCGGAGGGTCGCCAGGGCCCCCCCCCGGCGGGGGGCGGCGCGGCGGCGTGTGCGAGGTGGGCGAGCAGCGCGCCGTTGGAGCAGCCCACGTCGAGCACGCGGGGCCCCGGGCTCTCGGCGGCCACGATCGCGGCGATCTCGTCGAACCGCCGCTTCCGCGGGTCGGGGTCGTGCTCCCAGTTGTCGGCGGGCGACCGGCGGTAGCACTCGAGCAGGACGGCGTCGGGCACGAACGGATGCTTGAACCGCAGGTCGCACCCGGGGCACCGGCGGAGGCGGGCGGCGTGCGGGCCGAGCGTCACTGGCACGCCCGCGACCCGCGGGGCGGGGCCGTGGACGGTGGGGCCGGCGTCGGCGGTGGCCGAGCCGCAGACCGGGCAGGGCACGACGGCGGCGGGACCGGAGGCGGGTGGGGGTGCGGGTGCGTCGGGCGGCACGCCGCGGATGCTACCGGCCGCCGCCCGGCCGGCGATAGACTGCCGCGATGGCCGGCGATCTCCAGCACGGCGAGACGGGCGAGCTCGCCCTCAGCGTGGTGATCCCCGCCCGCGACGAGGCGGCGGGGCTGCGCGTCCTGCTCCCGGAGACGGCGGCGGTGCTCGCGGACGCCGGGTTCGCCGGCGATGTCGACGGAGCCGAGGTGATCGTGGTCGACGACGGCTCGCGGGATGCCACGGCCGCGGCGGTGGAAGCCGCGGCGGCGGACGCGGCGGGCCGCGGCGTGACCGTGCGACTTCATCGGACCGCGCCCCGCGGTCAGTCCGCCGCGATGGCGGCGGGCATCCGCCTCGCCCGCGGCCGCCTCGTGGCCTTCCTCGACGCCGACGGCCAGAACGACCCCGCCGATCTCTCCCGACTGCTCGCCGCCCGCGCCCGCACCGGAGCCGACCTGGTGCAGGGCGACCGCACCGCGGCCCGCTGCGACGGCCCGCGTCGTCGGGTCGCGTCCGCCGTCGGCCGCGCGGTCCGGCGGGGCCTGCTCGGCGATCCGGTGCGGGACACCGGCTGCACGCTGCGGCTGATGCCGCGCGAGCTCGCCGCGGCCCTGCCGCTCGATCGCCCGGGCCTGCACCGTTTCGTGCCCGCCGCGGCCCGCGCGCTGGGGGCGAGGGTCGTCGAGATGCCGGTCGCCCACCGCCCGCGCATCGGCGGCCAGTCGCACTACCCCGTCTTCGGCCGGGCCGGAGCCGGGCTGCGGGACTGCCTCTGGGTGCGGCGCTGGCGCCGCGGCCTCGCGCTCGAGCCCAGGGCCGCACGGGGGGCGGGGAACGGTCGCGACGCCGGGAACGCGAGTGGACCGGTCGCCCCGCGTCTCGACCGACTCGCCGGCCACGGTACGATCACTGCCCCATGATCGACGCCGCCTCACCGCCGGATGCATCCGGACCGGTCGTCCGCTTCCACCAGGTCGGCACCGCGCTGCTGGTGACCTTCGCGATCGCGGAGCTCGTCCTCGTGGCCATCGGCGTGGTGCTGTGGCTGTCCGTCGGGCAGCTCCACTTCCTCATCATCCCGGTCGTCCTGATGGGCGTCCTGATCATGCTCTTCCACGGCCTCACGATCGAGGTGCACGTGGACCGCGTCCGCTGTGCGTTCGGTCCCGGGCTGATCGCGCGGACCGTGCCGGCCGAGGACATCGTCGGCGTGCGTCCCGTCACTGCCGACACCCTCAACGCGTGGGGAATCCGCAAGGTGCGGAACGGCTGGCTCTGGAACACCTCCGGCTTCGACGCGGTCGAGCTCCAGCTCCGCGACGGTCGCGTGTTCCAGATGGGGAGCGGCCGGCCGCAGGAGGTGGTCGAGGCGGTGGAGGCGATCATGTCGCCCGGCGCCGGGACCGAAGGCGAGGCCGGCCCCGGCGAGCGTTCATCCCGCGGCTGACTCCGTTCGCCCGCGCGAGCGGCCTTGCCGCGCACGCGCTCATCCGACCCCGATCCCGGAGTCTCGCATGGATCTCGGTGCCTTCAGCGTCAGCCTCGCGGTCGCCGACCTCGCCCGCTCGCGCGACTTCTACGGGAGCCTCGGCTTCGAGATCGTCGGCGGCGACGGCGAGCAGTGGCTCGTCCTCCGCAACGGCACGACCACGATCGGGCTGTTCCAGGGGATGTTCGACCGCAACGTCCTGACGTTCAATCCCGGCTGGGACGAACAGGCCCGGCCGCTCGAGGGCGACTTCACCGACGTGCGCGAGCTCCAGCGGCGGGTGCGGGAGGCCGGCCACGAGCTGCTGCAGGCCTGCGACGAGGACGGCGAGGGCGCGGCGAGCTTCGTGCTCGTGGATCCCGACGGGAACCCGGTGCTGGTGGATCAGCACGTGTGAGCGCCCCGCAGGGCCGCTCGTCTCGGTCAGGACATCAGTGTACGGGCTCCGATCGGAAGAACGGCCGTGTATCCTCGCGAACCTGTTTTGCGTGCGAGGATTGCAGCGATATCCGCCCGCGCCGTCCATCATCATGTCTCGCGCCGTCTGGGGGCCATGCCCGCCGTGGCCTTGCTCGGACCACGCCAGGTGGGCAAGACCACGCTCGCCCGCGCGATCGCTGCGGATCGCCGGTCGACGTACCTGGATCTCGAGCGGCCCTCGGACCGGAGCCGGCTCGCCGACCCCGAGTACGACCTCGCCGGGCAGCGCGGCCGGCTCGTGATCCTCGACGAGGTGCATCGGGTCCCGGGGCTGCTCGAGGTGCTGCGGGGCGTGATCGACGATCGCCGGGCCGCCGGGGAGCGGGCCGGACAGTTCCTGCTGCTCGGCTCGGCGTCGCTGGATCTCTTGCCGCGGACGAGCGAGACGCTCGCCGGGCGACTCGCCTTCGTGGAGCTCGGTCCGCTGGGCGTCGACGAGGCCACCGATGTGCCCGTCTCGTCACTCTGGCTCCGCGGCGGCTTCCCCGACAGCGTGACGGCGGACGACGACGCCACGAGCGTCGCGTGGCGACAGGACTTCGTCCGCACGTACCTCGAGCGCGACGTTCCGGCGCTCGGCCCCCGGGTACCGGCGGAGACGATGCGGCGACTCTGGACGATGCTCGCCCACGGGCAGGGCGGTCGTCTCAATGCTGCGGGTCTCGCTCGATCTCTCGCGGTGCACGGATCCACCGTCGGCCGCTACCTCGACCTGCTCGTGGACCTGCTCCTGGTCCGGCGGCTTCCGCCCTTGCAGGTCAACGTGGGCAAGCGGCTCGTGAAGTCGCCGAAGGTGTTCGTGCGTGACTCCGGCATCGTGCACGCGCTGCTCGGCATCACGACGCACGACGAGCTTCTCTCCCATCCGATCGCCGGGGCGAGCTGGGAGGGCTTCGTCGTCGAGCAGCTGATCGCCCGCGCGTCGCCGCTCGTGGTGCCGACCTTCTACCGCACAGCCGGCGGAGCGGAGGTGGATCTGGTGCTCGACCTGCCGGACGGGCGGCGATGGCTGATCGAAGTGAAGCTGGGACTCGCCCCGCGGCGGTCGCGCGGCTTCCGCGAGGCCGTCGCGGATATGGATCCGGAGCGGTGCTTCGTCGTCCACGGCGGCGACGACCGCTGGGCGATGGACGAGCGGACCGAGGCGATCGGGCTCGCGGCGATGGTCGAGGGGGTTCGCGAGGCGGGGTGATCGACTCGAGACCCTGCCGGGTCGTCCTCGGGCGACCGTCGAAGCCGGTGAACACCTCGTCGCCGACGGATAGACCGTGACCGTGGTCACGATCACCGACGCACAACGACGCTCGGTCGACGCCGTCTGTCGGCGGACGGGCATCGCGCGCCTCGAGCTCACCGGATCGGCAGCTCGGGGGACCGACTTCGACCCGGCGACCAGTGATCTCGATCTGCTGGTCGAGTTCGCCGCCGACAGTCGGCTGAGCGCGTTCGAGTTCATCGAGCTCGGCGAGGAGCTCGGTCGGATCCTCGGCCGCCGAGTGGATCTCATCGAGCTCAGCGCCGTCAGGAATCCGATCGTGCGGGAGTCGCTCTCTCGAGATCGGATCCCCTTCCACGACGCGGCGTGAGTGCAGGGCCCTCCTGCTCGACGCGTTGGATGCGGTCCGGGCCGTGATCGGGATTCGCGAGGAACACGGGCCCGAGCGCGTTCGCTCGGATCCGCTGGTCCGTGCCGCGATCGAACGGCATCTCATCACGGTCGGCGAGGCCATCGGACGTGCATGCCGGATCGACCCGGCGATCGAACCCCACATCGATCACGTTCATGCGATCATCGGGCTCCGGAGCCGACTGGTGCACGGCTACGCGGCGATCCGGTGGGACCGGGTCGTGATGGTCGTCGAGAACGACCTCGAGGCGCTCGTCATCACGCTCGAGTCACTCGTTGACTGAGGCGGCCTCACGTGGCGAGACGGCTCGACTTCGACGCTCACCACGGGAAGGGGTGGGACGCTCTCGGCGGCGACGCCGACCCGGACGAAGGAATCCGAGTGCGAACACGGCAGCTGCGCCTGGGCCGGGGATGATCGGGGTGAAGACCATGTCGTCGATCAGCGGCCCGCCGACATCCAGGAATCGGATTCGATCGAATGGCTCGGAACGCTCGAAGCCGAAGAACCCATCTTCCAGCGTCGCGAAAGCGAAGCCGGTGATCACCGTCGATCCCAAGTACAGCTCAACCGTGCTGCCGGCCACGTCCCACATCCCGAACTGCTGGATGGGCTGACTGAACACGATGTCGTGCTCGGAGACGGTGGAGAGCCCGAACGCCCCGAGTCCGTCGAGTACGAAAGACGAAGCCCCTCCCGCTCCCCAACCCCCGGGCCAAGGGGTCTCGAAGTTGACGCCGAGGTGATCGTACTGGTCGGTCAGGAAGACCGGATACTGGTCGAGATCGGTGAAGTCGATCCGAGTTGGATTGGGCTGGAGCGCAAGAAAGTCGTCGTACGTCTCGGCGGGCAGGAGGTCGGCGAGCGCCTCGGTCCAGGTGCCGAGCAGTACGAGACCCGCGGTCGCGGCACAGGGGAGTCTTCGAAGCATCGCGTTGGAGGTTCTCACTGCGGCGTTCCCAGCAGATCGATGAGGTTGAAGAATGTCGCCGGCGCGGAGACGCGTGGGTGCGTGGGTGCCTGGGTGCGCATCGTGCAGACTCTTCCAGCGAAGCCGCCGGCTCCGCGTTCGAGCAATCCGGCAGCAGAGAGCAGGTCGCACCGATACGACCCCGGAATTCTCGTTTGCCCGTTCGGCTCACCCTTCGGTGGCGTCAAGGGGTATCGAACAAGAACGAGCGAACTCTCCGCCGCGGCGCAGACCGATGCTTCTGGCGGCGTACCGCCTGAAGTGGCGAGACCGGATCAGTCGAACCCCACCACCGCGATGCCCGCCGCGTCCGCCGTCGCGATCACCGCGGGCCGGTCGATGAGGATGACGCGGCCGGCTCCAAGGGCGACGCAGCCGCCGCCCGCGGCCTTGACCTGGCGGATCGTCTCGACGCCGATCGACGGCACGTCGGCCCGCATGTCGTGGTCGGGCTTGCTCGTCTTGAGCAGCGTCCAGCCCTTCGTGCGGCAGAGCGCGCCCGCCCGCTCGATCATCGCCGCGGTGCCCTCGACCGCTTCGACTGCGATGACGTCGCGGTCGCACACCGCGATCGACTGGCCGACGTCGTGGGCCGTGGTGGCGGCGAGGATCGGGCGGCCGAAGTCCACGTCGCCGCGCTGCCGCTCGGTCGGCCGCACGCGGCCCATCACGCCGGGACTCGCGAGATGCTCCGGGATGTGCGTCGTCGAGTCGATGAGCGTGATCCCCTCGCCGGCGAGCTCGTCGGCCACCGCGGCGAGCAGGGCTGCGTTGCGGCGATCGTGCCGCAGGCGACGGTACCAGATGCGGAGGGCCCGGCCGTCGGGCAGGAAGCGCAGGACGCGGAAGGGGTCGTGGGCGGTGCGCTTGGCCACGCCGCCGACCATGACCGCCTCCTGCACGCGGGCGCGGCGAAGCACGCGGATCCACGCCCCGAGCCGCGCGAGGCCCACCGGCGTCAGGCTGGTGCACTCGGCCGCGAGGGCGGGCTCGTACTGCCCGCGGAGGCCCGCCGCGTGCACCGCGAGGCCGCGGGCCCGCATGCCGCGGGCGACGAGGACGGGGAGCATGCCGTTGCCGGCGATGAGGCCGATGCGCGGGGTTTCCTGGCTCGCGGCATCCTCCGCGACCGCGGCTCCTGCGTGCGCCCCAGACGTCGCCGCCGCCGACCCGCTCACCGCGGGTGGGCTCCGCCGAAGAATCTCGCCTCGTCGATCGGGGCGGGCTCGTGCCGCAGCATGTCGTCGAGCATGAGCTCGGGATCGGCGTGGACCTGCACCAGCTCCATCACCGCGGGGCGGATGAAGCCCCGCTCGATGCCGTCGCGCATCATCGCGATGAGCGGGTCGAAGAAGCCGTCCACGTCGAGCAGGCCGATGGGCAGCCGGTGCTCGCCGACCACGCGGCCGACGAGGGCCTCGAAGAACTCCTCCATCGTGCCGATGCCGCCGGGCAGGACGATCACGCCGTCGCCGCGTTCGAGCAGCTGCCGCTTGCGCTCCCGCATCGTGGACACCACGATCAGCTCGTCCGCGGCCTGGTACGCCCGCTCGGGGCCCGCGAGCCGCTCGGTGATGATGCCGACCACGCGGCCGCCCTCGGCGTGCACCCCGCGGGCGACCTCGCCCATGAGGCCCCGGGCCCCACCGCCGTAGATCAGCGTGATGCCGCGCCGGCCCAGCAGGTGGCCGACCGCCCGCGCAGCCTCCGTGAACACGGGCTCGAGCCCGTCGGAGGCGGCGCAGTAGACGGTGCAGGCGTTCACGTCCGGACTCCGGAGGCGGGGCCGCTCGGCGGGCGGCGGTCGAACGGTGTTCGGGGGCGGATCGTATCATCGCCGCCTCTCCGGACCCGTCCGGACCGGTCCGGGTCGGCCGGCCACGCCGGGACCGGAGCCCCGTCGCCCCGCATGATTCCGCCGCTCCTGCTGCTCCTGGTCGTCGGCTTCCTCGTCGGCGTGTCGCTGACCGCCGGCCTCGTGCGGCTCGGCCATCGCATGGGCGCGATGGACTCGGCCGGGTCCGCCGGGCACGTCAAGACCGAGCTGCGGCGGGTGCCCAACATCGGCGGCATCGCGATCGCGGCCGCGGTGCTCGCGCCGGTCGCCGCCGGCCTCGCGGCGTTCCACGGGCTCGGGGCCGAGCGGTGGCTGGAGCTGATCCCCGCCCTCCGCGGGCCGGACGACGATCCGACGCTCCTGGTGGACCGGATCGCGTCCTCCACGCCGGCCGCGATCGGCCTCGTCCTCTGCACGCTCCTGTTGCACCTCGTTGGCCTGTGGGACGACCGCCGCGCCCTGCCCGCGATCCCCAAGCTGCTGGTGCAGCTCGGCGTGGCGGCGGTGATGACGCTGTTCTTCGACGTGAGGCTGCTGACGCTGCTCGGTCCGGCGGGCAGCATCGCCGCGACCGTCGTCTGGATCGTGGTCGTCACCAACGCCCTGAACTTCCTCGACAACATGGACGGCCTCGCGGGCGGGATCGGCCTCGTGGCGTCGCTGATCCTGGCGGTGGCCGCGATCCTCGCCGCCCAGTGGTTCGTGGCCGCGGTGCTGTTGCTGCTCGCGGGCGGCCTCGCGGGCTTCCTCGTCTTCAACGCGCCGCCGGCCCGCATCTTCATGGGCGACGGCGGCTCGATGGTGGTGGGCTTCCTGCTCGCGGTGCTCACCGCGCGGATCACGTTCGTGCATCCGGCCCTCGGCGGGGCCTGGTACGGCGTATTCCTGCCGCTGGCGGTCCTCGCGGTGCCGCTCTACGACTTCACCGTGGTGACCGCGATCCGGCTGCGGCAGGGTCGGAGCCCGTTCGTGGGCGACCAGCAGCACTTCTCGCACCGGCTGGTGCAGCGGGGGCTCTCGCGGCGGGGGGCGGTGGCGGTGATCGTGGGGCTGACCGCGGTGACCGGCCTCGGCGGGCTCTCGCTGGGATCGCTGGCCCCGTGGCAGGCGGCGTTGGTGGGGGTGCAGACGCTGCTGGTGCTGGGGGTGGTGGGGCTGCTGGAGCATGCGTCACGCCGGAGCGGACCCCGGGATGGTTGAGCGCGAGGCGGGTGGTGTGGCCAGCGCGGGCGGCGCGGAACGGGCGGGCGGCGAACCGGCCGCGGACGGTGCGGGGCTGCGGCTCGGGGCGGCGCTGGCGATCGGCCTCGTCGCGGTGGGCCGGACGCTCGTGACGTTCGCCGAGCAGCGGCGCTTCGACGTGGATCCCGCGATCGACCCGGCGCCGCTGCCGGGGCTGGGGCCGGCGGGGAGCCAGGCGCTCGACGTCCTGACGCTGGTGGCCGCCGCCGTCGGGGCGATCGGCCTGTGGCGGGGCGGGCGGTGGCCAGGGGGTGGCCGCGGACCGGCGGCATGGGCGTGGGTCCTCCTCGTGCCCGCGGCGGTGGTGCTGCTCGGGCACGGACGCGCGGCGATGGCGAACCAGTGGCTCGGCTCGGCGTGGATCGCGGCCGTGGCGGCGGGGGCGGTCGCGTGGGGCCTCGCGGGCGAGCAGCGGTGCCGGGCGGTGCTGGTCGCGCTGCTGCTGGCGACGATGGTTCCGCTCGCCGCGCGCGGCGTGATGCAGGTGTCGGTCGGGCCGTGGACCGGCCCCGAGCACGCCGAGACGCTGCGGCAGTGGCGCGGGCAGCGGGAGGCGTTCTTCGCCGACCGCGGCTGGGCCGAGGACTCGCCGGCGGCGCGGATCTTCGAGCGGCGCCTGATGCAGCCGCAGCCGACGGGGTGGTTCCCGACCACCAACGTGTTCGCGACGCTCGCCGGGGCGACGCTCCTGCTCGGGGCGGGCCTGGCGTGGGCGGCGGCGCGGGGGCGGGCCGGCCGGGCCGCGGTGGCGGTGCCGGCGGTGGTGGCGGCGGTCGCGGGCGGTCTGCTCGCCCTCACGGGATCGAAGGGCGCGTGGGCGGCGACGTTGCTGGGGGCGGGCGTTCTCGCCGCGGCGGCGCTGCCGGTCGGCCGGCGGCTGCTCCGCCGGGCGGGACCGTGGCTCGGGCTGCTCGTCGTGCCCGGCATGCTCGGGCTGGTGGTGCTGCGGGGGGTGCTGCCAGAGGACTTCGGCGGGGACCGAAGCGTGCTGTTCCGCTGGCATTACCTGCAGGGTGCCGCCGGAACGCTCGGCGAGTCGGCCGTCACCGGCGTCGGCGCCGGCGGATTCGACGAGGCCTATCTGCGGCACCGGCCGCTCCGCAGCCCCGAGGAGGTGGCGAGCGCCCACTCGGTCGCCGCCGACTGGCTGGTGGCGGGCGGGATCGCGTCGCTCGGCTGGCTGGCGGGGCTGCTCGCGGTCGCGTGGGCGGTGGGCCGGGCCGCGGGGCGGGAGCCGAACGGCGAGCCGCCGGCGGAGGTGCGGGTCGGGGGCGATGCCGCCGACCGTGGGCGCATCGGCGGGCTCGATGCGGTGCTCGCCGCCGGTATCGGGGTGGTCGTCGTCGCGGCGATCGTCGCCGAGCTCGGCCGCCTCGGCGATCTCGAGCTCATGGCCCGCCTCGCGGGCGGCGCCGGCGCGGTGCTCGTGGCGATCACGGTCCGGCGACTGCTCACGGACGGGCGGGTGGTGCTGCCGGCCGCGGTGCTCGCGGCGCCGGCGATCCTCGTCCTCGCCCATGCCCAGATCGAGATGACCGCCACGCAGCCGGGGGCCGCGACGTGGTGGGCCGTGCTGCTCGGCGTCGCGGCGGCGGCGGCGAGCGAAGGTGTCCGGGGCCAGTCCGTCCGCGTTCGTGCGGCCGCGCCGACCGCGGCATGCGCCGTGCTCGCCGGCCTTGCCATCGTCGTCACGCTCGGCGGCCTCGCGCCCGCGGCTCGTCAGGCGGCCCGTGCCGCGGAGGCGTCCGAGCTCGTCGCGTCCGCCGCCGCCGCCACGCCCCGCGGCCCGGTGCCGACCACCGCTCGGCTCGCCGCGGCCGATGGGCTTCTCGTCGCGGCCCGGATCGCGCCGCCCGCATCGTGGATGCCGCCCGCGGCCGCGCGTCAGCTCGCCCTCGGCTTCGCGGCCGCCCGCACGGAGGCCGAGCGGCGGGCGGCCCTCGAGCTCGCCCGCACCGCGTTCCCGCCCGACCCGCCCGCGACCACGCCCATCGGCACGCTCGTCGCGACGGCGGAGC
>CAYLNM010000052.1:0-24891 GCA_964385045.1 uncultured Isosphaeraceae bacterium
GGCCCGCCGACCCGCCGACCTGCCCGCCCGTCTCCCGCACGCCGGGCATCCCATCGCCGCGATCCCGACGTCGCCGGCCGCCCGCTCGTCGACCGGCGTGTCGCGTGCGGCACGCCGTGCATCGCCCGGCAGACCGCGCGCCGGCCGCCGCGCCCTCAGGCCGCGGCCCGCACCTCGCCGCCGTCCCCCGCGTCCGCGGCCGCGGGGCACCAGCACACCGCGATCGCTCCCTCGTCGCCGGCGAGCAGCGTCCGCACCGCGGCCTCGTCCTCGGCCGGCGTCGCAGTGCCGCCCTCCGCGGCCGCCTCGAGCGGCTCGGGCAGGCCGAGGCGGTACTCGCGATCCTCGCCGCCGAGGGCGACCACCACCGAGCCCCCGACGATGTTCGCCAGCTCCGAGAGGGCATCGCGGCCCGTCGTCGTCGGGTCGACCTCGTCCGCGTCGCAGCCGAGCAGGCCGGCGGCGAGCTCGCATGCGAACCCGTCGTCCGCATCGAGCCAGACCGAGCCCTCGCCGACTCCGCTGATCGTGATGCGGGCCCGCTGCGTGGCCGCGAACGGGCCCGGCAGATCCGCCTCGTCGCACGGCTCGACGATCACGAAGGCGATGCGCTCCAGCGCCTCGACCACCAGCTCGCCCAGCCGATCCGCGTCCAGCGTGCTCATGATCCCACTCCCAGCCGGCGGCTGATGATCTCCGCCAGCGCCTCGGGCTCGAACGGCTTGTGCAGCGACTCGGAGACGCCCATCGCCTCCAGCCGGTCCAGCCGCTCCCGGTTGGCCTCGGTGCTCACGACGACGATCAGCACGTCCTCGAGGTCCGGCCGCTGCCGCACCTGCTCGACGAACTCCTCGCCGTTCATCACCGGCATGTTGATGTCGAGCAGCACCAGGTCGGCCGGCGCCGCCTCGAGGGCCGTGATCGCCTCGAGGCCGTTGGCCGCCTCGCGGATGCGATCGGGGTCGATGCCGGCCATGGTCGCCACCTTGCGGATCGCCGTCCGCAGGATCGGTGAGTCGTCCACGACCAGCACGCTGCAGTCCGTCGCGTTCATCCCGTCGCTCCCGTTCATGCCACGTTCCTCGCGGTGCCGCCGTCGGCGTCCGCGTCCCCGGCGCCGTTCGCAGCCCCGGGCCCGGCCTCGGCCTCGGTGAGCTCGCGGAAGCGCGCCCACGTCTCGGCCATGATCCGCTCGACCCGCCGATTCGTCCGCAGCACGCGCTCCTGGACGTGCTCGGCCAGCGGGTACCGCAGTCCGTCGTGCCCGGTCGCCACCCCGGCCCACAGTCCCATCGTGTCGGCCGCGTGGACCACGTCGTGCAGCGGCGCGTGTCGCTCGGCATCCTCCGGCGGGGCCGGGTCGTGGTGGGCCGCGATGGCGGCCGCGACCTCCTCGGGCAGGTCCCACCGCCGGGCGAGCATCGCTCCGATCTCGGCGTGGTCCGCCCCGAGGCGTTCGCGCTCGACCTCGAGGAAGCTCCGGGGCCGCTGAGCGCCCGCGCCGCCCGCACCGCCCGCGCCGCCTGCGCCGCCCGCGCCGCCCGCACCACCCGCGCCACCCGCGTCCCCCGCACCGTCGAGGCTTGCCGCCTCGTCCGGCATGAGCATCGCGTCCACCGCCAGCTTGCCGATGTCCCGGAGCAGGGCGCAGGTGAAGGCCAGCCCCGCGTCCACCTCGTCCGCATCCTCGGCCAGCAGCTCCGCCGCCAGGGCCCCGAAGAGCGCCCCGGTCCAGGCGTCCTGCCGCCGCAGTCCGTAGGCCTGTCCGGAGCCGGCCAGCACCTCGGTCACCTGCTGCTCGAGCGCGATGCGGATCATCGGGCGGCGGCCAAGCCGCTTCACGCCCTCCGCCACGTCGAACGTGCGGCCGGGCACGCCGTAGGCGGCGGAGTTGGCCCGCCGCAGCACCGCGGTCGTCAGGCCCTCGTCCTGTCGCACGAGCCGCTCGACCGCCTTGAGGTCCGCGTCCGGCGCCAGCAGCGCCGACAGGACCGCCGCCCCGCTGCCGGGCAGCGACGGGAGTCGCTCGATCACCAGCTCGACGTCGCTCATGCTGCCCACAGCGTCGTCTCCGTGCCGCGGGACTTCACGCTCACCGTGCCGTCCGCGAGGTTGAGGGTCATGGTCCGGCTGTCGTTGCCCCCGCAGTCCTCGGCCTTCAGCGGCACCCCCGCCTTGAAGAAGACCTTCCGGAGGACGGTGCGATTGCGGTGGCCGATCCGGAAGTGCCCGTTGCCGGCGAGCACCTCGGCTCCGCCCGCGGCACACACCACGAGCCGGCTCTTGGACGCCCCGAGCTCGTAGGACCGCTTGAAGAGCAGGGGCAGTCCGGTGTCCGCGAACATCGCCGGGGTGCTCGCGGCCTTGTCCGGATTCGTCTTCGACGTGGGCAGCATGAAGTGCAGCATGCCGCCGACGTGGGTCTGCGGGTCCCACACCGTCACCCCGATGCAGGAGCCGAGGGCGTAGGTGATGATCTCGTGGTCGGGGCCGGTCGCCACCGCGACGTCGGCCACGCCGACGACGGTGCGGCCGGCGGCGGCGGCGGCGGCGCCGCCGCGGCCGGAGGGCGCGGCGACCGAGCTCGCGGGGCGGGTGGGCCTGGTGGTGGCGTCGGGCACGATCGGCTCCTCCTCCTCAGCGCACGTAGACGGACGGCTGCGCCGGACGCAGGTCCGACTCGATGCCCGAGAGACTCTCCGAGCTGCCGAGGATCAGGGCCCCGCCGGGTCGCAGCAGGGCGCCGAGCCGGGCGACGATGTCGGCGCGGGTCTCGCGATCGAAGTAGATCATGACGTTGCGGCAGAAGATCACGTCGAACGGGCCGCGGAAGCGGAACGGCTCGACCAGGTTCGCCATCCGGTAGCTGACCATCGACCGGATCTCGCGGCTGACCTGCCACCGGTCGCCGGATCGCACGAGCCAGCGGTTCCGCATGGTCTCCGGGATCGAGGCGACCGCCTCCGCGTCGTACACGCCGCGCTTCGCGGCCAGCAGCACCGACCGGGCGAGGTCGGACGCGAGGATCCGCAGGTCCCAGTCGCCCGAGAGGTGCTCCTTCGCGTGCATCGCGATCGAGTAGGGCTCCTGCCCGGTGGAGCAGGCGGCGGACCAGACGCGGATCCGGCGGCCCGCCGTGGTCAGGGTCCCGCGCGACAGCGGCGTCCACAGCTCGCGCTCGAGCCAGTCGAAGGCCGGCGGCTCGCGGAAGAAGCTCGTGGTGTTCGTCGACAGCACGTCGAAGAACTCGAGCTTCTCCTCGTCGGTGGCCGCCGTCTCGAGATGATGCAGGTAGGCGTCGACGGAGTCGAACGGCCGGTTCCGCAGGAATCGGCCCATGCGCGAGGAGACGAGCTGGATCTTGCGCTCCGGGAGCGAGAGTCCCCACAGCCGGTGGGCGGTCTCCGAGATCCGCCCGAACTGCTGGCTGGTCAGCGTGCTCACCGATTCGATCTCCCGGGGCGCATCGCGTCGCCCCGCGTTCGTGCACGCCCCCGTGCCGTCGCGACCCGGGGGGGACGGATCCGCGGCGCCCCCGTGCGCCGCGCTCCGTCGTCCCCGTCGCCGCGGTCCCCCGGCGGTCCCGGCCGCGGCCCGCCGATCGTCGTCCGCGGCCTCGCCGCCCGCCTGCTCGCTCCTCGGTCGCGACTCAGGCCGCGTCCGCGAGGTCCTCGTCGTCCTCGGCGCTCGCGTCGCCGAGCAGCCCCGCGAGATCGGACCGCGAGAGCACCGCGTCGACCTCGAGCAGCGTGATCACGCGGTCTTTGGCCTTGCCCATGCCCATGATGAAGTCGGTGTCGAGCTTGCAGCCGAACTTCGGCGCCGCCTCGATGCGATCCTCGGGGATGTCGAGCACCTCGCTGACGGTGTCGACGACCACGCCCATCTGGAAGGCCGCGGCCTCGCCGTCGTCCTCGACCTCCACCACGATGATGCAGGTCTCCTCGCCGTACTCGACGGCCGCGAGCCCGAAGCGGGTCCGCAGGTCCATGACGGGGATGATCTTGCCGCGAAGGTTGATCACGCCCTTGACGTAGTCCGGCGTCTGCGGGAGCGGCGTGATGTCGATCACGCCGATGATCTCGCGCACGCTCAGGATCCCGAGCCCGTACTCCTCGTCGCCGAGGCGGAAGGTCAGGAACTTCTCGCCGTTGCCGCCGTGGGCGGCCTCGTGCTCGGACGCCTCCGAGGTCTCGTTCGCGGGGGTCGCGGGGGTCGCGGTGGTGCCCTGGTCGCTCATGTCATGCTCCGCTGGCGCCCGCGGCGGCGATGTCCGCCGGGGCCTCGTCGCTGTTCGCCTGTTCCACGATGCCGGTGATGTCGAGGATGAGGGCCACGCGGCCGTCGCCGAGGATCGCGCCGCCGGCCACGCCGCGGATCGGCTTCACGCCGCTGCCGAGGCTCTTGATGACCACCTGCTGCTGGCCCATGATGTGGTCGACCGCGAGGCAGAACCGCCCCTCGGTGGACTCGAGGACGAGCAGCAGGCCGTCGCGCAGATCGTCGTGCCCCTCGTCGAGGGCGAAGATCCGCTTGAGGCGGTGGATCGGCAGGAGGTCGCCGCGGATGCGGGCCATCTCGCCCTCCTGCATCGTCGTCTCGAGCTCGGCGTCGGTCGGCTGGAACGACTGCTCGATCGCGAGCGTCGGGACGACGAACCGCTCCTGGCCGACGCGGACGACCATGCCGTCGATGATCGCCATCGTCAGGGGCAGCTTCATCCGGAAGATCGAGCCCTTGCCGGGCGTCGAGTCGATCTCGACTGCGCCGCGGAGGGCCTCGATGTTCCGCCGCACGACGTCCATGCCCACGCCGCGGCCCGAGATGTCGGTGATCTTCTCCGCGGTCGAGAACCCCGGCATGAAGATCATGTTGTAGACCTCGTGGTCCGGGATGTCATCGGGCTTGCGGTCCGCGGGCACCAGGCCGCGCTCGACCGCCTTGGCCAGGATCCGCTCGCGGTTCAGGCCGCGACCGTCGTCGCGGATCTCGATGATGATCGCCCCGCCCTGGTGGTAGGCCCGCAGGGTCAGGGTGCCGTGCTCGGGCTTGCCGGCGGCCGCGCGGTCGGCCGGCGTCTCGATGCCGTGGTCGCACGCGTTGCGGACCATGTGGACGAGCGGGTCGCCGATCTCCTCGACCACGTTGCGGTCGAGCTCGGTGTCCTCGCCCTCCATCACGAAGTGGACCTTCTTGCCGGCCTTGCCCGAGACGTCCCGCACGAGGCGGGCCATCTTCTGGAAGGTGCCGCGGACCGGGACCATGCTCAGGGCCATCGAGACGCCCTGCAGGTCGCGGATGATCTTGCTCACCTGGGCGAGCGAGCGCTGCACCCGCTGCTCGGCGATCTCGGAGATCACCGGGTCCTGCACCACCATCTGCTGGGCGATCACCAGCTCGCCGACCATCGTGACGAGGCCGTCGAGGCGGGAGCTGGTGACCTTGACCGTCTGCTCGATCCGGGTCTTCCGGCCGCCGTCGCGGGCCGCGTCGGGGCCGCCGCCGTCGCCACCCCGCGGCGCGACGGCCGAGGCCGACGGGCGTGCGCCGGCGTCCGGGACGGCCGGGGCGTTCGCGGGCGAGACCTCCGAGGCGGGCGACGGGGGCGTCGCGCCGCCGAGGTCCACCGTCTCGCCGGCCACGGTGCGGACGAGGGCGTCGAGGAGCCGCCGGTGCAGGCCGAGGGTCGGCGCGTCGCCGCCCTCGAGCGCGCCCACGAGCTGCTCGAGGTGGTCGCAGGCCCGGAGCACGAGGTCGAGCTTGCGGGCATCGAGTCGCAGCTTGTCGTTGCGAGCGTGGTCGAGCAGCGTCTCCGCCTCGTGGGCGAACTCCACGATCGGGCCGAGGTTCATGAACCCCGCCACGCCCTTCACGGTGTGGAAGGCGCGGAAGACGGTGTTGATGAGCTCGTTGTCGGTGGGGTCCTGCTCGAGGGCGAGCAGGCTCTCCTCGGCCGCGGCGAGGTGCTCGCGGGCCTCGCCGATGAACTCGCCGAGGTTCTCGTCCATCCCCATGTCGTCGGAGAAGGTCACCGGGGCCGGGTCGTCGAAGGCGGGGTCGCCGGCGGAGGCGGCGGTCGCCGTGCCCGCGGTGCCCGCGCCGGGGCCGGTCGCGGGGCGAGGGCCGCCGGCGGCGTCCGCATCGCCGCGGCCCGCGGTGATCGCGTCGAGTACCGCGGCGTGGGGCGGCAGCTCGGCGGTCGGGTCGTCCGAGAGCACGTCGATGACGCGCTTGAGCCAGTCGACCAGGGCCAGGACCTCGTCGCCGCGGTGCCGCTCGCCCGTCGACTCGCGGCGATCGATGAGGCTCTCGACCTCGTGGCACAGCGTGCGCACGGACTCGAGGCTGAGGAAGCCCGCCTCGCCCTTGAGCGTGTGGATGATCCGCCGGGCCTCGGCGATCCGCTCGGGATCGGGCGTCGCCGGGGCGTCGAGCTCGATCGCGATCGCCTCGAGCGTGCCGAGATGGTCGGCGGTGGAGCCGACCCAGGAGCCGAGGAGCTCGAGGTCGACGTCGTCGGCGACGTGGTCGCCCCCGGAGGACGCGGTGCCGATCAGCCGGTCGGCGACCTCCGGGGGCAGGTCGGCGTCGCCGCGGGCCGCGTGACAGATCGCCTCGACGGACTCCCGGAGCCGGTCGAAGGTCTCGGTGGCGTCGTCGGACTCCCGGAAGATGATGGCGCTCGCGAGCTGCGCGGCCTCGCGGCAGCCGCTGGCCATGCGCGTCCGGCCCGCCGCCCCGGCGGCGTCCATCGCGGACTCGAGCCGCTCCTGGAGATCCACGAGGCCCGGCAGGTCCGTCGCGTCGAGGGAGGCGGTCAGCTCGGCGATGGCGTCGAAGACGTCCGACAGGGCCACGGCAGATCTCCGGATCGGTCACGACGGCGGGAGACGGCGCGGCGTCCCGCCACGACCTGCTCGCCCCGCGATCGCATCGGCCGGTGACGGCCCCGCGTCCAGTGGACTTCACCGAGAAGCCCGCTCCCGGAGGCGGGGGGCGCGGGGCCGGGCGGGGGCCGCGCAGCCGGTGCGCCGCCGGGGGCGGGGCGGGGGCGGCGTGCTAGGATCCGCCCACGCGCCCGGCGGAACGCCGTGGTCCGGCCCTCGCGGCCACCGATCGGCCGGCCGACCGCGGGCCGAGCCCCCACCACCGCGGCCGGATCACGTCCGTGCCGTCCGTGCCGTCCGTGCCGTCCGCGGCGCCCTCGTCCGCCCCGAACCCGATCCCTCGACCCCCGGGAGGCCCCCGTGTCAGACGCCTTCTTCGACGCCCATCGCTCCACCCTCGAGCAGGCGGTCGCCGCCATCCGCGCGCGGACCTACTTCTCGGCGTATCCCGAGGTCCCGAGCGGCCGGATCTACGGCGAGGACGCCCGGGCCGAGGGGCAGAAGGCCTTCGAGGCCCGGCTCGGCTCGACGCTGGACCTGAAGCAGGGGGGCGACGGCGACGGCACCGTGGGCCGCGAGCGGTCGCCCTACGGCATCGACCTGAACGTCTCGTACCCGAAGCCCGACCCGGAGCGGATGGTCGCCCGGGCCGCCGAGGCGGCGGCGGGGTGGCGCTCGGCCTCCCGCGAGGCCCGCGCCGGCGTCTGCCTCGAGATCCTGCACCGGCTGAACCGCCGCAGCTTCGAGCTGGCCTTCGCGGTGATGCACACGACCGGGCAGGGCTTCATGATGGCCTTCCAGGCCGGCGGCCCGCACGCGCAGGACCGCGGCCTCGAGGCGGTCGCCTACGCCTGGGACGAGATGGGCCGCACCCCCGAGCGGGCCACGTGGACCAAGCGGGTCGGCCGCGACGAGACGGTGACGCTCGAGAAGACCTACCGCATCGTCCCGCGGGGCACCGGGCTCGTCATCGCCTGCTCGACGTTCCCGACCTGGAACAGCTACCCCGCGATCTTCGCCGACCTCGCCACCGGCAATGCGTGCATCGTCAAGCCGCACCCGGGGGCGATCCTGCCGCTGGCGATCACGGTCGAGATCGCCCGCGAGGTGCTGGCGGAGGCCGGCTTCGACCCCGACGTGATCCAGCTCGCGGCCGACGAGCCGGACGCTCCGATCGCCCGCGACCTCGCCACGCGGCCCGAGATCGGCATCGTCGACTACACCGGCGGCAACGACTTCGGCCGCTGGCTCGCCGAGCACGCCCGGCAGGCGGTGCTCTTCACCGAGGAGGCGGGCGTCAACTCGATCATCCTCGACTCGCTCGACGACATGAAGGCCGTCAGCGGCAACATCGCCTTCACCCTGAGCCTGTACTCGGGCCAGATGTGCACCACCACGCAGAACGTCTTCGTGCCGAAGGACGGCATCACCGTCGGCGGCGAGCGGATGTCGTTCGACGACGTGGCGGGGGCGATCGTCAAGGCGGTGGACTGGCTGCTCGGCGACCCGAAGCGGGGGGCCGAGATCCTCGGGGCGGTGCAGAACGAGGCGACCGCGGCCCGCGTCGAGGAGGCGAAGACGGCCGGCGGCGACGTCCTCCGCGAGCCGGCGCCGGTCGAGAACGAGCACTTCCCGGACGCCCGCGTCGTGAGCCCGCTGATCGTGAAGACCGACGCGTCGCGGCGGGACCTGTACGCCCGCGAGTGCTTCGGACCGATCGCCTACGTCGTCGCCACCGAGTCGACCGACGAGTCGATCGCGCTCGCCGCGGACCTCGCCCGCGAGCAGGGGGCGATCACCTGCGGCCTGTACTCGACCGACCCCGACGTCATCGCGAAGGCCGAGGAGGCGACCGCCCTCGCCGGCGTGCCGCTGTCGACGAACCTCACCGGCGGCATCTTCGTGAACCAGGCCGCCGCCTTCAGCGACTTCCACGTCTCGGGCGGCAACCCCGCGGGCAACGCCACGCTGTGCGACGGGGCCTACGTCTCCGGCCGCTTCCGCGTGGTGCAGAGCCGGATCCCGGTCCCCGCGGCCGAGCCCGCGGCGGCGGGGGCCTGAGCGCGTCCGGGTCGCCGGGCGGCGGTCGGCCGGCCGCTCGCCCCCGGGCTGGCGGGGGAGCCGGCGGGGGCGACGGGGGCGGACGGCGGATGCCGGCCCGGATCGTCCGGCCACGAAGAGGGAGTCTCGCGTGCCCTGCTACGCCTTCGAGGGACTGCGTCCGGTCGTCCATCCGACCGCCTTCGTGCACCCCACCGCGGTGCTGATCGGCGACGTCCACGTCGGCGAGGGCTGCCTCGTGGGGCCGCACGCCTCGCTCCGCGGCGACATCGGTCGCCTGGAGATGCGGGCCGGCTCCAACGTGCAGGACGGCTGCATCCTCCACGTCTTCCCCGGCAAGGAGTGCGTGGTCGAGGAGGACGGGCACGTGGGCCACGGGGCGGTGCTGCACGGCTGCCGCATCGGCCGCAACGCGATGGTCGGCATGAACGCGGTGATCATGGACGACAGCGTCATCGGGGCCGAGGCCTTCGTGGCCGCGATGGCGTTCGTGAAGGCCGGGACCGAGGTGCCGCCCCGCACGCTCGTGGGCGGCATCCCGGCGAAGCCGCTCAAGGAGCTGTCCGAGGACGAGGTCGGCTGGAAGACCGAGGGCACCCGCGTGTACCAGCACCTCGCCCGCCGCTACCGGGCGACGAGCAAGCCGTGCGCGCCGCTGGCCGAGGTCGAGCCGGACCGGCCGCCCCTCCCCGACGTGATGTACGAGACCAAGAGGGCCCGCGGGGTATGACGCCACGCGTCGCCCTCGCCCTGCCGCCGACTCCGCCCGACGGAGCCCGACGATGAACCACGCCCGCGACGTCGCGCCGACCAAGGTCCTGCTCGCGATGAGCGGGGGCGTCGACTCGTCGGTGGCCGCCGCCCTGCTGCGGGAGGCGGGCCACGAGGTCGTCGGCGTCTTCATGCGGCTCGGCTCGCCGGGCGAGTCGCTGGACGAGCTGATCCCGGGCGCGGACGCGGCGGCCTGCGACGCGGGCCGGGCCCGCATCGGCAAGCAGGGCTGCTGCTCGATCCGCGACGCCGCCGACGCCCGGCTGGTGGCGGCCGAGCTCGACATCCCGTTCTACGTGGTGAACTTCAAGCGCGAGTTCGGGCGGATCATCGACTACTTCGTGGCCGAGTACGACGCGGGGCGCACCCCGAACCCCTGCGTGCGCTGCAACGACTGGCTGAAGTTCGGCCGCCTGCACGAGCACGCGCGGCGGATCGGGGCGACGCACGTCGCCTCCGGTCACTACGCGCGGATCGATCGCAGCCATCCGGACGGCCCGCGGCTGCTCCGCGGCGTCGATCACGGCAAGGACCAGTCCTACGTCCTCTTCGGCGCCCCGCGGGAGCGGCTCGATCGCATGCTGCTGCCGATCGGCGGGTACCGGAAGGCCGAGATTCGCGCGATGGCGGAGGATCGAGGCCTTCCCGTCTTCGACAAGCCCGACTCGCAGGAGATCTGCTTCGTCCCCGACGACGACTACGCCCGGCTCGTCGCGGTCCGGTCCGAGTCCGGCGTCGCCCCCGGCCGCATCGTCGACCTCGAGGGCAACGCGGTCGGGGAGCACGGCGGGCACCAGCGGTTCACGATCGGCCAGCGGCGGCGGATCGGCGTCGCGCTGGGCTACCCGCTCTACGTCGTCGACAAGGACGCGGACACCAACACGGTGACCGTGGGGCCGCGGGCGGCGCTGGCCGCGGCCGCCTGCACGGCGGCGGAGGCCAACTGGCTGGTGGACCCGCCCGCGGCGTGGCGCCGGTGCACCGCCCGCATCCGCTCCAACGCCGAGCCGGTGCCGGCCCGCGTGCGGGCCACGGGCGACGGGACGCTGGCGGTGCGCTTCGACGCTCCGCAGGACGCGGTCGCGCCGGGGCAGGCGGTGGTGTGCTACGAGGAGGACCGGGTGCTCGGCGGGGGCTGGATCCGCTCGGCGACGCGGGCCGGTGCGTCGTCGTCGCCGTCGGCCGAGAACGCGAGCGAGCCGTGCGCCGGCCGAGGCGGGACGGGGGCCGGACCCCGGGCCCGTGTGGTCAGAGCCCCGAAGCCGTCCCCGCCTTGCCCCCCTCCGAGCCCATCGTCTCGGCGTCGCCCTCGCTCGGCGTGATCGACGCCAGCATGCGCTCGAGCTCGGCCCGCTGCGCCGCGTCGAGGCCGTCATCGAACCGGCGCTCGATCTCGGTCGCCAGCCGCCGCGCGGTGTCCGCGGCCCGGCCGGCCGCCTCGGCGGCGGCGGGGTCGGGGCGAGCGGGGCCGGACGGATCGTCGCTCGACTCGGGCTGCGCGCGGGCGATGGTCTCGGCGAGCGTGTCGAGCCACGTCGAGGGGTCGGGGTCGAGGGCGGCCGCCTCCTCGTAGCGGCCGGTGAGCATGGCGGCTCGGGCCCGCGGGGTCCGGAGCGTCTCGTTGGCGGCGACCGGACCGAGGCCTTCGAGCAGCGTCCACGCCTCGGCGGCCCGGCCGAGCGCGATGAGGACGGAGCCCGCGGCGCGGGCGAGGTCGGGCGCGTCCTCGCGGCCCTCGTCGGCCGCGGCGCGGACGGCGGGAACGAGGACCAGCTGCCGCCGCTCGAGCGCCGGGCGCCCCGGCCGGGAGGCCATCGGCGCGTCGACCGCGAGCACGCTCCAGGCCGGCAGGCGGCGGGCGAGCCGGGCGACGGCACGCTCCCAGCTTCCACGGGCCACGTCGTCCGCGGGCGGCTCCAGCTCCAGCAGGCGGACGAGCTGCGGCTCGGTGGGCTCCCCGTCGGCGAGCGCGTCGACCAGCACGGGCCGGACGGCAGGCAGCTCGGAGGCCGCGAGCAGCGGCTCGAGACGGCCGCGGGCGGCGAGTCCCTCGGCGATCGCGGTGGCCACCGCGGGCGGGGTCTCGGCGTCGAGCCGGGCGACGAGGCCCTCGATCGCGGCCTCGTCGCCGATCGTGGCGAGGAGGCGGGCCGCGTCGGCTGCGGATGCATCCTGCGCGAGCCGTCGGTCGGCGAGCTCGGCGGCCCGCTCGCGGGCGGCGGTGGGCAGGTGAGCGTCGCGGGCGAGTCGCCACGCAGCGCGGGCGGCGGCGGGCGCGGTCGCGGGCACCTCGATGCGGGCCACGATCGCGTCGGCCGCCTCGGTCGCGCCGCGTCGGCCGAGCACCTCGAGCATCGCCGAGGCGGCGGCGGGGTCCGGCTCCGACGGCAGTCGCGCCGCGAGCTCGGCCGCGAGCTCGGGCGACCGAAGCTCGTCCAGCAGCCGCACCGCGGCCGCCCGGATCGATGGCACCTCGTCGTCGAGACGGGCGGCGATCGGGGCGAGCAGAGGCGGCGGCACCGGGATCGAGTCGCGCACGAGTCGCTCGACCCGCGTCACCGCGAACCGGCGGACCGCGGGCACGGGGTCACCGAGGTGCACCCCGAGGAGCTCGACCTCGCGGGCCGACGGGGCGGCGTCGCTGAAGCCGGCGTAGAGCTGGCGGAGCAGGTCCACGTGCCGGGTCGCGAGGGCGTCGAGCTCCGTCTGCAGCCGCGCGATCTGCTCGCGGTCCCGGCGACGGATCTCCCGCCACCAGTCGGCGAGGCCGCGGCGGCGGGCGCTGCTCCACCAGCTCGCCCACGCCTCGTGGTCGTCGCCGAGGTCGCGTCCGACCATGCGTGCGAGGGCCTCGCGGGCGGCACGGCGGACCGCCGGGTCGTCGGTTCGAGCGGGGTTCGTGAGCTCGATCAGCGCGTCGCCGCTCTCGATCGTCGCCAGCACGCCGAGGACGTGGATCGCCGCGAGCCGTTCGGTCGGCGGCCGCCGTTCATCCATGGCCATGCTGCGGACCGGCCCCCGATCCTCCCGGTCCACGCGAGTGAGCAGGAGGCCGATCGGATCGAGCAGGCCGATCGGGGCCCGGGGCAGGGCCTCGAGCAGGGGCCCCACGAGCGGCGCGAGGATGGCGTCGTCGGCGTCGTCGGCGTCGTCGGCGTCGTCGGTCCGGGCGAGGGCGTTGACCGTCGTGCCCACGATGGTCGCGTCCTCGCTGCGGAGGGCGGCGGCGAGGGCCTCGACCGCGGCGGGGGTGCCGGCCCCCACGAGCCGCTCGGCGGCGCGGCGTCGCACCTCGTCCGCGCTGCCGGGGTCGAGCAGAACGCTCCGCGTGAAGGCGACCTCGTCGTCGTCGTCGTCGGGCTCGGCGGCCTGAGCCGCCGCGGCGGTCGACGGGGTCGCCGCGGGGGCCGGGGCCGCGCGGGCCACCGGCGCGGCGAGGGTCGCACGAAGGGCAGCGGGTGCGAAGTGGGCGAGGACCGTCAGGGTCGCGAGGACGGTCGTCGCGCCGCCGGCGACGCGCCGCGGTCGGGCGCGGTCGGTCGCCCGCGTCGTGCTGCCACGGCCATGATGATCGGACCCCTCGCCCGGGGCGGGCGAACGGACCTCGGCTCGGGGTGCGGAAGGAGGATCGGAGGGCATCCGTGGACTCGGCGGGACCGGGGAGAAGCGACCGGAGGGGAGGAGCGACCCCACGTCGGTCCGTTCGATTCCGCCCTTCCGGATCGGCACGGAATCGGTGGCGCTGAAAGGCCCGTCGTGCGGGACGGTCCACCCGTCTCGGTATACTACGCCGCGCGGGTGCGACGCCGGGGGTGCGGCCCGCGTTCGGACGCGCCGCGTCGGCGGTCCGGGGACCGATTCGGGGAGCAGGCCGGGGAGTGGACCGGGGAGGAGTCGGGCTCGATGAGCGACTGGCTGGATGCCGAAGCCCACGCCGATCGGGCGCTCGAGATGTTCGAGCGGGGTCGATGGGCGGAAGCCGAGTCCGAGCTCCGCAAGGCGATCGAGCTCAATCCCGAGCAGGGCGAGTGGCACTACAACCTCGGCCTCACCATCGAGGCCGCGGGGCGCGACCCCGAGGCCCTGGCCTGCTTCGCCCGTACCGCCGCCATGCTGCCCGATCAGGTCGAGCCCGCGATCGCGGCCGGCAACACCGCGCTGCGGCTCGGGCGTCACCGCGACTCGATCGACTGGTTCCGGCGGGCCCTCAAGCTCGACCCCCGGCACGAGGGGGCGTATGCCGGGCAGATCGACGCCCTCGTGCGGCTCGAGGAGCACGAGGAGGCCGAGACCGCCTTCTACCTCGCGCAGCAGGCCCTGGAGTCCCCCAGCGGCTCGTGCCTCGCCGCGATCGCCCGCAGCCTCATCGACCGGGAGGAGTGGGATCGGGCCGCGTGGTGCCTCCGCGAGGCGCTGCAGAGCGAGCCCACGATCCCGCGGCTGCGGGCCATGCTCGCCTTCGTGCTCGCGGCCCAGGGCCAGCGGCAGCGGGCGGTGCAGCTCTACCTGCGCGAGCTTCGGGAGGACCCGGGCAGCATCGACACGCTGCTCGACTACGGCGAGCTCCTGGTGGACATGGGCCGGCTGACCGAGGCGGCGGAGAAGTTCCGCCGCGTGCTGGAGCTCGAGCCCGCCAACGTCGAGGCCCACGAGCGGCTGGGATGGATCGCCCTGCAGCAGGGACGGGACGAGCCGGCCCACCTCGAGTACGAGCTGGTGCTCAAGCTCGACCCCGAGTTCCCCGGGATCCGCCTCTCGCTGGCCGAGGTGATGCTTCGCCGCGGCCTGGTCGAGGAGGCGCGGCGGACGCTCGGCGAGGAGCTGGAGCACTGGCTGCAGGCCACGCCCAAGCCGGATCCGAGCGAGGATCCGGTGGAGCGCTTCGGCCGCCTGCTCCTGGACGCGGGTCTCGACGCCGAGGCGATCCGCCTGCTGGAGTCGGCCGACGTGCCGCGCTGCGATCGGCCGGAGGCCCTGCGGCTGCTGGCCCTCGCCCGGTTCCGCCGCGGCGACGGCGACGGCGGGTGCGCGGCGGCCCGCCGCGTGCTGCGGCACGAGTCGGACTGCGTGGTCTCGATGCACAACCTCGCGTTGCACGCCCTCGCGAGCGGCCAGCTCCAGGTCGCGGCGGGCTGGATCCACCGCGGCCTCCGGGTGGATCCGCACGACGCGGGGCTGCGGCAGCTGCGGATGCGGCTGTACGGGGCGGTCGTCCGACGCATGGTGGCGGGCTGGTGGCGACGCCGCGGGCCGCGACGCCGGCGCGGCTGAAGCCGCCGGCGACGCACCCGACGATCGACGCCGGCATCGCGTGCCGCCGACCCGGCGGTGGGGCGCGAGACAAGGCTGCGCACGACGAGAACACGGCTGCGCACCGAGGCCCAGCCGGGGCCGGACCGCGGTGGGTCGCGGCGGCGCCGCCGCCGGCGATCGGCGGCGGTCCTCCGGGGGCGGATCAGAGCGTGGCGCTGGTGTAGGGGAGCAGGCCCATGTACCGGGCCCGCTTCACCGCCTGGGCGACCATCCGCTGCTCGCGGGCGGTGAGGCCGAGCCGCTTGCGGGGATAGATCTTGCCGTTGGGCGTCATCATGCGGCGGAGCTCGTCCGTCGCCTTGTAGTCGACGTACGCGCGGCCACGGGTGTCCTGCCGCATGAAGGCGGAACGATTGGGCTCGGTGCGGTTGTAGCTGAAGCGGGCCATGGGGCGCTCCGTACGGCCAAGAGGGCCGATGGTCGTGGATGCCGGCCGGTGATCGCGCGGCAGCCGCCCGCGGAGGAGCGAACGGCGACGAATCGCGGAGTCTAGCGGCTCCGGGAGCCGGGGCAAGTCGTGCGGTGGCACGCCGAGCCGACGCGGCGGCGGGCTCGACCCGGCTCGGCGCCGGGCGAGCCTGGGGCGCGCGGCGGCGGCCCCGCGAGCGCGGCGGCGGGCTCCGCGGCGACCCGGTGAGCGCGGCGGGCTCCGCGGCGGTGCTCATCGGCCACCGATCGCCTGCCGCCGGGCGTGCCGCGGGGCCGGGTGGGCTCGGGAGCGCATCGGGCACGGTTGCCGGCCAGCAGTCGTCCCAGCCGTCGCCACGGGGTGCGGCGGCCGGGAGCGCCGCGAGGCGGCACACCGTGGCCCGAGCGGCCTCGTGCATCCCGAGTCCGATCGAGCCGGCCTCGACCGGCGTTCGAGCGTCCACGGGCCGACCGTGAGCGAGGTGTCCGGGGGCTCCCGGTGCGGGGGGAGCGGAATGGCCCGACGACCGGCCGAAACCGCCGAATCCGGGCGGAATTCCGACTCCGAGGTGGATCCGCGGGCGATCCCGAGGCGTAGGAGTGCGTGATCGGTGGCGACCTCCCCCCACCCCACCCGCCACCGGTCCTCCTCCACGCTCGGTCGCCGTTCCCGCTGCGCCTGTCGACCCCCACCGACAGGGTGGAACGGCGACCCTTTTTCATGCGCGGTCGCCGCACGCCGTCGCCGTTGCCCGCCACCGCCGCTGCGCTGGGATGATGACGCCGTGCATCCGTCCCCGCAGCCCGACACCGCAGCCTCCTCCGAGACCCCGCCGCGCCCGCCCCTCGTCGGGATCACGGCCGACGCCGACCCGGAGCGGTTCTTCCTCCGCCGCCCGTACGTCGACGCGATCGCGGCCGCGGGGGGCGTCCCGGTGGTGCTCGTGCCCTCCGCGACGGGGCTCGAGGCGGCCCGCCGGTGCGAGGCGCTGGTCCTCAGCGGAGGAGACGATCCCGACATGACCGCGTTCGGGCGGGCGACCCACCCCGCGGCACGCCCGGTCGCCCCGGACCGGCAGGCGTTCGAGCTTGCCCTGCTCGGGGCCGCCGCCGCCCGGCCGGACCTGCCCGTGCTCGGCATCTGCCTCGGGATGCAGCTCATGGCGCTCGACGCGGGGGGGGACCTCGATCAGCACCTGCCCGACGCCTGGCCGTCGGCCGAGCGCCACTGGGGGCACCGCGACCACCCGGTCGACGGCCCGCTCGGCGCCGGGACCGTCTGCAGCAACCACCGACAGGCGGTGCGGGATCCCGGCCGGCTCGCGGTGGCCGCGGTGGCGGACGACGGCCTGGTGGAGGCCGTCCACGATCCCGATCGCCGCTTCTTCGTCGGCGTGCAGTGGCACCCCGAGCGCACCGCCGACCCTCGGCTCGGGTCAGGGATCCTCGCGGCCCTCGTCGCCGCCGCCCGCGGCTGACGGCGACCCCCGTTCGGGGCGGGACGCGATCCCCGATCCGTGCCCCGGACCGCCGGAGTCGGCCGGACCGTGGACCGGGGCGGCGGGGGGGCGGAAGCAGCCTGCTACATTTCCCCGCCCTCTCACACGACGCCGCGCCCGGCTCGTCCGCGTTCGCCGCGACCCCGCGGCGCGGCGTCCGGGACCCCGCGACGCCCGATCTTCCCTGCCGTGACCCGGAGTGCCGCCATGAGCGAGTCCACCGCCCGCGCGACCATCGACGACGTGGACGTGGCCGGCCGCCGCGTCCTGATCCGCGTGGACTTCAACGTCCCGCTCGACGGCGGGACCATCACCGACGACCGCCGCATCCGGCTCGCCCTGCCCACGATCCGCTCGGTCGTCGATCGCGGCGGCCGGGCGATCCTCATGAGCCACCTCGGCCGTCCGGGCGGCACCGGACCCGAGCCGGGCCTGTCGCTCGAGCCGTGCGCCGATCGACTCCGCGACCTGCTCGACGGCCCCGCGGTCCGCTTCGTGCCCGGCAGCTGCGTCGGCGACGAGGCGGCCGAGGCCGCCTCGAGCCTCGGCGACGGGGAGGTGCTCGTCCTCGACAACCTGCGGTTCGAGGCGGGAGAGAAGGCCGGGGACGCGGACTTCGCTCGCCGGCTCGCCTCCATGGCCGACGTCTACTGCAACGACGCCTTCGGCACCGCCCACCGGTCGGACGCCTCGATGGTCGCGGTGCCCGAGGCGATGGCGGGACGGCCGCGGGTGGCCGGTCACCTTCTCCGCACCGAGCTCGAGTTCCTGCAGCGGTCGATCGAGCAGGCCGAGCGGCCCTTCGTCGCGGTGCTCGGCGGAGCGAAGGTGAGCGACAAGTTCGGCGCGATCCGCAACCTCGCCCACCGGGTCGACACGATCCTCGTGGGCGGGGCGATGAGCTACACCCTGATGATGTCCCGCGGCGAGGCGGTCGGTGCGAGCCGCGTCGAGTCGGACGTGCTCGAGGAGGCGGCCGAGGTCCTCGCCGAGGCCGAGGCGGCCGACACCGCCGTCCACCTGCCCGAGGATCACGTCTGCGCCGAGCGGCTCGAGGCGGACGTCGAGACTCGGACGTGCTCGGGGGCGATCCCGGACGGGCTCATGGGCCTCGACATCGGCCCCGCGACCCGGGCCCGCTACGCCGAGATCCTCCGCTCGGCCCGGACCGTGGTGTGGAACGGCCCCATGGGCGTCTTCGAGACCCCGCCCTTCGACGCCGGGACGCGGGCGGTGGCCGAGGCGCTCGTGACCGCCACGGACGCCGGGGCGACCACGATCGTGGGCGGCGGCGACTCCGCGGCGGCGATCGAGGGCATGGGACTGGCCGATCGCGTGTCCCACGTCTCGACCGGCGGGGGCGCGAGCCTCAAGATGCTCGAGGGCGCGTCCTTCGCCAGCGTCTCGGCGCTCGATCCGGCCTGAGGGCCGCGTCGCCTTCGGGCAGGGGCCGGGAAGCCCGGGAATCGCCGCGGGCTTGTCCGGCGCCCCCCGCGCCGCGAGAATCGATGCGGGCACGGCCCGGCCGCCACGCCGGACGGTGCCCTTCCGCGGGCCCGGCCCGCCCCCACGCTCCCCGCCCCGACCCGTCCCGCGGCTCGTCCGCGACTGGAGGAACGATGGTCCGACGGCTTCCGATCCTGCTCGTGATCGCCATCCTGTTCGCGCTCGTCCCCGCCGAGACGGCGGAGGCCCAGCGCCGCTCGCTCCGCGTGGGCGACGAGGCGCCGCCGCTCGACGTCGAGGAGTGGATCAACGGCGATCCGGTGACCTTCGAGAACGGCACCACCTACTTCGTCATCTTCTTCGAGCGGCCGCGGCGCGACGCCGACGGCATGATGGCCGTCGCGGTGCTGGAGTTCCTGAAGGCCTTCACCGCCCAGTATCAGTTCGAGGTGGTGGGCATCACCAAGGCGAGCGCCTCCGACGTGCAGCGCTTCACGCGGGAGCTCGGCCCCGACCTCGAGGTCCCGATCGGGATCGACGACCGGCAGAAGACCTGGCGGGCGTGGGTCGAGGCGGCCGACGCCCCGACCGTCGACGGCAGCACGATGTTCGTCGTCGACGCCGGGGGCAAGATCCAGTACGTCGGCACCGGGCAGGAGTCCGACCGCGAGGAGCTCTTCCCGCTGATCATGAGCCAGCGGTTCGATGCCGAGCTCATGCGGCGTACCGAGCCGCTGCGGAGGGCCAAGGACACGGCGCGGCAGGTCGGCAACTGGCGGCTCTACGAGCAGCACCACGCGGAGCTGCTCCTGCTCGACCCGCGCGTCTTCGCCCTCGAGAACATCGACAAGTTCGAGTCGCTCGTGGTGGACCGCGAGGATCGCGCGGCCGCCTACGCCTTCGTCGCCGAGCTGCGGGAGACCTACGCGACGGACCCGCGGTTCCTGCTCGACCTCGCGAGCTACATTGCGGACTCGCCGAAGCTGACCGAGGAGCAGCGCGACCTCGACGTGGCGATGGCCCTCGTCGAGCAGGCGAAGGAGGCGATGCGGCCCGACGATCCGCGGCCGCTGGCGATGCAGGCGATGGTCCACCTGCGGAAGGGCGAGCTCGACATGGCCGTCCGCATGCAGCGCCGGGCGTTCCGCATCGCCCCGACCGCGGTCAAGCCGCGCTACCGCCGCACGCTCGAGGCCTACCAGGAGATCCGCGACCAGCGGCGGGACGGCTGACGCCCGCGCCGTCGCCCCGGGGTCGGCCGGGCCCCCCGCGGCCGCCATCGACCCGGCCGCGACTCCGGCCCGGGACCCGGAGCCACGCCCAGTCGCCGCCGCCCCCCGCGGGCGGCGGTGTCGTTCCCGCCCCGCGAGCACGATGACGTCCCGGTCCCGCCGGACCTCGCGCACGCGTCCCGCGACGCCCGCCGCGGCATCCAGGCTTGACGCCTCGCCGCCTCGCTTCGCCGCCTCGCCGCCGCCTCGCCGCCGCCCCCGGAGCCGCCCCGCCGATGCGCACCGCTCTCGCCTCGCCGCCCCGCCTGCCCCTGGTCGCCCCGTCGATCCTCTCGGCGGACTTCGCCGTCCTCGGCCGCGACGCCGCCCGCGTCCTCGAGGACGGGGCCGACCTGCTCCACCTCGACGTCATGGACGGGCACTTCGTCCCGAACCTGACGATGGGCCCCGCCCTCTGCCGCTCGCTGCGGCGGCACCTGCCCGAGGCCTGCCTCGACGTGCACCTGATGGTGACGGACCCCGCGGACTTCGTGCGGCCCTTCGCCGACGCGGGGGCCGACCACGTGACGTTCCACGTCGAGACCGCCGGCGATCACGCGGCGACGATCGCCTCGATCCGCGACGCCGGCATGACCGCCGGGATCGCGATCAACCCGCCCACGCCGCTCGAGACGGTCCTGCCGTGGATCGACGCGGTGGACCTCGTCCTCGTCATGAGCGTGAATCCCGGCTTCTCCGGCCAGTCGTTCATCGGCGAGACGCTCGCGAAGACGCGGACGATCGCCGACCGGCTGCGGCCGGAGCAGCGGCTGCAGATGGACGGCGGGGTGTCGCCCGCGACCGCCCCCGAGTGCCGGGCCGCGGGGTGCGACGTCCTCGTCGCCGCGTCGGCGATCTACGGGGCCGAGGACGCCGAGGCCGCGATCGACGCGATCCGCGGGGCCGGGCGGAGCGCGGCCACCGCCCGAGCGGCGGCCGGGCACCCGCGCCCTTGACGCCGCCCACCGGGCGGCACACCCTTGACGACCGCGCCGGCGGGGTCCCCCGGGCCTCCCGCCCGCGGCCGGAGCCGAGCATGAGCACCACCGAGCGACCGCCGCACTCGCCCCGCACCTGGGCCGACGTGGCCGAGATGAGCCGCGGCAAGAAGGCCGTGCCCGAGGGCCTCTGGATCCAGTGCCCGGCGTGCGCCCGCTCGCTCTTCCGCCGCGCGGTCGAGAACAACCTCTGGGTCTGCCCCGAGTGCGAGCACCACTTCCGGGTGTCCGCCCGGCAGCGGGTCACGCAGCTGGTCGATCCGGGCAGCTTCGAGGAGATGGACGCGGCGCTGACGTCGGTCGACCCGCTGTCCTTCGTCGACCTCAAGCCCTATCCGCAGCGGCTCGAGTCGGCGCGCCGGAAGACCGGCAGCAACGAGGGGGTGCTGAGCGGCATGGCGTTCGTCAAGGGGCGCCGCGTCGTCCTCGCGGTGATGGACTTCACCTTCCTCGGCGGCTCGATGGGCTCGGTGGTGGGGGAGAAGATCGCCCGCGCGATCGAGGCGGCCGAGGACGCCGAGCTGCCGCTGGTGATCGTCTCGGCCTCCGGCGGCGCCCGCATGATGGAAAGCGGCTTCTCGCTCATGCAGATGGCCAAGACCTCGGCGGCCCTCGCCCGGTTCCACGAGGCGGGGGGGCTGTTCATCAGCGTGCTCGCGGATCCGACCACCGGCGGCGTGACCGCCTCCTTCGCGATGCTCGGCGACGTCATCCTCGCCGAGCGGCAGGCCCTGATCGGCTTCGCCGGCCCCCGCGTCATCCAGCAGACCATCCGCCAGGAGCTGCCCGAGGGCTTCCAGCGGGCGGAGTTCCTGCGCGACTGCGGATTCGTCGATCGCGTGGTGAACCGCAAGGATCTCCGCAGCGAGATCGGAGCGATCATCGACTATGCCGGGCGCTGAGGCTCCGTCCGGGGGGGACGCATCCGGCGGCCGCCGGTGGCGGTGGGGCGTGCCCGGCCTCGGCCCTGCGCTGCTCCGCGGCGGCGCCGCCGCCCTCGTCTTCGGACTCGCCTTCCCGCCCGCGGGCCTCTGGCCCCTCGTGGTCGCGTGGCCGGCCCTCGTCGCGCACGCCGCCCTCCGCGCCCGCTCGCGGCGGGCGGCCTTCGTCGGACTCTGGCTCCCGCACGCCGCCGCGTGGCTGATGCTCGACGCGTGGATGCAGGACGTGACCGCACTCGGCTGGCCGCTGCTCGCGCTCTACTGCGGACTGTGGCCCGCCCTCACGGGGCTGCTCGTGCGACCCGTCCGCCGTGGCGGGCCGCTCGACGGCCTGCCGGTGGCGATCGCGCTCGGCGCCGCGTGGACCGGGATGGAGGCCGTGCGCGGCGTCTTCCTCTTCGACGGCTACCCGTGGTACCTGCTCGCGCATCCGCTGGTGGAGGCGCCGGCGCTGGTGCAGTCGGCCTCGGTGCTCGGCGGGTTCTTCACCGGCTTCCTCGTCGCGGTGGTGTCGGGGGCCGTGCTCGACGTCGCCCGGCTGCTCGCGGACCGGCGGGGCGGTCGAGCCGCGGGGCGGGCGGCGACGCGGGCGCGGCTCGCGGCGACGGGTCTCGCGGGGGCGATCCTCGTCGTGGTGCCGCTGCACGGCGGCTTCGTGGTCGACGACATCGAGCTCACGGACATCGTGAACCGCGACTCGAACGGCCTGCGGGGGCCGCGGCTGGCGATCGTGCAGACCGCGCTGCCGCAGGACAACAAGGTCGGCTGGCCGATCCGGGACCAGGTCGAGTCGCTGCAGCGGTGGCTCGACATGGCCGCGGCGGCCGCGGCGGATGCGGCGGCGGGGGAGGGCGGACTCGAGCCGCGGCCGGTCGATGCGATCGTGCTGCCCGAGACGATGCTGCCCGGCTTCGGTTTCGATCCGTCGGTGCGGGCAACCCTCCAGCGCATCGGCGACGTGCGGGCGATGTTCCCGGCCGCGGTCGAGCGGCTCGCGGCCGAGACCGGGGCGACGATCCTCGCGGGCACGAACCACCTCGACGCCCTCGAGGCGACGCCCGCGGGCGACGGCTGGCGGTACGTCTTCGGTCGCCGCACCAACGCGGTGGTGTCGATCGCCCCGGACGGCGGGCGGCAGCGGTACGACAAGACGTTCCTCACGCCCTTCGGCGAGACGATGCCCTACATCTCCGCGTGGCCGTGGCTCGAGCGGCAGCTGCTCGCCCTCGGCGCGCGGGGGATGACGTTCGACCTCTCGGCGGGCGATCGGACGGAGCCGCTTCGCATCGCCAACCGCGACGACCCCCGCTCCGCCTCCGTGAACGCGGTCCCGACCTGGCGGGTCGCGGCCCCGATCTGCTTCGAGATCACCGTGCCCGCGACGGTCCACCGGCTGGTACACGCCGACGCCTGGTCGCTCGAGCCGCGGGGGATCGGTGAGGGCGGCGGGATCGCCGGGGGCGCCGGGGGCGCCGGGGGCGCCGGGGACGGTGGGGATGGGAACACGGCGGTCACCTCCTTCGAGGGGCCAGCGGACCTCATCCTGAACGCGAGCAACGACGGCTGGTTCGGCGACTCGGCGGCGGGGCGGCGGCGGCACGCCCAGATCGCCCGGCTGCGGGCGATCGAGCATCGCCGGCCGGTGGTCCGCGCGGTCAACACCGGGTACTCGATGCTGATCGACGCGGCGGGGCGGATCGACGCGCGGCTCGGGGACGGGGATTATGGGACCGCGGATCTCGAGGGCGTGCTCGTGGTGGACGTGCCGCACGCGAGTCGAAACGGACGAACGACGTACGCACGCATCGGGCCGGTCTGGCCCTGGATCGGCCTCGGTCTCGCCGGGGCCCTCGCCGTCGCCGCGATGCTCCGCGGCCGCCGCACGGAGGCTCTCGATGGCTGACACCACGACGCACCGCCCGCGCCCCCACGCCGGGGCCGCCCGGGTCCGGCGGCTTCCCCGGCCCGCACGGTGGCTCGCCGCCGGCCTGGCCGCCGCCGTCCCGGCCCTGCTCGCCGCCGGATGCTCCAGCTCCGGCTCGGGCTCCTCGGGGGCCGGCGGCTCGGCGGCCGCCTCCGCGGGCGGCCCGATCGCCGTCCGCCCGGCCGCCCGCCCCGAGTCGACCTTCGGCACCCGCGACGCGTGGGCCCGCCGCGGCGAGCCCGGGCTCGGCCGCTTCGACGTGCCCGAGCGACTCGACGCCGGACAGACGGCGGCGCTGCGGTCGGCCGCCCTCGATCTGCTGTCGCACGCCGCGGCCTCGGACGTGCCGCTGCTGCGGGCCAATGCGATCGAGGCCCTCGCCCTCGTGCCCGACCGCCTCGGGCCCGCCGTGCGACTCGGCCTCGGCGACCGCAACCGCGGGGTGCGGTTCACCGCCGCGATGATGGTCGGGCGCAAGCGGCTGACCGACCTCGCCCCGCTCGTGGAGCCGCTGCTCGCCGACCGCTCCGGCTCCGTGCGGGCGGCCGCGATCTTCGCCCTCGACCGCTGCGGCCGCCCGGTCGACCCCTCGCCGCTCTCGGCCATGCTCGTCGGCTCCTCGATCGAGGAGCGAGGGAACGCGGCGATGGTCCTCGGCCTGATGGGCGACCCCTCGGCCGCGAGCATGCTGCGGGCCGCCTACGGCCGCCGGCTGCCCACCGCGCCGCCCAATGCCCTCCGGGCCGTCGACCTGCAGATGGCCGAGGCCGCCTACCGGCTCGAGGACCGGCTCGAGGACGTCGAGATCATCCGCGCGGCCCTGCTCGCGGGCGACGGGGAGGAGGAGCTCACCGCCCTCGCGGCCCAGATCTGCGGCGAGCTGCGCGACGAGGCCTCGCTGCGGACCCTCGCGTGGATCGCCACCCGCAACGAGCCGCCGAGCAACGAGCCCGCGGCCCCGGCCGAGGTGCGAATGGCCGCCGCCACCGCCATCGCCCGGATGCGGCCCGAGACCGCCCCCGTCCGCGTCATGCTCACCTTCGTCGGGAGCGACGCCCAGACCCTGCGGGCCCAGGCCGCCAACGGGCTCGGCTGGTTCCGGGCCCCCGAGGTGCTGCCCACGCTCGCCCGGATGCTCGAGGACCGCAGCGCGATGGTGCAGGTCGCGGCCGCCGGGGCGATCGTCCGGGCCACCGCCGGGGCCGGCGGCCCGATGCTCGGCCGCGGAGGCTGAGTACCCGGTGGGGGCACGATGTCGGCCCCACGCCGCGGTGCGCCGCGTTCCACCGCCCGACGCCGCCCCGCGCTGCCCGACGCCGCTCCGCGCTGCCCGACGCCGCCCCGCGCTGCCCGACGCCGCCCCGCGCTGCCC
>CAYLNM010000053.1:0-22126 GCA_964385045.1 uncultured Isosphaeraceae bacterium
CACTGCTCGCCGACCACTGTCCACCGCCCGCCGTTCGAGGAGGACATCCATGACTCGTTCCATCGTCCCGTTCCGTCCCGCCGCCGCCGCTCGTCGCCGGCCGCTCGTCGCCGCCGGCCTCACGTGCGGAGTCGCGACCGTCGCGGTCGCCGTCCCCGTCGCCGCCGCCCCGCCGACCCCCGTCGAGTCGGGCTGGTCGGTCGTGCTCGAGGCCTCGGTCCCGCAGCCGCTCGGGCTCGCCTTCGAGCCGGGCGGGACGCTGCTGGTCGGCCAGCGGATCTCCTCGGGCAGCGTGCGCCGGCTCGCGGAGGACGGCACCCTCACCACCGCCGGCACCCTCTCGGAGTGGGTCGGCGGACTCGCCGTCGATCCCGCGACCGGTGCCGCGTTCAGAGCCGACGACTACGGCGGGCGGGTGCGCCGTCTCGCCCCGGACCCGGGCGCGGACTGGACCACCTGGGTCTCGGGCTTCGCGGGCGGCGACGACGATCCGGTCGGAATGACGTTCGCGCCCGCCGACCACGCGGGGCCGTGGCTCGCGCCCGGCGACGGCGTGGTCGTCGACCGCGGCTTCAACGGTCCCGAGGGGCTGTGGCGATTCTCGGCCGACGCGGCCGAGGGGGAGACGGCGATCCTCGGCGACGACCCCGCGTTCGACGACCCGGTCGACGTCGCGGTGACGACGGACGAGATCTTCATCGTCGATCGGTTCGGCGGTCCGGACGACACGGGTGTCCTGTGGCGGGTGGCCGATGACGCCGGCAGCCCCGGACTCGCCGTGGTCGCGGTCGATCCGCCGCTCGGGCGTCCCGAGGCGGTGGTCGCGGATCCGGCGGACGGAACGCTCCTCGTCCTCGACGCGGCGCCCCTCGACGGCGGCGATGCCCGCGTGCTTCGCGTCGATCCGGGGGCGGGCACGTCGGCCGTCGTGCTCGACGGCCTGCAGGCCGAGGACCAGGTCCAGTGGGGCAACCTCGCCCTCGACGCGAGCGGCACGCGGCTGGCGGTCGCGATGCTCGGGCCGGACCTCGTGTGGATCCTCGAGCGGGCGTGCCCCGAGGCACCGGGCGACGTCGACGGCGACGGCGGGGCGGGACTCGGCGACGTGCTCGCGATCCTCTCGGCGTGGGGCCCCTGTCCGGAGGGATGCGGCGCGTGCGACTGCGTCGGCGACCTCGACGAGGACTGCGCGGTCACGCTCGCCGACCTGCTCGAGGTGCTGGGCGCCTGGGGCTGACGCGCCGAGCCGCGGGCGGGGAGACGAGCGCGGACCGCTGCGGCGACGGGGCCGGGCGTGGACGGGGACTGACCGGGTCGCGGCTATACTCGGCCCTGTCGCCGGCGACCGTGCGGTCGCGGCCACCGTCTCCTCCCTCGATCGGTCCCGATGGAAGTCGTCAAGGGCATCCCCGTCGCCCCCGGCGTGGTGATCGGGCGGGCGTTCACCTACGAGGACGTGCGGATCCGGGTGCCGATGCATTCGATTCCGGCGGGCGACGTCCCGCGCGAGCTCGCGCGGCTCGAGCAGGTGCTGGCCGAGGTCCGGGCCGACCTCGAGCGCGACCGCGACCACGCGGCGGAGAAGCTCGGCGAGGAGCCGGCGAAGATCTTCGCCTTCCACCTCGGCCTGCTCGGCGATCCGTCGCTCATCGGGCCGATCCGCGAGATGATCGAGCACCAGCGGGTCTCGGTCGCCTACGCCGTCTCCGAGGCGTTCCGCCAGCTCGCCGACCGCTTCCGCTCGCTCGAGGGGCAGGTCTTCAAGGAGAAGGCGGGCGACGTCCTCGACCTCGACAAGCGGATCCTCGCCCGGATCTTCGGGGCCGACGGCGACCGGCTCGCCCGCGTCACCGAGCCCGTCGTGGTGGTGGCCCACGAGCTCACGCCGGCCGAGGCCGCGAATCTCGACACCTCCAAGGTCCTCGCGCTCGCGGTCGACCTCGGCGGCCGGACCGGGCACACCGCGATCGTGGCCGGGGCGCTGGGCATCCCGGTGGTGGTCGGCTGCCAGCGGCTGACCGAGGCGTGCGACGACGGAGACCGCATCATCGTCGACGGCCTCGGCGGCACGGTGGTGGTGAACCCCGACCCGCTGACGGTCGAGGCGTTCGAGCAGGGCATGGCCCGGATGGCGTCCGAGCGGGCGAGGATCCGCGAGACGGCCGAGCTGGAGGCCGTCACCCGCGACGGCACCCGCATCGACCTGCTGGGCAACATCGAGTTCGCCCGCGAGGTCCCGGACCTCATCGCGGGCGGGGGGGACGGCGTCGGCCTGTTCCGCACGGAGTTCCTCTACCTGACCGCCCGCCGCGAGCCGACCGAGGAGGAGCAGCTGGAGGAGTACCGCCGGGCGGTGGAGCTCCTCGGCGGCCGGCCCCTCACGATCCGCACGATGGACCTGGGGGCCGACAAGTACACCCAGCAGCAGGCCGAGGAGCCCGAGCGGAACCCGATGCTCGGCCTGCGGTCCATCCGGTACTGCCTGCAGAACCTGCCGATGTTCCGCACCCAGCTGCGGGCCATCCTGCGGGCCAGCGCGTTCGGGCCGGTCCGGGTCATGTTCCCGCTGGTCTCGACCTCCGACGAGCTCAAGCAGGCCCGCATGATCGTGGGCGACGTGCAGGAGGAGCTGCGGGACGAGGGCCACGCCTTCGACGAGGACATCGACCTCGGGATCATGATCGAGGTGCCCTCCGCGGCCCTCATGGCGTCCACCTTCGCCCGCGAGGTGCGATTCTTCTCGATCGGCACCAACGACCTGATCCAGTACACGTTGGCGGTCGACCGGGGCAACGCGAGCGTCGCGAACCTGTACTCGGGGAGCCATCCGGCGGTCATCCACCTCATCAAGGCGGTCATCCGGGCGGCCCGACGATTCGAGGTCGACACGAGTTTGTGCGGTGAGATGGCCGGTGAGCCGATCTATACCATGTTGCTGGTCGGACTGGGTCTGCGTACCCTGTCCATGGTGCCGGGACAGATCCCGGCCGTGAAGCGGGTCATCCGCTCGGTGGACGTCGAGTCCTGCGAGCGGCTGGCCAGGAAAGTCGGTTCGTTCGACTCGGAGCGGCAGATCGTGCGCACGCTCCGGGAAGAGCTCGAGAAGGTGGTCCCCGGATCCGAGGACGCCTGGGTGCTGGGTCCCCAGCGCTGAACGAGTCGTCGCCGTTCCCTCGGGGAGCGGCCGCACTCGGCGGCGAGGAGACCCGCTCCGGCGACCCGGGGAACGGGGACCGGCAATTCATCACCCGGTCCGCCGCGGGTCGAGCACCCCGGACCCGGGTCTCCGACGACGCCTCCGCCCCCGGGCGGGACGGCGGACCGGCGGAGGCCCCGCTCCGGAAGGCCCCCCCGCGGAGCGCCCGCTCCCGCGAGCGCGGCGGACCCGCCCGAGTCATCCTCCGTGGCCCTCCTCCGTTCTCCCGCATCCTCGTCCGCTCCGTCGCCGGCCCCGTGGCCGCGTCGACTCCGCGGCCGGTGCGACGGGACCGGGGACGCCGCCGGCGGGGTTCGGGTGCTCACCAGAGGAACCAGTCCCGGTGACCCACGACGCCACCCCCGATGCGGCCCCCGAGGCCGCTGAGTCGATCGACGCGCCCTCCGAGGCCGCGGAGTCCGCTCCCGCCCCCAAGCGGCGGCGGCTGAAGACCAGGAAGAAGTCCACCACCCACACCGCCGAGCCGCCCGCGGCGCCGGCCGAGCCCGTCGCGGATGCCGCGGCCGGCGACGCGCCGGATGCGGTCGCCGGCGACGAGGCGTCCAAGACGACCGGCGATGCCGGCGCCGAAGCGCCGGCCGGGCCCGAGGCCGAGGCGGCCGCACCGAAGCCCAAGCGGAAGCGCTCGCGCTCGAAGAAGAAGACGGACGAGCCGGCGCCCGAGGTGCCCGAGGCCTCGGACGAGCCGTCCGGGGACGCCGGCTCCGGGTCCGACGCCGACGGCGGCGATGCCGCGGCCGACACGGCCGACACGGCCGATGCGGACGACGAGGCCGCACCCGCCCCGTCCCGGAAGAAGAAGAAGGTCAAGACGAAGAAGAAGCGCTCGCGGGGCCGCGAGTCCGAGGTGCAGTCCACCGTCGTCGAGCCCGCGGGCGACGAGGTGATGGTCATCAACGACCTCGCCGACGACGAGTGCCGCATCGCGGTGCTCGAGGACGGGCACCTCGAGGAGATCTTCGTCGAGCGGTCCGCCACCGCGACCAACGTCGGCAACATCTACAAGGGACGCGTGGTCAACGTCGAGCCGGCGATCCAGGCCGCGTTCGTCGACTACGGGCAGGGGGCCAACGGCTTCCTGCACATCTCCGACCTGCACCCGCGGTACTTCCCGGGCTCCGGCAGCACGGAGCGGGTCGGCAAGAAGACCCCGCGGCGCGAGCGACCCTCGATCCAGGAGGCGCTCAAGCGGGGCCAGGAGATCCTCGTGCAGGTGCTCAAGGAGGGCATCGGGTCCAAGGGCCCGACGCTCACGAGCTACCTCTCGATTCCCGGTCGCCTGCTCGTGATGATGCCCGACATGGATCGGGTCGGCGTCACCCGCAAGATCGACGACGACGACAGTCGCCGCGAGATGCGGAAGATCCTCGACGCACTGGACCTGCCGGACGGCTTCGGCTTCATCCTCCGCACCGCCGGCATGGGCCGGACCAAGACCGAGATCAAGCGCGACGTCGCCTACCTGACCCGGCTCTGGCGGCAGATGGAGAAGCGGATCGACAAGGTCGGGGCCCCGTGCCCGCTCTACACCGAGAGCGACCTGGTGATCCGGACCGTCCGCGACGTGCTGCGGCCGTCGATCAAGGCGATCGTGGTCGACTCGCAGTCGGCCTACGAGCGGGTCTCGGCCTTCCTGCGGGTCGTCGCCCCGCGCTCGGCCCCGCGGGTGGTGCGGTACGCCCGGTCCACGCCGATCTTCCACGCCTTCGGCGTCGAGCGGCAGATCGAGCTCATCCACAGCCGCGAGGTGCCGCTGCGGTCCGGCGGCGCGCTGGTCATCGAGCAGACCGAGGCCCTCGTCGCCATCGACGTGAACAGCGGCAAGAGCCGTTCGGCCCGGGACAGCGAGACCAACGCCTACCGGACGAACTGCGAGGCGGTCGACGAGATCGCCCGGCAGCTGCGGCTCCGCGACCTCGGCGGCCTGGTGGTCAACGACCTGATCGACATGCGGCACGCCCGCCACCGCAAGGCGATCGAGGACCGCTTCCGCGAGAACCTCAAGCGGGATCGCGCCCGCACCTCGATCAGCCGGATCAGCGAGTTCGGGCTGATCGAGATGACCCGGCAGCGGATGCGGCCGAGCCTGCGGAGCGGCCACTTCACGCCGTGCCCGACCTGCCAGGGGCGGGGCGAGGTGCAGGCGCCCGACTCGCTCGGGGCCGACGTCATCCGGCACGTCGCGCTGTACCTCGACCAGCCGCGGGTGCAGCGACTGGAGATCGTGTGCTCGCCGCGGGTCTCGTCGGTGCTGCTCAGTCGCAAGCGACGCGACCTGGTCCACCTCGAGGACCACACCGGCAAGGCGGTGGACGTGCGGGTGAGCGACGACATCCCGGTCGACCGCGTGGACTACTACGCGTACGACGAGCGCAACGCCGACCTCGACCTGATGCTCTTCCAGCCGCGCAAGCATCCGAAGCTCGAGGTCCTCGAGAAGGAGGCGGCGGAGCTCGAGGCGAGCCTCGACGACGACGTCGAGGGGGAGGAGGGCGAGGGCGGCGGTCGTCGCCGTCGCCGCCGTCGCCGCAAGCCGGCGCCGGCCGACGCCACCGCGATCGCGCTGTCCGAGGGGCTCGAGGAGGAGCTCGCCGCGATCGAGGAGGAGGAGGCCGAGGAGGCGGCCCGCGAGGCGGCCGAGGCCGCGGCCGCGGCGCGGGGCCGCGACGACGAGGATCGCGACCGCGAGCGGAGCGGGGACGCGGCGGACGGCGAGGACGAGGGCGAGGGCGGGGGCCGCAAGCGGCGCCGTCGGCGTCGTCGCCGTCGCCGCAAGGGCGGCGAGGACGGCGAGGCCGGGTCCGAGGGCGGCGCGCCCGAGGCGGGCGGCGGATCGTCGGAGCCGGCCCGGACCCCGGCCCCGGCGGCGGCACCCGCACCCGAGCCCGAGCCCGAGCCCGAGCCGATGAAGGTCTTCGAGCTCGCCAAGGTCCTCGAGCTGAAGTCGCGGGCGGTGCTCGACGCCGCGATCGAGCTCGGCATCGAGGCGAAGAGCCACATGAAGCGGCTCACCGGCGAGGAGGTCGGTCGCCTGCGGGCCCACCTCGCACCGCCGGCCCCGACCCCGGCCCCGGAGCCGGCGCCCGATCCGGCCGGCAACGACGGTGGCGGCGACGCGTCGCCCGACTCGAGCGACGACGGCGGCGGCCGCCACGAAGGCGGCGACGACGACGGCGGCGGTGACGGCGAGGGCGGCGGCCGCAAGCGACGACGACGTCGACGCCGACGGCGCCGCAAGGGCGGCGGCGACGGGGACGGCGGGGACGGCGGCGGTGCCGCATCCGGCGACCGCGGCGCGGACGATCGCCGGGACGAGGACCGCGCGCCGGCGCCGGCACCTGATCCGGCCGCGGCAGCCCCGGCCCCGCCCGCGCCCTCCGGCAGCTCCCGGCGTTCGAAGAAGACGAACGAGTCGTCGAGCTCCGCGACCACGACCGAGCCCAAGCCGCGACGGCGTCCGCTCTACGGCAGCCGGAAGCGCGTGGCCCGCACGACCGTGATCGAGTCGCAGGACTCCTGAGCCCCGGCGGCGCGGGGGGCCGGGGCCGTCCGCGCCGGCCCGCGTCGCTCGTCCACCTCCCGCCGCGGAGCCTCCCGTGACCGACCCCGACGACGCCCGTTCCCCGGGCCCCGGCGGCCGCCGCGTGCTGCTGCTCGGCGCGACCGGCTCGATCGGCCGCAGCACCGTGGACGTCGTCCGCCACGCCGCGGCCACGGGCGGCCCGGACCTCCGGCTCGTCGGGGCGGCCGCGGGGCGCGACGCGGCCGGCCTCGCCGCCCTCGCGGCGGAGTTCGGGCCGATGCCGCTGGCGATCGCCGACCCGGCCGCGGAGCGGCCGCCGCTCGACGCCGGCGGCGAGTGGATCGTCGGCCCCGACGCCGCCCTCGAGCTGGTGGAGCGCGTCGCCCGGCCGGGCGATCTGGTGGTGGCGGCGATCGTCGGCGTCGCGGGCCTGCGGCCGACCCTCGCCGCGATCGAGCGGGGCTGCGACGTCGCGCTGGCCAACAAGGAGAGCCTCGTCGCCGGCGGCGACCTCGTGATGCCCGCGGTCCGCCGGGCCGGCGTGCGGCTCCTGCCGGTCGACTCCGAGCACGCCGCGATCGCCCAGTGCCTCGCCGCCGTCGCGTCGCCGCGGGACGTGGCCGAGATCGTCCTCACCGCCTCGGGCGGGCCCTTCCGCACCTGGTCGCGCGAGCGGATGGCGACGGCGACGGTGGAGCAGGCCCTCGATCACCCCACGTGGGCGATGGGCTCCAAGGTCACGGTGGACTCGGCGTCGCTGATGAACAAGGGCCTCGAGCTCGTCGAGGCCCACCACCTCTTCGGCGTGGAGGCCGGCCGGCTGTCGATCCTCGTCCACCCGCAGTCGATCGTGCACGGGCTCGTCCGCCTGCACGACGGCTCGGTGCTGGCCCAGCTCGCCGCGCCGGACATGCGCACCCCGATCCAGCAGGCGGTGATGGGGGACGCCTCGATCCCCGGGGCGGGCACGCGGCTGGACTGGTCGCGCCTCGCGGCGCTGGCGTTCGAGCCGGTCGACGCCGATCGATTCCCGGCCCCGGAGCTCGCGCTCGCCGCGATCGAGCGGGGCGGCACCGCCGGCGCGATCCTCAACGCGGCCAACGAGGTGGCGGTCGAGGCCTTCCTCGCCGGCCGTCTACCATTCCCGGCCGTCGTCGAGACCGCGGCGGCGGTCGTGGCGGCACTCGCGGCCACGCCGATCCGCCGCCTCGAGGACGTGCTCGAGGCCGACGAGCAGGCCCGCGGCGCGGCCCGCGACCTCGTCGAGCGGGCCGCGACCCGTCCGCCCGCGTCCCGCGCCGCCGGCTCCCGCTGAGCGGGTCGGCCGTCCGTCCCTCGCGCCGTCCGCTCCCCGCGCCGTCCGCCCTCCCCGCCGTCCCTCGCGTCCGGATCCCCTCGCCGTGCTGATCACGCTCCTGAGCATCGTGCCCATCATCGTCGGCTTCGGCGTGCTCATCTTCGTGCACGAGCTCGGCCACTTCCTCGCCGCCAAGTGGGCCGGCATCCGCGCCGAGGCGTTCGCGGTCGGCATGGGCCCGGTCGCCCTGTCGTACCGCCGCGGCCTCGGCCTGCGGGCCGGCTCGACGATGCCGGAGCACCGCCGCCGCGTGCGGACGTGGCTCGACGAGCAGGGGCGCCTGCCCGCCTCCGCCCGCGGCGAGGCGACGGTGGGCGACGTCATCGAGGCCGAGCGGGCCCTCGGCCTCGACGAGACCGAGTACTCCCTCCGCTGGCTGCCCATCGGCGGCTTCGTGAAGATGCTCGGGCAGGACGACCTCGATCCGGACGCCACCAGTCCGCATCCGCGCAGCTACCAGTCGGCGAGCATCCCGCGGCGCATGGTCGTGGTGTCGGCGGGCGTGGTGATGAACCTGATCCTCGCGGTGGTGCTCTTCGTCGTCGCGTTCCTCGCCGGCGTGCGCTTCGAGGCCCCGATCGCGGCGGGGGCGTTCGAAGGGACGCCGGCCGGCGTCACGATGCCCGAGGACGCGGACCGCCTCGGCATCGACGAGCCCGGCGTGCAGCCCGGCGACCGCGTCCTGCGGGCGGGCGGCCGCGAGGTGCGCACGTTCGCCGACATCACGCTCGCCACCGCGATGAGCAAGCCCGGCGACGAGTTCATCCTCGAGGTCGATCGTCCGGGCGTGGACGAGACCCTGCGGTTCGACCTCGAGCCGGTGCGCGACCCCGCGTCGAACCTCCGCTCGATCGGCGTGGGCCTCGCCCGTGGCCCGCGGCTGCTCGACGAGCCCGCGGTCGCGGCCGAGCTCGCCCGCGCCCTGCCCGACCATCCGGACGTCGTCGCGGCGCTGGCGCCCGGCATGCGGGTCCTCACCGCCGGTGGCGCGCCGGTGCGCTCCTGGGACGAGGTCGTCGCCGCGGCGGACGCGACCGACGGCGCCCCGCTGGTGACGACGTGGCGGCCCGGCCGCGGCGCGACCGACGTCGCCCTCGAGCCCGATCCCGGCCCCGAGGCGATCACGGTCGAGATCCCGGTCGAGCCGGCCTACGACGTCCTGATCTGGCCGACCGCCCCCGTCCGCGGCGACACGCCGGGCGTGACCGCCGAGCCCGGGCTCGCGGGCATGGTGCAGCCGCTGGTGGTCCGCGACTTCGACGAGACCAGCCCCAATCGCGAGCGGCTCCGGCCGGGCGACGTCATCACCGCCGTCGGGCCGCGGGCGTGGCCGAGCTTCGCCACCCTCGCCGCCGAGCTGCGGCCGGCCGCCGGCGGCACGATCCCCCTCGGCGTCCTGCGCGACGGCCGCCCGATGACGGTGTCGGCCGAGGTCTCGCCGGCCGGACGCATCGGCGTCTTCCTCGCCCGGCTCGACGACGCGCCGGTGATCGCCGAGCCCGCCCCGCGGCTGCTGAGCGCCGAGGAGTCGGGGAACCCCGAGACCTTCGAGTCCGCCCGGTCCTCGCCCGCCGCCCTCGCCGGGCTCCCGCCGGGGGCGCGGATCCTCGCGGTCGGCGAGCGGCCGGTCGAGGACTGGCGCGAGCTCCGCCGCGCGCTGGTGGACGCCGCCGCGGCGGCGCCGACGGGCGAGGACCTCGAGGTGCCTGTCCGCTGGCGACGCTTCGACGCCGCGATCGCGGCGGCCGCGAATGCCGCTCCGTCCGCCGACGCCCCCGAGTCCGCCGAGTCCGAGGACGCCGACGCGCCCGGCCCCGACGCGCTCGGCGCCGCCGAGCCCGCCGGCGGCCCCGCCCCCGAGGAGACCGAGACCGCCGTCCTCGTCCTCACCCCGGCCGACGTCGCCTCGCTGGGCGAGCTCGGCTGGACGCCCGTCGTGCCCGCGGCGCTCTTCGACGCCCCGTGGGTCGACCTCGACGCGGGCGGCAACCCCGTCACCGCGGTCCGGATGGGCTTCGACGAGACGGTGAAGATCGTGACCATGACCTACCTCACGATCGACCGTCTGCTGCGGCGCACGGTGGGCGTGGACCAGCTCCGCGGTCCGGTCGGGATCGTGGACCTCGGCGTGCAGGTGCTGCCCCGCGGACTGATGTACCTGCTGTTCCTGCTGGGGATGATCAGCGTGAACCTCGCGGTGCTGAACTTCCTGCCGCTGCCGATCGTGGACGGCGGGCTGTTCCTGTACCTCGTGTACGAGTCGATCACCGGCCGGCCGCCGCCGCCGGCGTTCCAGAACGCGGCGACCCTCGCCGGCCTGATGCTGCTCGGCACGCTGTTCCTGGTGACCTTCTACAACGACATCGCGCGGCTCATCTGACGAGCGGCGGGGAAGGAGTCGGACGATGAGCGAGGACGAGCAGGGCGGTCGCGTCGCGATCGTCACCGGGGCGTCGAGCGGCGTCGGCCGCGCCGTGGCTCGCGGCCTGCTGGGCGAGGGCCGCACGGTGGTGCTCGTCGGACGACGGGCCGAGCCGCTGCACGAGGCGGCGCGGGACGCCGGGGGCCGCGCGGTCGTGCATCCGGCCGACGTCGGCGATCCGTCGGCGGCCCGCGGCGTGGTGGCGGCGGCGGTCGACGCGGCGGAGGCGGCCGGCGGCCGCCTCGACGCCATCGTGAACAACGCCGGGGTGGCCGAGCTCGCCCCGATCGCCGAGGCCAACGAGGCGATGCTGGAGCGGGCGCTGGCGGTGAACCTGCTCGGGCCGATCCGCCTCCTGCGGGCCGCGTGGCCGCACCTCGTGGCCTCCGGCCGCGGCCGCGTGGTCAACGTCAGCTCGATGGCGACCGCCGATCCCTTCCCGGGCTTCCTCGCCTACGCCGCCTCCAAGTCCGCCCTCGAGAGCGTCACCCGCTCGATCGCGGCCGAGGGGGCCGAGCACGAGCTCCGGGCGTGGACCGTCGCCCCGGGGGCGGTGGAGACCCCGATGCTCCGGGGCCTCTTCGACGAGTCGATGGTGCCCCGGAACGCGGCGATGGACCCCGAGGAGGTCGCGGCCCTCGTCCTCGCCTGCCTCCGGGACGAGCGCTCGGAGCCCTCCGGGGCCACGATCCGCCTCGCCGGATCGGGCGCGACGCCGACGGTGGACGCCCTGGGCGGCTGAGTCGGCCGAGGCGGCCGAGGCGGCCGAGTGGCCCGACGCGGCCGAGGCGGCGGCCGGCGCCGCACGGGCGCTTCCCCGCGGCCGCATCGCCGCGCGCATCCGCCGGCGCGGAACCCGCCCCGACCGACGTCGCCGGCAGCCACGCCCCAGTCGGCCCGCCGACACGACCGCGCCGATCCGCATCGTCGCGCGGCGGTGGCCACTCACGACGCGCCACGGCCGGCATTTCCGGACCCCGTGCGACTCGGGGAAGGCTCCCCCGCGCCGCCGCTTGGTCGGGCCACCGGCGTATGCGACGGTCCGAAAGCATGAAGTCACCGCGCCACGACGTCGACGACTCGGGCCCGGCTTCGGCCGGCCCGTTCGCTCCGGATCCCCGGCCGACCCGGGTCGCCCTGGTGCATCCCTCGCGGCCCGTCCGGGCGTCGATCCGGGAGGCGATCGCGGCCCTCGTCGCGCCCGCGCCGCCGATCGGCTTCGACGGCGCACCGCCGACCGGGACCGAGGTGCTCGTCCACGAGGCCGGGGCGCTCGGCCGACTCGATCCGGGCTTCCTCGACGCCGCGTCGGTGGTCGTCGTCGGGCACGACCTGCCCGAGGCCCGCGGCCCGCTGGCCCTCGAGCGGCTGCGGGCGCGGGGCGTCGAGGCCCCGGTGGTGTTCGTGCTCCCGACCTCGGACGCCCGGCTCGCGGCGGACCTGCTGGAGGCGGGGGCGGACGAGGCGGTGGTGGCGGACGAACGCGACGCCCGCGCGATCGCCCACGCGGTGCGGCGGCAGGCCGAGGCGAGCCGGATGCGGCACGAGAACCTGCGCCTGCATCACGAGCTCACCCGGTCGCTGGTCGAGGTCGAGCTCAAGAACGCCGAGCTCGAGCGGCTGGTCGAGCAGCTCGAGCAGACCGTGCGGACGGACGAGCTCACCGGGCTCGCGAGCCGCCGCTGGCTCGATCTCGCGCTCGAGGGGCACTGGGCCGAGGCGACGCGCCACGACCTGCCGCTGGCCTTCGTGATGATCGACCTCGACGGCTTCAAGCGGCTCAACGACGAGGCGGGGCATCAGGCGGGCGACGAGATGCTGCGGCTCGTGGGCCGGGTGCTCGAGGCCAGCTGCCGCGACGTCGACCTCGCCGCCCGCTACGGCGGCGACGAGTTCTCGATCCTCCTGCCGCACACCGGCCCCGAGGAGGCGGTGGCGGTGGCCTCCCGCGTGCTCGCGGCGTTCCGGGCCGCGGCGGGGCGGGCCGTCGGGGCCGGCGAACGCCCACCGGTGGCGATGTCGGTGGGGGTCGCGCACGTCGATCGCTCGCGCCCGGTCAACGCCGAGGATCTCGTGCGGCACGCCGACGAGGCGATGTACGCGGCGAAGTCGCGCTACGGTGGCGACGGGATCGCGGTGCGGCACGGGGACGCGGTGGTGCGGCTGGACGGTCCGGCGGCGGCCTGGCCCGGCTGAGCCCGGGCCCCCGGAGGCCCGCCCCGGCTCAGCCCGCGGCGCCGACCCGGTCGACGAGGCTGCCGAAGCGGCGCCGCCGCCCCGCGAAGTCGGCGAGGGCGACGTCGAGCTCGGCCCGGCCGAACTCCGGCCAGCACGCGTCGCACACGTGGAGCTCGGCGTAGCTGATCTGCCACAGGAGGTAGTTGGACAGCCGCCGCTCGCCGGCGGTGCGGATGAGCAGGTCGGGGTCGGGCAGGCCGGCGGTCCACAGGCGGCCCGCGAACGCGGCCTCGTCGATCGACTCGGGGTCGAGCCGGCCGGCGGCACAGTCCCGGGCGAGGGAGCGGGCGGCCTCGACGATCTCGTCCCGCGAGCCGTAGTCGAGGGCGATCGAGAGCGTCATGCGGTCGCCGCGGGCGGTCGCCGACTCGGCCTCCTCGATCGCGGCGACGACCCGTGCCGGCAGCCGGTCGCGGCGGCCGATCTGCCGGAAGCGGATGCCGCGGGCGACCATCTCGGCCCGCTCGCCCTCGAGATAGCGCAGCAGCAGGTCCATCAGGCCGCCGATCTCGTCCGGCGGCCGCTTCCAGTTCTCGCTGCTGAACGAGTAGAGGGTCAGGGCCTCGATGCCGAGCTCGGCGCAGGCCCGCACGCAGGTGCGGACCGAGCGGGCCCCCGCGCGGTGGCCGAAGAGCCGCGGGCGTCGCCGCCGGCGGGCCCAGCGGCCGTTGCCGTCCATGATGATCGCCACGTGCCGGGGCAGCCGGCCGGGCGGGCCGGGCGCCGTCGCCGCGGCCGGCGCCGGGTGGTCGGCCGTGTCGTCCGCATCGGCGGCTTCGTCCGCCGCGGGTGCAGCGGCGTACGACTCCGGCTCGGGGAGCGTCGTCTCGAGTCCGTCGGCGTTCGCGCGGGGGTCGACCATGGGAATCCGCCATCGTACCGCGACCGTCCGGGAGTGGTTCGGCGTCGGGGCGGCGCAGATGTCGCGCGAGGCCCCGTCCGACCCGGGGCTCGTCGCCCCGTGCGATCGCGAGGCTCCGAGGATCCGGGCGCCTCGCGGCGGGGGCCGCCGCTCAGCCGGCCGCCGCGGCGGTCGCCGGCCGCAGCGTCTGCTGGCGACCCGGCCCCACGCTCACGATCTCGACCGGGATGCCCAGTCGCCGCGAGATCAGGTCCACGTAGTCGCGGGCGGCGGGGGGCAGGTCCTCCAGGGACCGGGCGGCCTCGATCGGCTCGTGCCAGCCCGGCACCTCCTCCCACACCGGCCGCACGCGGGCGAGCCACGCCCCGTCGGGGACGAAGCGGTCGGTCTCGGTGCCGTCGGGCAGGGCGTACCGCGTGCAGACGCGGACGCGATCGAAGCCCGAGAGGACGTCGAGCAGCATGATCGCGAGCCCGGTCACGCCGTTGATCATCGTCGTGTAGCGCAGGGCGACGAGGTCGAGCCAGCCGCAGCGGCGGGGGCGCCCGGTGGTGGTCCCGTACTCGCGGCCGCGGTCGCGGATCCGGTCGCCGTCCGCGCCCTCGTCCTCGGTGGGGAACGGTCCGGCGCCGACCCGCGTGGCGTACGCCTTCATGATCCCGATCGTCCGTCCGACGAGCCGCCCCGGCAGGCCGGTGCCGGCCGGGATCCCGAGCGTGGAGGAGTGGCTGCTCGTGACGTACGGGAAGGTGCCGTGGTCCACGTCGAGCAGGCTGGCGTTGGCCCCCTCGAACAGGAGCCGGCGGCCGTCGCGCACCGCGTCGTGCAGCAGCCAGGTGGTGTCGGAGACGTGGGGGGCGAGGCGGCGACCGAGCTCGGCGTAGCGGCGGGCGAGGGCGCCGGGGTCGAGGCCGGACGCGTCGACCCCCAGGGCGGCGAGCTCCGCCGCCCGCAGCGGGCAGATCACCGCGAGCCGCTCGCGCAGCCGCTCCTCGTCCAGCAGGTCGCCGACGCGAATCGCGGTCGAGCGCTGGACCTTGTCGGCGTAGGCGGGGCCGATGCCGCGCTTGGTGGTCCCGATCGCGAGGCCGCCGGGATCGGAGCTCGTGGACGAGGGCTCGGCGGCCTCCGCGGCCTCCATCGCGGCGGGGTCCGCCGCCGGCCGGCCGGCGCGCCGCATGTGGGCCTCGAGTCCCTCGTCCTGCAGCCGGTGGTAGGGCATCACGACGTGCGCCCGGCTCGAGACGTGGAGGTTCTCGGCCACCGCCACGCCGCGGGCGCGGAGCCCGTCGATCTCCTCCACGAGCTTCTCCGGATCCACCACCACGCCGTTGCCGATCACGCACGTCTTGTCGGCGTAGAGGATGCCGGAGGGGATCAGGTGCAGGGCGTAGCGCTCGCCGTCGACGACGAGGGTGTGGCCGGCGTTCGCTCCGCCGTTGTAGCGGACGATGACGTCGTGCTCGGCGGTGAGCAGGTCGACGACCTTGCCCTTGCCCTCGTCGCCCCACTGCAGCCCGACGACGGCGGTCCCGGCGACGGGCGGGGCGGCCGCGGACGTCGGGTCGGGCGGGAACGCGGACGCGGTCATCGGACGCTCCTCGAGCGGGGGGCCCCGGTCGCCGGGGCCCGGGTCCGGACCGCGCGGCGGGGCCGGGTCCGGGAACGCGCCACGCCGTGCCGCGGCGGGGCGGTGGAGACTACGGGTGCCCCCCGGCGCGGTCAAGGAACCGGGCCTTCCGGCGGCTCCGGCTGGATCCCGGCGGCGACGCGGCCGATGCGGGACGACGACGACGGGAAGGGAGGGGCCGCGTGTCGCAAGCCATCATCCGCATCCGCTGCCCCAACCTGCTGTGCGGGCGCATCCTCGCGATCCCCGGGCACGCCCGCGGCAAGCGGGTGAAGTGCCGGGTGTGCGCCACCGTGATGACGGTGCCCACGAAGAAGACCGAGTCGCCGGCGGCCGCGAAGCCCGCCGAGCCCCCGCCCGGCGATCGAGCCGCCGCCTGAGACCCGGGGCGCCGACGTCTCGGCCTCGCGCCCGTCGGCCGCGGCGGCGGGGGCGGACGCGGCGTCCACCCGCCGGCGGCTCAGGTCGGCGGCGGTGGTGCCGTCGGGCTCGCGCCGGCCGCCCGCGCTCGCGACGGCACGTCGATCTCGACCGCGCCATCCCGCACCGCCAGCTCGATCGGTCCGATCCGCAGCCGGTCGCCGACGGCGAGCGGGGACGGTCCGTCCAGGGCGCGGCCGTTGAGCTCGACCGACGCTCCCCGGAGCGGGACGAGCCGCCAGGCCGTTCCGTCGGCCTCGACGTGGCAGTGCTGGTGGCGGACGCCCGGCAACGGGATCCACACGTCGGCGGTGCCGAGCGAGCCGATGCGGAGCCGTTCCCCGTCGAGCGGGAAGCGAAGCCGCTGGCCGGCCACCCCGGTGGTCTCGAGCCAGACCTTCATCTCGATGCTCCGGGGGGGCGGGCTCCGCCACGCGGAGCCTCTATCATCGCGTCCGGAAGGGTCTCCGGGGTCGCGGCGGTTCGTGGACGCGAACGCACGCGGCCGGCGGCCGCGGGCGTGCGATCGGCCCAGTGGCCGGCCCAGTAGCCGGCCCAGTAGCCGGCAGCAGCGCCGGATCCGGGGCCACGCCGTCGTTCGACCCGACCCGTCCTCGGCCGGAGGGGCTCCCCCCGGCTCGCGGCCCGATCGGGCCCGGGATCGACGATGGCCGAACCTGCCCAGATTACCGTCTCCGGGACCTCGCTCAAGACCCCGGGCCCCACGACCCTCGAACGGATCCCGCCGCTGGCGGTCGGTCCCGGCGCCGCGGCGGCGGGCCTCGAGACCGGCGGGAAGGCCCGGGGGGCGGCGAGCGGGGGGGGCGGCGATGCGGACGGAGCGGTGGCCGGGGGCGGCGGAGCGGCGTCCGCGACGGCCCCGGGCCTCGCGGGCGGCCCGGAGCGGCCGGTGGCGGCGATCCGCCCGCCCGCCGCGGCCTACCTGCACGTGCCCTTCTGCGTGCACAAGTGTCACTACTGCGACTTCTACTCCATCGTCGACACCCGGGACCGCCGTCCGGCGTTCACCGATCGGCTGGTGGCCGAGCTGCGGGTCGTCGCCCCGCGGCTCGCGGAGCCGCTGCGGGCGATCTTCGTCGGCGGCGGCACCCCGACGCTGCTCGCGCCGGACCAGTGGCGCCGGCTGCTCGGCGCGATGACCGAGACCCTCCCCGGCTTCCCCGGCTGCGAGTGCACGGTGGAGGCGAACCCCGAGACGGTGACGCCGGAGCTCCTCGCGATCCTCGCTCGCGGCGGCGTCGGCCGTCTCTCGATCGGGGCCCAGTCCTTCGACGAGCGGCACCTCGCCACGCTCGAGCGCCGGCACGATCCCGCGTCCGTCGGCCGCGCGGTGGCGATGGCCCGCGACGCGGGGATCGGCCGGCTCAGCCTCGACCTCATCTTCGGGGTGCCCGGCCAGACGCTGGACGACTGGCGGCGGGACCTCGACGCGGTGCTCGCACTCGCGCCGTCGCACCTCTCGTGCTACGGCCTGATGTACGAGCCGAACACGCCGCTCACGATGCGGCGCGACCTCGGCCGCCTCGAGCCGATCGACCCCGACGTCGAGGCGGCCATGTACGAGACGACGTGCGACGTGCTCGGCGACGCCGGCTACGAGCACTACGAGGTGAGCAACTGGGCCCGGCCCGGGGAACGCTGCCGACACAATCTCGAATACTGGGAGGGCGGCTCGTGGTGGGCCTTCGGCCCCAGCGCCGTCGGGCAGCTGCGCGACGGGACCGGGCTCGGCGGCTGGCGGTGGCGGAACGTCGCCCGCCTCGGCGACTGGCTGGACACCGGCCCGTGGCCGCCGGTGATCGACGTCGAGCGGATCGATGCGGACACGGCGCGGGCGGAGGGCTTCATGCTCGGACTTCGGCTGCTCGAGGGACTGGACGCGGCCCGCCTCGCCGCGCTGCTGGACGGCGATCCCGAGGCCGAGCGCCGCCGGGCCGTCCTCGAGGAGGCGGTGGCGGCCGGCCGGCTCGAGCGCACCGCCGACGGCGGGCTGCGACTGACCCGCGCCGGGCTGCTGCTGGCCGACGAGGTCGTCGGAGCCCTGCTGTGACCGGCGGCGAGATCGCGCTGGCGGTGGTCGCGTGGACGGTGCACGGGCTCTTCCTGGTGCTCGGCGCGGTGCTCGCCCTGACCGTGGTGGTCGGGCTGCCGGGGGCGTGGATGGCCATCGGCCTCGCGCTGCTGATCGAGCTGGTGGACGGGCTGTGGCTGCCGGCGACCGACGAGACGAGCTTCGGCTGGTGGCCGCTGGGGATCGCCGTCGCGCTCGCCGCCCTCGGCGAGCTGTTCGAGTTCCTCGCCGGGGCCCTGGGGGCCCGCCGGGCGGGCTCGACCCGGGCCGGTGCGATCGGGGCGGTGATCGGCGGGCTCGTCGGGGCGATCCTCGGGATCCCGGTGCCGCCTCCGGTGATCGGGGCCCTGGTGTGCTCGGTGCTCGGGACGTTCGTGGGCGCGGTCCTCGGCGAGATGGCTTCGGGCGACGAGCGGCGGCTGCAGGACACGGTCCGGCCCGCCACCGGAGCGACGATCGGCCGCGTGCTCGGGGTGCTGGCCAAGGTGCCGATCGCGGTGGCGGTCTGGGCCCTGCTCGTGGCGGCGGGGCTGGTGCACCTGATCCGTTGAACGCGACGAGGGGCTCGGGCGGGTCCTCCGGGGATCGCCCCGCGGCGCGGCTCCCCCGTCCGAGAACGACGGCGCCACGGCAAGGCCCGCGGTCTGCGCGTGTCCGCCCGTCTGGTGCGTCCCGCCGGCCGCACGCCGTTCGTCACCGACGACGGGATCGGATCCGACGAATCACGACGGGATCGCCCGCCGAGCCGGACGCTCGGCGCGTCGGTCCCGCCGAGATCCCGGAGGTTCCATGGCCACGATCCCGCCCGCCGACGACGCCGCCGGTCGATTCCGCCCGTGGGGGCGACCGCGCCGGCATCGGGGGTCCGGCCCGGTCGAGGACTGCGGCCGGCCCCGTCGCGAGGGTGACGCCGACGTCGAGGCCGGTGCCGGCGGGGGCGGGGACATGGACCAGGACCGGGACCGCCGGGCCGCGCTCCGCATCGAGTCGCTCGAGCCGCGAATCATGCTCTCGGCCACGTGGACGGACGCCGACGGCGACGTCGTCTCGGGGCCGACGGACGGCGATGACACCTTCACGGGAAGCGATGGTGCGGACCTCGTCGAGGGCCTCGGCGGCGACGACGTGCTGGATGGCGGGGGCGGCGAGGACCGCTTCACCTTCGCCGGGGCACGGGCGGGCGACGTCAAGACCGTCCACGGCGGGGACGGCACGGACGTGATCGACCTCGGGTCGGTCGCGGCCTCGGATCTGACGTTCTCCGACGGGAGCGTCGAGGTCCCGGTCGATGGCGGCAGCTTCCGGATCGACCACGACGGCGTCGAGGTGATCCGGACCGCGGACGGCGACTTCGCGGTGGTCGACGCGGGCTGGTCGGCCGAGGCGCTCACCGGGACGAACCGACTCGTCATCGGCGACTCGGCGTTCACGGTCGCGGGCTCCGAGCCGATCGACGCGAGCCACGACGCCGCGACGGGTCGACTGGACCTCGCGACGTCGGGAGGGGCGCTCTCGGTGGCGACGGCCTCCGGCGAGCCGCTTCGGGTGGGCTGGATCGACGTGTCGGGCGGCGCGAGCACGATCGACCTCGACGCGAGCCTCGAGGGCGGCCTGCGCGTGGCGGGGAACGTGCTGGGCGACGTCGCCATCACCGGTGACGTCGGCACCCTCGAGCTGCTCGGGGACGTCAACGCGGCGGTCGCCGTCGACGGCGACCTCGACCGCCTCGACGTCTCGGGCAACGTGAACGGCGAGATCCGTGTCACCGGCGACGTCGGAGTCGTCGACCTCGACCGCGACCTCTCCCGCTCGCTCGGGGTCGACGGTGATCTCGAGCGGCTCGCGGTCGCGGGGAACGTGAACGGCGACGTCCACGTCACCGGCGACGTCTCGGAGGTCGCGATCGAGGGGTGGCTCAACCGGACGATCACCCTCGATCGCGTCGAGGGAGCGTTCGCCGCGTCGCACGCGACGCTCGATCACGAGGCCGACTATCACGAGCCCACGCGGGTCGTGATCACCGCGGGCGGCGTCGCCACCGGCCCGGCGCCGGACGCCAACACGGCGCCGGACGCCGGGCCGTCGATCGCCGACCGGACGACGGCGGAGGACGCCCCGTTCTCCTTCACCGTCCCGTCCGACGCGTTCGACGACGCCGACGGGGACGAGCTCGCCTGGTCGGCGACCCTCGCCGACGGCTCGCCGCTGCCGGAGTGGCTCTCGTTCGACCCGGGGACCCGCACCTTCGCCGGCACGCCCGGCCAGGCCGCGGTGGGGACGGTCGAGGTCTCGGTCACCGTCGACGACGGCCGCGGCGGCACCGCGTCGCAGACGTTCTCGATCGAGGTCGAGAACGTCAACGACGCCCCGATCGTGCTGGACGCGGCGCGGAACCAGGATGCCGTCGAGCACGAGCCGTTCACCTACGCGCTGCCCGCGGACGCCTTCGTCGACGAGGACGGGGACGCGCTGGCGATCACCGCGACCCGCAACGACGGCACGCCGCTGCCGGCGTGGCTGAGCTTCGATGCCGCCACCCGCACCTTCAGCGGCACCCCGGGCGACGGCGACGTCGGCGAGCTCACCGTCGCGCTCCGCGCCGAGGATCCGAGCGGGGCCTGGGCCGAGGACTCCTTCACGATCACGGTGGCGAACGTCCCCGACGCGCCGGCGGACCTCGAGCTGTCCGAGTCCCGCGTGGACCGGACCACCGGCCCGGGGGCGACCGTCGCCACCGTCGGCGCCACCGACGCCGACGGCGATGCGCTCGCCTACCGGCTCCTGGACGGCGGGGGGCTCTTCGAGCTCGACGGCGACCGGCTGCAGGTGCGAGCGGACGCGGACCTGCGTGCCGCGCCGGACGAGGTCACCGTGGTGCTCGAGGTCGAGGACGCGACCGGACGCACCGCGGCCGAGTCGTTCGTGCTGGAGCTGTTCGAGCCCAACCACGCTCCGGTCGCGACCGCGTCGATCGGCGATCAGGCGGCGACCGAGGACCAGCCGTTCGAGCTCGTGCTCCCGGAGGGCCTCTTCGCCGACGCCAACGGAGACGCCCTCGCCCTCGAGGCCGCGCGGGCGGACGGCGGACCGCTGCCGGACTGGCTCGCGTTCGACGCGGCCTCGGGCACCTTCTCCGGCACGCCGGGCGACGCGGACGTCGGCGGGGTGGAGATCGTGGTGCGGGCCGAGGACCCGGACGGCGCCGCGGCGGAGACGAGCTTCCGCCTCGACGTCGCGAACGTCAACGACGTGCCCGAGGCGGCGCGCGAGATCCCGTGGCGGGCGATCGCGGCGGGCGAGGAGCTCCTCCACGCGGTGCCGGCCGACGCGTTCACCGATGCCGACGGCGAGGACCTGTCGCTGTCCGCCGCGCGGGCCGACGGCGGTCCGCTGCCGGACTGGCTGGCGTTCGACCCCGTCACGGGCGCCTTCGCGGGCACGCCGGACGCCGGTGACCGGGGCACGGTCGAGGTGGTGGTGACGGCGACCGACGCGGCCGGCGCGGAGGCGGTGGACGCGTTCACCATCGTGGTGACCGAGGAGCCGGTGGATCCCGCGCCGATCGAGGTCGGCGGCGACGTGTCGATCGACGACCTGAGCGGGACCCGTGCCTTCGTGGACGGCGATCGCGCGTTCACCGTGGGACTCGACGGCCCGGGCACGGCCGACGTGCGCTACGACGCCGAGGCCGGGGCGCTCGTGATCGACGGGCTCGCGGGCACCGACGCGACGAGCCGCCTGGTGGTCGACCACCTCGCGGGCGACCCGGTGCAGGTCGCCGCGGTGACGGTCGACGGGCCGATCGGCGAGCTGCGGGTGCCGGGCGGCTCGGATCTGGTCCGCATCGCCGGGGGCGGCTCGGTGGCGGAGCTCGCGGTCGACGGCGACGGCGGCCTGGATCGGCTCGTCGCCGAGGGATCGCTCGGCGGCGGGATCGACGTCGCCGGCGACGTGGGCGAGGTGGAGGCGGGCGCGATCACCGGTCCGCTCGCGATCGACGGCAGCGTCGGATCGCTGCGGGTCGACGGTGCGGTCGCCGCCGACGTGGCGGTGAGCGGCGGGGCCGGCACGATCGACGTGGGGTCGGTGGCCGCGGGCGCCACGGTGTCGGCGGGATCGGCCGGGACGGTGACCGCGGGTGAGCTCGACGGCGTGCTGAACATCGCGGGCGACGCCGACGCGGTCACGATCACCGGCGGTCTCGGGGGCGAGCTCTCGGTGGGCGGCGGCGTCGCGGGGACGGTGGCGGTGGGCGGCGACCTGTCGGGCTCGCTGGAGGTGACCGGCGACGCCGACGCGGTCACGATCGACGGCGGTCTCGGGGGCGAGCTCTCGGTGGGCGGCGGCGTCGCGGGGACGGTGGCG
>CAYLNM010000053.1:22226-24670 GCA_964385045.1 uncultured Isosphaeraceae bacterium
TGTCGGGCTCGCTGGAGGTGACCGGCGACGCCGACGCGGTCACGATCGACGGCGGGCTGCAGGGGCCGCTGGACGTGGCCGGCGATCTCGGCCGGCTGGCGGTGGGCGGCGACGTTGACGGGGCCGTGACCGTGGGCGGACTCGCCGAGCTGGCCGCGGGCGGCAGCCTGACCGCCCCGCTCGCGGTGTCCGGCGACCTCGGGCCGGCCGCGGTCGAGGGCGACCTCGCGGCGGACCTCTCGGTCGGCGGCCGGCTCGACCAGCTCACGGTGGGCGGCGACGCGACCGGCCGGGTGGACGTCGCGGGCGACGCCGGCGCGATCGACGTGACGGGCACGATGTCGGCGCCGGTCTCGGTCGGCGGCGACCTCGGCCGTGCGAGCGCGGGCGACGTCGCCACCACGGTGACCGCCGAGCGGGTCGTCGGCGAGCTCAGGATCGACGACGGCGACACGACCCTCGAGCGCTCGTACGACCACCCGACGCGCGTCGTGTACGACGGCGTCACCGGGGACCTGTCGGCGACGACGGTCGGTACGGGCGGCCACGACGTCATCGAGGGCCACGACGACGACGAGGTCATCGACGGCGGCGGGGGGAACGACGTGCTGCGCGGGGCGGGCGGCGACGACCGGCTCCTGGGCGGCGGTGGCCACGACCGGCTGGAGGGTGGCTCGGGCGACGACGAGCTGTTCGGCGAGGCCGGCAACGATCGGCTGATCGGCGGCGCCGGTGACGATCGGCTCGACGGCGGCGGCGGCTGGGACACCGCCGACTATCGCGGCGCCGCCGCCGGCATCACCGCCGACCTCGCCGCCGGCACGGCTTCGGGCGAGGGCGAGGACGTGCTCGTGAGCATCGAGCGGGTCGAGGGCTCCGCGCACGACGACGTGCTGCGGGGGAGCGAGGCCGGCGACACGCTGGCGTCCCACGGCGGCGACGACGTGCTGGAGGGCCGGGGCGGCAACGACTGGCTGCGGGGCGGAGCCGGTGACGACGTGATCCGGGGCGGCGATGGACGGGACACGCTCGTGGGCGACGCGGGCGACGACCTGCTCGACGGCGGGGCGGGCGAGGACACGGTCCGCTACGACTGGGCGGCCGGCTCCGTGCAGGTGGACCTCGAGGCCGGGACGGCGACCGGCGAGGGGGAGGACACGCTGGTCGACGTCGAGAACGTCCACGGCTCCCGGCACGACGACGTGATCGCCGGCGACGACGCGTCCAATCGCCTCGCGGGCCTCGGGGGCGACGACGTCCTGGAGGGTCGAGCCGGCGACGACGTCCTCGACGGTGGCGCCGGCGACGACGTCCTGCGCGGCGGCGACGGCGTCGACACCGCGGACTATCGCGGCTGGAACGCGGTGACGGTCGATCTCGCCGCCGGCACCGCGACCGGCCAGGGCAGCGACGTGCTCGAGGACGTCGAGAACGTGCTCGGGTCGATCCGCGACGACGCGATCAGCGGCGACGACGGCGACAACCGGCTCGAGGCAGGCGCCGGCGACGACGTGCTCGCCGGCCGCGGCGGGGACGACGTGCTGCACGGCGGCGACGGACGCGATCTCGCCGACTACGCGGGGGCGGACGGCGGCGTGACGGTCGATCTCGCCGCGGGCACCGCGAGCGGCGCGGACGGGGACGACGCGCTGGTCTCGATCGAGGACGTCCGCGGCTCGGCCCACGACGACGCGCTCGCCGGGGACGACGGGGCGAACCGGATCGAGGGCGGGGCCGGGGACGACGTCCTCGAGGGCCGCGGCGGCGCCGACGAGCTGCTCGGCGGATCCGGCGACGACGTGCTCGACGGCGGGGCGGGCGGCGACCACCTGGTCGGCGGCGACGGGGACGACGAGCTGCTCGGCGGATCCGGCGACGACGAGCTCGACGGCGGGACCGGCGACGACGTGCTCGCCGGCGGCGGCGGCGACGACCGACTCTCCGGCGGCGCGGGCAGCGACGCGCTGGCCGGGGGTGACGGCGACGACGTGCTCGCCGGCGGCGAGGGGAACGACGTCCTCGACGGCGGCGCCGGCACCGACCGCGCCGACTACTCGGCCGCCGTCGCCGGCGTCTCCGTCGACCTGACCGCGGGCAGCGCCTCCGGCGGGGCGGGCGACGACGTGCTCGTCGGCATCGAGGACGTGGACGGCTCGCGGCACGACGACGTCGTCGTGGGCGACGCGGGCGACAACCGGCTCCGCGGTCTCGACGGGAACGACGTGCTCGCCGGTGGGGCAGGCGACGACGTGCTCGAGGCGGGGGCGGGCGACGACGTGCTCGACGGCGGCGTGGGCGACGACCAGCTCACGGGCGGCGAGGGCGATGACGAGCTGATCGGCGGGACGGGCGACGACGTGCTCGAGGGCGAGTCCGGCGACGACGTGCTCGACGGTGGGTCGGGCGACGACGTGCTCGCGGGCGGGACGGGCGACGACGTGCTC
>CAYLNM010000054.1:0-23196 GCA_964385045.1 uncultured Isosphaeraceae bacterium
AGTCCCCGCCCCGCCCGCGATGGCGGGCCCCCGCCCCCCCTCGACCCGTCGCCCACAGGTGCCCCCATGACCGCGTTCGTCGATCCGATCGAGATGCAGAACCGCCTCTTCGCCGAGCTCAGCCGGATGTTCGGCGAGGAGGTTCCGCTCTACGACAAGTCGCTGCTGGTGAACGAGGTGTGCAACCGGACGACGTGCACGCTGCTCGGCCACCGGCACCGCGGCTTCACGATCAGCGACGAGGAGCTCGCCCGCGACAGCGCCGAGCGGCACGGCGCGATCCGCATCGGCCGGCCCGACGAGTTGCGATGGATCGCCCGTTTCTTCGCGTGCTTCGGCATGGAGCCGCACAACTTCTACGACATGACCGACGTCGGAGCGAAGAGCCAGCCGATCATCGCCACCGCGTTCCGCTCCATGATCGGCCCCGAGCACCGCGTCTTCACGTCGCTGCTGCAGACGAGCTGGTTCGACGCCGGGACGCGGGACCGGATCGAGGCGGTGCTCGCGACGCGGCAGGTCTTCGGCGACCGGGCGATCGAGCTCGTCGAGCGGGCCGAGGCCCGCGGCGGCCTCGACGCCGAGGATGCCGAGGCGCTGATCGCCGAGGGCACCGGCCGCATCTTCAAGTGGACCGGCCGCGCCCGCGACCACCGGCTCTACCGCGAGCTCTGCGAGGCCGGCTTCAAGATCGCGGCCGACATCGCCTGCTTCGAGTCGCACCACCTCAACCACCTCACGCCCAACACCTTCTGCATGGACCTCTACACCGCGGCCATGAAGCACGCCCTCGGCGAGCTCGACGCCGAGGACTTCCGCGGGCGGGCGGTCCGGGCGCTCGCCGACGTCGCGGACCGAGCCGATCGCGACTGGATGGTCCTGCACTTCAAGCACCTCGCCCCCGAGACGATCGACGGCTTCGAGCCCGGCGAGGTGCACGCCGGAGCGATCGACGAGCTCGCCGGCGCCCTCGTCGCCCGCTTCCGCGAGCCGGACCTGGACCTCTCGACGCTCGATCACAACGGCTTCAAGGACCACACCGAAGGGCCGGCATCGGGCACCCCGGTGCTGCTGCGGCAGGACGCGTACAAGGCGCTCACCGAGCCGGTCGTCTTCGTCGAGGACGACGGCACCCGGACCGAGACCGAGCACACCGCGCGCTTCGGCGAGATCGAGCAGCGGTTCTACGCCACCACGCCCGCGGGCCGCGCCCTCTACGACCGCTGCCTCGCGGAGGCCGACCGCGTCAAGGCCGAGCACCCGGGGCTGCAGCGGACCGACCCCGAGGCCTTCGCCCGGCGGCACGCCGAGCCGTTCGCGCCCTTCCCCAAGACGCTGCCGGAGCTGCTCGACGCGGGACTGGTCCACGGCCGTCCCCGCCCGACCGCGGCCGGTCGCGCCGCCGCGGCCGAGGGCGGGATCGACACCACCGACCTCGCCGAGCTGCGACGGCGCGGGCTCGTGCGGGTGGACGGCCTCCGCTACGAGGACTTCCTGCCGGTGAGCGCGGCGGGCATCTTCGCCTCGAACCTCGAGCAGTACGGCACCCGCTCCACCGCGGCCGAGCGGCAGACCTACGAGCAGTCCACGCTCGAGGAGATCATGGGCCGGCCCATCGTCGACGCGCTGATCGTCGCCCGCGGCCAGGAGGCGGAGGCGACCCTCGCGACCTACGCGGCCCTCGGGCTGCTCGAACGGCTGGATCCGGAGCATCGCCGGGAGCTGGAGCAGGCGGTGGCCGCCTCGCCCGCCGCCGGCGGCCGGACCCACGCGGGCGCCTCGGCCGCGCGAGGCTGAGACCGGAGCCGGGATCGGATCCGCGTCCCGCGGACTCAGGCCGCCGCGCGGCCCACCGCGCCGCCGTCCCCGCCGCGGCCCCCGCGCGGACCCGCGCCCGTCGCGCCGCTCGCCGCGCCGCTCGCCGCCGCCAGCAGCGTCGCCACGAGCTGCCGCCGGTCCACCGGCTTGGTCAGGTACTCGTCGCAGCCGGCGCCGAGGCAGCGATCCCGGTCGCCGGCCATCGCGTGGGCGGTGAGCGCGATCACCGGTCCGCGGTGTCCGCGCTCGCGCAGCTCGCGCGTCGCCCCGTAGCCGTCGAGCACCGGCATCTGCATGTCCATGAGCACCGCGTCGAACGGCCGCTCCTCGGCCGCCGCGGCGAGCACCGCGTCCACGGCCTCGCGGCCGTTGCCGACCACCGTGGCCTCCGCCCCCGCCCGGCGGAGGTGGAACGCGATGAGCCGCTGATTGTCGGGGCCGTCCTCGGCCAGCAGGACCCGGCGGCCGGCGAGCGGCAGCTCGGGATCGGCGGTGCCGGCGGTCGGGTCCGGCGCCGCCGCATCCGACCCGTCCGCCACGACCGAGGCGAGCGCGTCCGCGAGCCGCTCGTGGCGCTCCGCGTCGCGGGCCGCCTCGCCCGCGTCGACGCGAACGGTGAAGGTCGAGCCCTCGCCGGGCACGCTGCGGACCTCGATGTCGCCGCCGAGCAGCCGCGCCAGACGACGCGAGATCGCCAGCCCGAGGCCGGTGCCACCGAAGCGGCGAGTGGTGGACTCGTCGGCCTGGCTGAATGCGTCGAAGATGGCGCGCAGCTGCTCCGGCGTCATGCCGATGCCGGTGTCGGCGATCGCGAAGGAGAGCGATCCGGCGTCGCGGTCCTCGGCCACGGTGATCGTGACCGACCCGTGCTCGGTGAACTTGATCGCGTTGCCCACGAGGTTGACGAGCACCTGCCGAAGCCGCGTGGGGTCGGTGGTCACCGCCGCCGGCACCGGGCCGTCGAGGCGGGCGACGAGCTCGAGCCCCTTGGCGTCGGCCCGCACGCGCATCAGGTCCATCACCTCCGCGAGCAGCGGGCCCGGGGCGACCGGCACCGACTCGATCGTCATCCGACCGGCCTCGAGCTTCGAGATGTCGAGGATGTCGTTGATGATCGACAGCAGGTGCTCGCCGTTGCGCCGGATCGTGCGGGCCGCGTCGTCGCGGGCCGGACCGTCGACGCCGGCGTCGACGAGCACGTCGGTGAAGCCGATGATCGCGGCCATCGGGGTGCGGATCTCGTGGCTCATGTTGGCGAGGAACTCGCTCTTGGCCTCGCTCGCGGCCTCGGCCCGGTCGCGGGCGCGGGCGAGGTCCTGCATCACCTCGAGCGTCTCGGCCCGGGCCGCCTCGAGCTTCGCGGCGTAGGCCCGCGACTCGGAGAGCGCGACCTCGCTGCGGGCGGTCGCCTCCTGGGCCACCGCCCGCTGCCGCTCGGCGTCGGCGGTCTGCTGCTCGAGCGCCTCGGTGCGGGCGACGAGCATCCCGTTGGCGGCCGCGATCTCGTCGGCGAGCCGCTGGCGGTCGAGCAGCTCGGCCCGCCAGCGGCGCAGCACCACGAGCAGCCCCATCACCGCGACGCCGGCGGAGAGGATCAGCCAGCGGCGCTGCGAGGCCATCGCGGCATCGGTGACCGCCTCGATCTCGTCGAGCGGGCGCGCGACCGACAGGACCCCCCGCACGTCGCCGACCTCCCAGTCCGTGCGCGGCGAGTCCGGGTGGCCATTGTGGCAGTCGAGGCACGAGGCCTTCATGCGATCGGCGACCGCGGCCCGCTGCCAGCGGCGGCCGTCACGGAGCTCGATCCGCTCGAAGAAGCCCGCCGGCTCCTCTCGCAGGAAGGCCAGCGCCTCCCGCTCGAACGCATCCCGCGGCCCGGTGCCGCTGCCGGTCGGGAACGGATGGTCGCTGTAGAGGTGGAGCTCGAGCTCCTCCGACCCCTCGCGCCGCAGCTCGTCGGCGATCACGAAGGTCAGGGTCGCCGGCAGCGGGATCGCGCCCTCCCGCCCGACGTAGTCGTGGGTGACCGGCGTCCTGGCCGGGTCGACGCGGCCGGCCACCTCGCGGGCGTACACGCCGCGGATGGTCTTCACCAGCTCCAGCATGCCGCGGGCGTCGGAGCTGGCCCCGGAGGCCACGACGCGATCCGAGACCTGCGCGGTGTGCCACGCCGCGACCCCGAGCGAGCCGAGGATCGCGAGCAGCAGCGGCAGCACGAAGCGCCGGCCGCGCGATCGCGGTCGTCGTGTCTCGGCTGGGCTCACGGGACGCCTCCGTTCCGGCGGCGTCGGACCCCCGGACGGGCGGGCCCGTGCCCGCCACTCCGTCGCGCCGTCGACGTCCTCATCGGTCCGCCGAGGGGGGCTGGCCACGGATCGCGGCCGCGGGGCCCGGGACCGCGACGCCCGAGGCCGCACCACCGGTCCACCCCCGGGCCGTGCCCGCTTCCCGGACGGTCCCCGGGTGACCGCCGGCGTCGGACTGCTCCGGCATCGCGCAGGATCCGCCGTCCGCCCGCCGCGAGGACGAGTCCAGTCCGGCCCGGGCTGGGCCGATGTGGACACCGGATCGCCCGGACTCTCGGACCCTCCGCGCTCCCGCGCCGCCGCGCGGGCAGTCCGCGGCCGGCCGGTCCGCGTGCCGCCCCCCCCGCCCCAGAGGTCGCCCATGCACGTCCCCCGGGTCCTTCGCAGCCTCGGCTGGCTCGTCCGACACCCCGCCTTTCGTCGGCGGCCCGTCCGCACGATCCTGCGCGGCGCGGCGTGGGAGGCCGCCAAGATCGCGGGTCGACCGCTGCTCGCCCGGCTCCCGTGGGGCCCCCGCCTCTGGTGCTCCCCGCAGCGCTACCGGGGCGTGGACGGCATGATCTACGTGCTCCGCGAGTACGAGCGGGAGACGTCGTTCGTCCGCGCTTTCGTGCGCGAGGGCATGACCGTCCTCGACGTCGGGGCCAACGTCGGCTACTACGCGGTCACGATGGCCGAGCTCGTCGGGGACCGGGGCCGTGTCCACGCCTTCGAGCCGGCGGCGGACACCCGGGCGAAGCTCGCGCGGAACCTGCGTGCCAACGGCGTCCGCAACGTGCTCGTCCACGGCGTCGCGCTCGCCGACGCCGACGAGACGCGGACGTTCTACCACGCGGAGGACCGCGGCCGGAGCAGCCTCGGACCCGAGGACGTGGTCACGGCCGAGGAGCAGGTCGACTGCCGCCGGCTCGACGGCCTGCTGCCGCCGGAGACGCGGATCGACTTCGTCAAGATCGACATCGAGGGGGCCGAGCTGCTCGCCCTGCGGGGGGCCCGGGCGACCCTCGATCGCTGCCCGGACGCCCCGATCCTGTGCGAGCTGAACGCCGCCAAGTGCCGGGCGATCGGCCACGGGATCGAGGACCTCGTGCGGTGGCTCCACGCGGCGGACTACCGGTTCCTGCGCTGGGACGCGGAGGCCGGGCGACTGCGGCCGATCGAGGCGCCGGCCGCCTTCCACGGCAACGCGATCCTCGTCCGCCGGGGGCACGAGGCGAGCGTCGCCCGCTGGCTGGAGCCCGGCTGCCTCGTGGAGCCGCGGGACGCCGCCGCGGCCGGCGCGAGCACCGGCGCGGCGTCCGCGGCGTCCGCGGCGACGGCAGCACGCGCCGGGGCGTCCGGGACGTCCGGGGCCTCTGCCGCGTCCGCGTCCGCGGCCTCCGCCGCGCCGGCCGGGAGCACCGCCGCGAGATGACCCGTCCCGTGCCCGATCCACCGATCGCCCCCGCCTGCGCACCCGCGGAACGGTCGCCCGCGCCCCGTCGGCTCGCCGGCCCCGACCTCGTCGGCCCCGCCGCCCCCCGCGCCGGCCGCGACCCCGAGCCGCCCCGCCGCCTGCGAGTGGCGATGCTGTGCTCGACCTGCGACGGCGAGGACGTCGGCGAGGCCTGGAGCAGCTACCAGTGGGCCCGCGGCGTGGCCGAGCACTGCGACCTCACGCTGCTGACCTACACCAAGCGCGGCCATCGCCCGGCGAGCGAGCAGCTCCTCGGGGTCCGCGTCATCGAGTGGGGCGACGCGCCGCTCCTCGGCCGCTTCGAGCGGTTCAGCAGCGGGGCGAAGCCGGGCTGGGCGCTGCTGTACCCGCGGGCCCGTCGCTGGCTCCGGGCCGCCCGGCGCCGCGGCGAGCGGTTCGACGTCGTGCACCAGGTCTCGCCCCTGGCCCTGCGGCACGCCTGCCCGGCGGCGGGCCTCGGCGTCCCGTGGGTCATCGGGCCGCTCGCCGGCAGCCTCCCGACGCCGTCCGCCTTCCGCCGCGAGGTCGGCGCCGGCCCGTGGTACACACGGCTCCGGGCCCTCGACCGGCTGCGCTTCCGCGCCGACCCGTGGCTGCGACGGGGCTACGAGGGCGCCGCCGCCGTCATCGGCGTCGCGCCGTACGTCGCGGACGCCCTCGGGGCGATGCGCCTCCGCCGGTTCGAGCTGATGGCCGAGACCGGCGTCCCCGGCCTGCCCCCGCTGCCGGGCCCGGCCGAGCGCCCGCTCGAGCGCACCGGCGACGACGCCGGCGATCCGCTCCGACTGCTCTCGGTCGGCCGCATCGTGCGCACCAAGGGCCTGCGCGACGCGATCCGCGCCCTCGCCCGGCTGCCCGAGGGTCTGCACGTGCACCTCGACGCCCTCGGCGACGGCGAGGACCGGGCGGCATGCGAGCGCGAGGCCGCCGCCCTCGGCGTCGCCGACCGCGTCACCTTCCACGGCCGCCGTCCGCGGGCGGAGGTCGACGCCTTCTACCGGCGAGCCGACGTCTTCGTGTTCCCGAGCTTCCGGGAGCCGAGCGGCAACGTCGTCTTCGAGTCGATGTCCTTCGCCCTGCCCGTCGTGACCGCGGCCGCCGGCGGACCGGGTCACCTCGTGGACGAGACGTGCGGCATCGCCATTCCCCCCCGCGACCCCGGGCAGTACGCCGCGGGCATCGCGGACGCGATCGTGCGGCTCGCGCGCGACCCCGCGCTCCGCCGGCGGCTCGGGACCGCCGCCCGCCGGCGGATCGAGGCGCAGGCCCTCTGGCCGGCCAAGATCCGCTGGATGACGCGGCTCTACGCGGAGGTGGCCCGGGGCGCGGGCACGCCGGCCGCGGCCTGATCACGACGGGACCGCGGCCGGATCGCGGCCCGCCCGCGACGACGGTGCGAGCCCGCCGCGGCACGACCGCGGCACGACCGCGGCCCGACCGCGGGCTGGTACCCTCCGTCGGTGGAGACCGGCGTGCGCGAGCGACCCACCACCGACGCCCACCAGCGGACCCGGCGCGACCACGCGACGGAGACGGCCGAGGACTACGTCGAGGCCGTGGCCGAGCTCGTGGCGGCCAACGGGGAGTGCCGCGTGCGCGACCTCGCCGAGCGGTTCGGCGTGAGCCACGTCACCGTGATCCGCGTCGTCAAGCGGCTCGAGCGCGACGGCTACGTGACCACCGAGCCGTACCGCCCGGTCGAGCTCACCGCCGCCGGTCGCCGCCTGGCCCGCGCGTGCCGCGAGCGGCACGACATCGTCTACCGGTTCCTGCTCGCGATCGGCGTGGACGAGCGGGTCGCCGCGATCGACTCCGAGGGCATCGAGCACCACGTGAGCCGCGAGACCCTCGAGCGCTTCCGGGCGATCGCGGACCGCGGCGAGGCGTGAGACCGGCGTCCAACCCGGGAATCTTCCCGGGGCGGAGGCGTTGACGACGGCACGTCGCCGCCGCTACCTTCCCGCCATGCCGCCGTTTGTACCCCTTGCTACATTCGTGCTCGCGTCGGCGACCGCCACGGGCCAGCCGGCCGCGGCGCCCGCCCGCCCGATCCCGCCGACCCCGGCGCCGGCCCCGGCGGCCGATCCGCCGTTCGCCGACGAGGGCTGGGACGACCCGTGGTGGATCCGCGACCGGCTCACCGGGGGCTGGGGCGGCGTGCGGGCCGACCTCGAGACCGCCGGCATCGCGCTCGACGCCACCGTCGTCGGCGAATGGACCGCGGTGGTGGACGGCGGCGTGGACGAGGACGACTCGTACCGCCGGCTGATCACGGTCGACCTCGAGCTCGACCTGAGCACGCTCGCGGGGATCGAGGGAGCCACGTTCTTCGCCCAGTACCTCTCGATCAACCCCGAGCGGGGCGGCTCCCGCGACGCGGGCGACCTGCAGGTCGCCTCGAACCTCGAGAGCGACACCCACCTCGACACGATCTACGAGGCCTGGTGGGAGCAGCGACTGCTGGACGACCGCCTCCGCCTGAAGGTGGGCAAGCTCGACGCCAACTCCGAGTTCGCGTTCGTGGACGCGGCCGACGAGTTCGCCCACTCCTCCGCAGGCGTGTCCCCGACGATCGTCGGCAAGCCGACCTATCCCGACGCCGCCTTCAGCGTCAACGTCTTCGGCCGCGTCCTCGAGACCGACCGCGTGTCGCTGACGCTCGGCTATGGCCTCTACGACGGGGCCGCCGGGGCCGACGCCGTCCCCACCGGGAGCCGCGGCCCGAGCACGTTCCTCGACGACGACCGCTCGGACGACTGGTTCCACGTCGCCCAGGCCGACCTCGCGTGGCATCGCCTCGGGGCCGAGGGCGGCCGCTGGTGGCGCGAGGGTCGCCTCGGGCTCGGCGTCTGGCACCACACCGGCGCCTTCGAGCGCTTCGACGGCGGGACCGAGGACGGCACGACCGGGTTCTACGTCGTGGCCGAGCAGCGGGTCGTCGCCGCCGAGGCGTCCGCCCCGGACCGTGCGAACGATGACCGCGGGCTGTTCGCCTTCGCCCAGTACGGCTGGGCGGACGACGCCGTGAGCGCCGTGGGCCAGCACTTCGGCGCGGGTCTCGTCCTCCGCGGCACGTTCGCCGACCGGCCGCACGACTCGGCCGGGGCGTACGTCAGCCACGCCGACCTGTCCGACGAGCCCGCCGCCGGCTTCGCCGATGACGAGACCGCGATCGACGCCTTCTACCGCTGGCGCCTCACCCCCGCGATCCACCTCCAGCCCGAGATCCAGTGGATCCTCGATCCGTCCGGCGACCTCGCGATCGCCGACGCCCTCGTCCTCGGCCTCCGGGTCGAGGTCGCCTTCTGAACGCGTCCGTCCCGCGGCGCGCCCCGTGTCGTCGCCGCCGTCCCCGTAGACTCCCCGCGCGAGGAGCCCCTCGATGATCTGCCCCCGCCTCGTCCTGCGTCTCGCCGCCGCCCTGTCCCTCGCCGCCGCCCTCGGCTGCGGCGGCGGCTCCGAGCCCGCCGGTGAGCCCGCCGGCGATCCGTCGCCCGCCGCCGTGGACGAGCCGATCACCGCCGTCGCCACCGTGGGCATGGTCACCGACGTCGTCCGCCGCGTCGCGGGCGACCGGGCCGAGGTCGTGGGCCTCATGGGCGACGGCGTCGACCCGCACCTCTACGCCGCCACCCGCAGCGACGTGCAGCGGCTCATGGACGCCGACGTCGTCTTCTACAACGGCCTGCTGCTCGAGGGGAAGATGACCGACGCCCTCGTTCGGGCCGCGACCGCCGGCCGCCCGGTGCACGCGGTGACCGAGCTGCTCGCGGAGTCCGAGCTGCTCGAGCCCGCGGAGTTCGAGGGCCTGCACGATCCGCACGTGTGGATGGACCCCGCCCGCTGGGCGAAGGCGGTCGACGTCGTCCTCGCCAAGCTGATCGAGGTCGACCCCGAGGGCGCCGAGACGTACCGCGCGAACGCCGAGGCCTACCGGGCCGAGCTCACGGAGCTCGACGCGTACGCCGAGCGCGTGCTCGGGAGCGTGCCCGAGCCCCAGCGGGTCCTCGTCACCGCGCACGACGCCTTCAACTACTTCGGCGACCGCTTCGGCTACGAGGTGGTGGGCATCCAGGGGATCTCGACCGAGTCCGAGGCCGGCGTGCGGGACATCGAGCGGCTCGTCGACCTGCTCGTTGCGCGGAACGTGGGGGCGGTCTTCGTCGAGACCACCGTCTCGCAGCGCAACGTCGAGGCGCTGATCGCCGGGGCCCGGGCCCGCGGCCACGAGGTCGTGATCGGCGGCGAGCTCTTCTCCGACGCGATGGGGCCCGCCGGGACGTGGGAGGGCACCTACCTCGGCATGATCGACCACAACGTCACCACCATCGCCCGGGCCCTCGGCGGCGACGCGCCGGAGCGCGGCTGGCGGGGCCGGCTCGCCGAATGAGTCCCATCGTCCATCCCGTCCCCCCGGGCTCCGGACCCGCGGGCTCCCTGGCCGAGCGCCCCGAGCACTCGCCGGAGAGCCCGCTGTCCATTCACGCGATGACGGTCGCGTACCACCGCAAGCCGGTGCTCTGGGACGTGGACTACGACGCGCCGCCGAACCGCCTCGTGGCGATCGTGGGGCCCAACGGGGCGGGCAAGAGCACGCTGGTGAAGGCCTGCCTCGGCCTCGTGCCGCGGGCCTCGGGGCAGGTGGAGTTCTGGGGGCTGCCGTACCGCCGGGCGCGGGCCCGCGTGGGCTACGTGCCGCAGCGGGAGTCGGTGGACTGGGACTTCCCGGTCTCGGCCCTCGACGTCGTGTGCATGGGACGGTATCGGCGGATCGGCTGGTTCCGGCCGGTGACGCGGCGGCACCGCGAGGCCGCCCTCGACTGCCTCGAGCGGGTGGGCATGCGCGAGCTCGCCCACCGGCAGATCGCCCAGCTCTCCGGCGGGCAGCAGCAGCGGGTCTTCCTCGCCCGGGCCCTCGCCCAGGAGGCGGACCTCTACTTCATGGACGAGCCGTTCGCGGGGGTGGACGCGGCGACCGAGCGGGCGATCGTGGACGTCCTCCGCGCGCTGCGGGCGGGCGGGCGCACCGTGATCGTCGTGCACCACGACCTGCAGACGGTGCCCGAGTACTTCGACGACGTGATCCTCCTGAACATGCGGGTGGTCGCGGCGGGACCGGTGGGCGAGGTCTTCACCCCCGCCAACCTGCACGCCACCTACGGCGGCCGGCTCACCCTGCTCGACGAGGCGGCGGAGGCGGTGGCCCGGGCCGGCCGAGGGCGCCGCTGAGATGGCCGCTCCGCTCCCCCGCTCGCTCGCCGACGTGGACGCCGACTGGCCGGGCTGGGGCGAGATCCTCGAGGTGCTGACGCTGCAGGCGGGCCACAATACCCGCGTCGTCGTGATCGGCACCACCCTGCTCGGGCTCGCCGCGGGCGTGATCGGCGTCTTCGCCCTGCTCCGCAAGCGGTCGCTGATGGCCGACGCCCTGAGCCACGCCACGCTGCCGGGGATCGGCCTGGCGTTCCTCGCCGCCGCCGCGCTCGGGCTCGAGGGCCGCTCGCTGCCGGTGCTGCTCACGGGGGCGACGGTCACCGGCGTGATCGGCGTGCTGTGCATCCAGGGCCTCCTGCGGGTGACGCGGCTGCACGAGGACGCGGCGATCGGCATCGTGCTGAGCGTCTTCTTCGGGGCGGGCGTCGTCGTCCTGAGCTGGATCCAGCGCAATGCTCCGGCGGGCTCGGCCGGCCTCGACGGATTCATCTACGGGCAGACGGCGGCGATGAGCGCGGCCGATGCGTGGATGATGGCGGCGATCGCGACCGCCGCGGTGCTCACGGCGACGCTCCTGCTCAAGGAGTTCGCGATCGTCTGCTTCAACGACGCCTTCGCCCGCGTGGACGGCTGGCCGGTGTCCGCGATCGACCTGCTCATGATGGGGCTGGCGGTGGTGGTGACGGTCGCCGGCCTGCAGGCGGTGGGCCTGATCCTCGTGGTGGCGATGCTCATCATCCCGCCGGTCGCGGCCCGCTTCTGGACCGACCGGCTGTGGCGGCTGCTGCTGCTGGCGGGCGTGATCGGGGCCGCGTGCGGCTACCTCGGGGCGGTGACGAGCGCCCTGCTGCCCCGCAAGCCCGCGGGGGCGGTGATCGTGCTCGTCTCCGGCGTCGTCTTCGCCCTGAGCATGCTGCTCGCCCCTACCCGCGGCGTGATCGCGATCGGGGTGCGGCGGCTGCGGCTGCGGCTGCGGATCGAGGGGGAGCACGTCCTCGAGGCGGCGTGGGAGCGGGCGGAGGCGGCGGGCGGGGACGCGGCCCGCGCCCGGCTGGAGCCGGCGGAGCTGGCCCGGCTCGCGACGCGGCGCGGGTGGTCGCGGCCGTTCCGGGCGGTGCTGCTGGCGGTCCTCGTGCGGCGCGGCCGGGTGCGGCGGGCCGGAGACGCCGTCGTCCTCACCGAGGCGGGACGGCGTGACGGGGCCCGGGTCGGCCGCAACCACCGGCTCTGGGAGGCCTACCTCGTCGAGCACGCGGACGTCGCGCCGAGTCACGTCGACTGGTCGGTGGACCAGGTGGAACACGTGCTGTCGGAGGACCTGGTGGCGGAGCTGGAGCGGACGCTGGCGGCGCGGGGCGTCGCGGTGCCGGGCGCGAGTCCGGGTGGATCCCGCGGAGGCACGCCGCGATGAGCCTCGACCTCGGCCTGGACCTGTTCCCGCTCGCGGCGGGCGTGCTCGCGGCCCTCACCTGCGGGCTGCTCGGCAACTTCCTCGTGCTGCGGCGGCTCAGCCTGATGGGCGACGCGATCAGTCACAGCGTGCTGCCGGGCCTCGTGATCGCGTTCCTGCTCACCGCGAGCCGCAGTCCGCTGGCGATGTTCCTCGGGGCGGCGGCGGCGGGCATCGCCACCGTGGTGCTCGTGGAGCTCGTCAAGCGGCTCGGCCGGGTCGAGCCGGGGGCGGCGATGGGCGTCGTCTTCAGCGTGCTCTTCGCCCTCGGCGTGCTGCTGATCGAGCGGGCGGCGGTGCGGCACGTGGACCTCGACGCCGACTGCGTGCTGCACGGGCAGCTGGAGACGCTGTGGTGGATCGGGGCGCCCGACGCGCTCGCGGGGCTGTGGTCGCGGGAGACGCTGGCGGCGGTGCCGCCGCAGGTCTGGACCCTGCTCGCGGCGTGTGCGGCCGCGATCGCGTTCACCGTCCTGCTCTTCAAGGAGCTGCGGATCGCCGCGTTCGATCCCGGGCTCGCGACGAGCCAGGGGTTCGACGCCCGGCTGCTGCACTACGCGCTGATGATCCTGGTGGCCGTCGCGACGGTGGCGTCCTTCGAGGCAGTGGGATCGATCCTGGTGATCGCGATGCTGGTGTGCCCGGCCGCCACCGCGCGGCTGCTCACCGATCGCCTCGCCCCGCAGGTGTGGTGGAGCGCCGCGGTCGCGATCGCCACCGGCGTCCTCGGCTACGTGGCCGCGAGCGCGGTGCCGGCGGCCCTCGGGCGCGACGCGGTGAACGCGGCGGGCTCGATGGCGGTGACGGCGGGCGGCTTGCTCGTTCTCGCGATCGTCGCCTCGCCGCGGCACGGCGTGGTCGCCCGCGGGTGGCGTCGCCGCCGCCTTGGCCGCGCGATCGCGCTGGAGGACCTGCTGGCGGCCCTGTACCGACTGCGGGAGCGGGCGGCGGCGGCCCCCGCGGCCGGCGAGCTGGAGCGGCTGCTGCCGGGACGGGCGCTGCGGCCGGCCCTCGCCGAGGCGACGCGGCGCGGGCTCGTGACGATGGCGGCGGGCGGCGGCGGCGCGGTCGTCCTGACCCCGGCCGGGGCGGGCGCCGCCCGCGACCTCGTGCGGCGGCACCGCCTGTGGGAGTCGTACCTGGTGCAGGAGGCGGGCCTCGCGCCCGACCACGTGCACGCCACCGCCGAGCAGCTCGAGCACCTGCCGATCGCCCCCGCGGCGGGGCCGGCGGTCGATCCGCACGGCACCTGGATCCCGCCCGAGGATCCGGCCGCGGGCGGGCCGGCGGGACGCGACTCGTCCGCCGATCCCGCCGGGGAGGACGGCCCCCCGCCCGACGCGGGCCGCCGATCGGACCGATGATGCCGCGGCCGTGAGCCCCTCGCCCGTCTCCCCCGCCGTTCGCAACGCGATGCTCGCGTCGCTGGACGCGTGCTTCGCCGGCGTCCGCCCGTACCGGAACGCGGCGGCGATCGAACGTGACCACGCCACGTTCCTCGACGAGCAGCTCGGCTGGTGCACCGACCACGCGCTGGCCGCCCGGCGCGCGGCCGGCATCGGCACCGGCACGCCGGCGGACTTCCTCAACCGGGGGCTCCCGGTCGGCGACGAGCACGTCCTGGCGGGGCTGCGTCACTTCGGCGGCGATCCGGCGCGGCCGTTCGTGGACCTGCTCGCGTGGACGGGGCGGCTGGATCTGCGGGCCGCGCTCGCGGCGACGGCCGAGGCGTGGAGCGCGGTCGCCCCGCCGCGGGCGCGGATCGCGGGACCGGCGGACGACGTCCGGGCCCCGGGACCGCGGGCGGAGGCCCTGGACCGTGGCGACGTCCCGGTCACGACCGACGTGCGGGCGGTCGCGGGATCGCTCGCCGAGATGCTGGCCGCCCCGCCGCCGCGCGACCTCGCCGGGATCGAGCTCGAGGACGCGGACGTGGACGAGGCGGTGCGCTTCGTGGCTGCCGGATACGCCGCGCTGGCCGCCCGGGCGCCCGAGCTCGTCGACCGCGTGCCGCCCTCGGACCGCGACCGGCTGGCGGCCTGCCGCGCGGACGGACGGCTCGTCTTCTGGCGGGCGGGCGGCGAGCGGGCGGGGCTGCTGGCGATCGAGCGCTCCACCGGCTGGCTCGCCCTCGACGGGTGGCTCCTCGAGGAGGAGGTCGCCCACCCCGACTGGGCCGGACGCGGCACCGCGGCCGCGGCCCAGCGGCGACTGGCCGAGCGGCTGGTGGCGAACGGCGAGGTTCCCGGCCTCGTGCTCGCGGGCACCATCGACGTCGCCAACGGCAGGAGCCTGACGACCGCACGGCGGGCCGGCCGCCGACCGCTCGCGGCGTGGTGGTTCGTCCCGATCGCCGGCCGGACCGACTCCCCGCCGACGACGGTCGCCGAACCGGGCCGCGTGCCCCCGTCGCCGGGGCCACGAGCATCCGTATGATCGCGCCGCATGTGCGGCCGCTTCACCCGCGAGTTCGACTGGCAGGAGGTCCACGATTTCCTCGATCTCGTCTTCCCCGGCGACTGCCGGGCGGAGGACGAGGCGGTCATCGAGCTCGACGCCAGCTGGAACGTCGCCCCGACGCAGACGGTGCTCGTGGTCCGCGGGCGGCGTTCCGGTGACGACGACGACACCGACGGTGACGACGGCGCGGGGCCGCTCGACGCGGTCGCCGGCCTCGCCGACTGGGGGTTCACGCCGCGGTGGATGCGGGAGAAGAACCGCCGCGGGCCGATCAACGCCCGGGCCGAGACGGCGCGGACCACGCCGATGTTCCGCTCGGCGTTCGCCCGCGGCCGCTGCCTGGTGCCGATGACGAGCTTCTACGAGTGGCAGGCCTCCGAGGACGGGGGGCGGAAGCAGCCGTGGCGGTTCCACCGCGCCGACGGCACCATCCTGCTCGTGGCGGGACTTCGCACGCCGCCGGCGGACGACGCCCCGCCCACGCTCGCGGTGATCACGACGGATGCGGGGCCCGACGTCACCGGCGTGCACGACCGAATGCCGGTGGTGCTCGAGCCGGACGCCGCGGCGCGGTGGTGCGACGACCGCAGGGCGGCCGAGGACGCGGCCGACCTGCTCGCCCCCGCGGCGGCCGGCACGCTGGCCCGGCACCGGGTGTCCACCCGCGTCAACCGGCCGACGGTGAACGAGGCGTCGCTGGTGGAGCCGCTCGGGGACGAGACGAGCTGAGCCCACCGCCCTCCTCCGGCCCCGCGCGGGGCCCCGGCCGTCGTTCCTCCTCCGCCCACTCGTACCCTGACGAGATCGTCAGGAACCGGTCAGGCGCCGCCTCCCGGATCAGGACGAACCCTGCATCACGGAGACCCGCGGATGCGCGTGCTGGTGGTCGAGGACGAACGCAAGATCGCCACGTCGATCGGACTGGCGCTGGAGGCCGAGGGCATGCGCCCGACCCTCGCGGCCACCGGCGAGGACGGCTTCTTCCGCGCGTCCACCGAGTCCTTCGACGTGCTCGTCCTCGACCGGATGCTCCCCGGACGCGACGGGCTGGACATCCTCCAGGCCCTCCGCACCGCCGGGATCCGCACGCCGGTGCTCATGCTCACCGCGATGGGCGAGGTCGAGGACCGGGTGGACGGACTGACCGCCGGGGCCGACGACTACCTCGTCAAGCCGTTCTCGATGAGCGAGCTGATCGCCCGCATCCGCGCCCTCGTCCGCCGCGGGGCCGAGACCGCCGAGACCGAGGTGGTGGCGGGCGACGTGCGGCTCGACCTCGCCGCCCGCACCGCCGCCCGCGCCGGCCGCCCCCTGTCGCTCACGAAGACCGAGTACGACCTGCTGCTCCTGCTCGCCCGGGCCGGCGGCTCGGCCGTCTCCCGCGACGCGATCGCCCACGCCCTGTGGCCGGAGCAGGCCCGGGGGGCCAGCACCGACAACCTGATCGACGTGCACGTGAGCCGGCTGCGGCGCAAGCTCGATCCGGCCGGCTCGGCACCCTGCCTCCACACCATCCGCGGCCTCGGCTTCCGCCTCGGGGCCGCGTCATGAGGCTGACGGTCCGCTGGCGGCTGACCCTGTGGTTCGCGGGGTCGGCCCTCGTGCTGCTGCTGCTGCTCGCGGGGGCGGTGCTCGTGCTCGAGCGGTCCATCCTCGAGCGGCAGGCCCGCTCGGACCTCGCCGAGGACCTCCGGGTCGTCGCCACCGAGCTCGCCCGCGACCCCGAGGGGCTCGACGAGCCGGAGCGGGCCGGGCTCGCCGAGGCGTACGCGGTCTGGCGGGATGGACGGTCCGTGCATCGGTCCAACGGCTGGTTGCACTTCGGGCTCGACGAGGCGCCGCCGGACGACGGACGGCGCGAGCTGTTCGACCGCACGATCCGCGTCGCGAGCGGCCCGGTGACCGGCGACGGGAGCGGACTCGTCGTCGCGGTCGCCCACGACGAGACGCTCGTGGTCCGAGCCACCGACATGCTCGCCCTGCTGCTCACCGCCGCGGCTCCCGTCGCCGCGGCCGGGGCGCTGGCGACCGGCTGGACGGTGGCCGGCCGCTCCCTCGAGCCCACGCGCGAGATGCGCCGCACCCTCGAGCGCATCGAGGCCGAGCGTCTGCACGAGCGCGTGGACGTCGGACGACGTGGCGACGAGTTCGGGCGACTCTCGGCGGTGGTGAACGCCATGCTGGGACGGCTCGAGCGTTCGATGGAGGCGCGCCGCCGATTCGCGGCCGACGCGGCGCACCAGCTCCGCACGCCGCTCGCATCGCTGCGAGCGGTGGGCGAGTCGGCGCTGCGGCGGCATCCGGACGACGCCGCCGCCCTTCGCGAGGTGATCGGCAGCATGCTCGAGGAGTGCCGGCGGCTGTCGCGGCTCACCACCGGCCTGCTCGAGCTCACCCGCGGCGAGCACGTCGCCGTGGCCCGCGAGCCGGTCGCGCTCCGGCCCATCGTGGACCAGGTGGCCGAACAGCTCGCCCCGCTCGCCGAGGCCTCGGACCAGCGGCTCGTCGTGGGCGGTGCCGCGCCCGGCACGGGCGCCGACGGGACGCACTCCGGGGCGTCGGCGCTCGCGGCCGTCGACCCGCTGCGTCGCGCCCTCGTGGGTCTCGTCGAGAACGCCATCGTCCACTGCCCGGCGGGCACCACGATCACCCTCGCGGTCGCGTCCACGCCGAACGGGCCGTCGATCTCGGTGCGCGACGACGGACCGGGCATCCCGCCCGAGGACCACGAGCGCGTGCTCGAGCCCTTCGTCCGCGGCGCGGGCGCCTCGGCCCGACCCGGCTGCGGCCTCGGCCTGCCCCTCGCGCGCACCGCCGTCGCCTCCGTCGGCGGCCGCCTCGAATTCGAGGACGGCCCCGGCACCCGCTTCCGCATCCACCTCGAACCCGCGGAGGACGTCGCATGAATCGTCCCGCCCCGACCCTCGCCGGTCTCGTCGCCGTCGCCGGCCTCGCCCTGCTCGCGCCCGCCCTCGCGCCGACGACGGGCGCCGGGGCCGCCACGGCCGGCGCTCGCGGACTCCACGTTCACCGCTCGCCCGCGCCGCGCTTCGAGGGCGCGGCCGATCTCCTCGCGGCCGAACAGGCGATGCGGCGCGCGGTTGGCCGCGGCGCGATCCGCCACGTGGAGTTCGACCCCGACGACGAGTCCGGGCTCGCGGTCGAGCTCGAGCTCGTCTCGGGCGGACGGTCGCGTCTGGTGGAGCTCCGCCGCTACGAGGGCGACACGTGGCGGGTGGTCGACGTCACCCGTCGCGAGACCAGCGTGCGCTCGCGCCGGTACTTCGAGCGGCTCGTCGGCGTCCTCGAGGCGGAACCGCATCTGGGCCCCGGCGAGGCGGCGTTACGGGCCGAGTCGGCGCATCCGGGATCGACCGCGGTGGAGGTCGACCTGCTGCTCACCGCCGGCGAGCCGGTCTACGAGGTCGAGCTCGTGCTCGGCACCGACTCCTTCGACGTGCACGTGCCGGCCCGCGTGGTGGCCGAGGGGCCCGGGCCCGCGTCGCCCCCGACGTGCGACTACGCCTGTCTCGTCCGGGCGGTCGAGGCGTCGGCCCGCGAGGGCGTCCCCTTCTCGTTCCGCAGCCGCCCGGGCCCCGACGGCCTGGTGCACGAGGTGCACGTGGCGGACGAGACCGGCCGGACGCGGACGGTCCGGCACGCCTCGGGCACCGCGTTGCCGCTCGGCGTCGAGCCGTTCGGGGAGCCCGCGCCGGAGACCGTGCCGCCGGCCGGGGCGCTGGCCGAGGCGCTGCGCACGCTCGAGCGGATCCTCGACGCGGCCGGCACCGTCCCCACCGCGATGACCGCGGGCGACCTGGTACCGGCCCGAGGCGACGACGCCCCCGCGTGGCGGCTGCGGGCGTGGACGCCGACCGCGGCCGGCGTGCTCGAGGTCGAGGTGGACCGGGCCACCGACGAGATCGTGCTGCGTCTCGCCGCGCGCCGGGCCGGCACCTGAATCCGAATTCAGGAAGCGGACAGTGGGAGGGGCGCGGGTCCGGGCGATCCTTCGGTCACCGGTCCGCGAGGGAAGCGGACGGATCGTCCGAACCTGCCCGTCCACGAGGGACGGGCCTCACTTCAGGGTCCACCCCACCATGCAGCGCACCACCCCCCGTCCGCTCGTCCTCGGCCTCGCCACCGGCGCCGTGCTCGCTCCGGCCGCGAGCGCCCTCGCCCAGCCCGCCGTGTCGATCAGCGAAGCGTTCGACGTCGCCCAGGCCCAGGCCCCGGCGAACCTCGTCCTCGAGGTCTCGCTGGTCGAGCAGGGCTCGATCTGGGAGTCGGACACGCTCTTCCCCGGCGGCACCACGATCCTCGACGTCGAGATCGACGCCGCCACCGGCGCCGTGATCGAGTCCGAGACCGACGCCGCCGAGCCGGGGATGGCCGCGATCGCCGCCGCCTTCGCCGAGGCGTCGATCACCTGGGCCGAGGCCGTCGCGGTCGCCCAGGACGCGTTCCCCGCCGGCTGGATCCGGCACATGGAGCTCGAGCTCGAGCCGGACGCCGGCGACCAGCTGGTCTTCGAGACCGTCGTCGTGGACGGCGGCACTGCCGTGACCATCGACATCTCGGCCGCCACCGGCCAGATCATCGGCGACGAGCCGGGCGGCCCCTGCGGCGGCCCGGTGGACCTGCTCGGTGCCGCCGACGCGGTCGCGGCCGCCTTCCCCGGCCTGCCCGTGATCGAGGTCGAGTCGACCACGGAGGACGGCTTCGCCGCCTTCGAGGTCGAGTTCGCCGACGCGGACGCCCAGACCGTCTCCGACGTCGAGGTCCGCGCCGCGGACGGCTGCTTCGATGATGTCGACCTCGTCGCCGACGAGCCGTGGGCCGAGGTCGCCGCGATCCTCGCCCTGCTGCCGGACGCGACCGTCGATCGCGCCGCCGCCGTCGCCGTCGCCGAGGACACCGCCGGCGGCACCGCCATCGGCTGGGAGCTCGAGATCGAGGATGGCCAGCTCTTCCACGAGGTGGACGTGCTCACCGCGGACGGCGTGGTCGAGGTGCTCGTGAACGCCGTCACCGGCGGCTCCAGCGGCCCCGGCACCCCCGGCACCCCCGGCGGCGACGTCGTCCTCGTCGGGGCGCTCGATGCCTGGGCGATCGGCCGGGAGCAGACCCCGGGCGGCTTCCCGCTCGAGGCCGAGCTCGAGGTGGTCGCGGGCGGCTTCGAGTGGGAGGCCGAGCTGCTCGAGGCCGGCACCCTCGTCGAGCACGACATCGATCCGGCAACCGGCGCGGTGCTCGACACCGGGCTCGAGTCGGCCGGGTCCGACGAGGCCGCCGTGCAGTCGGCGTTCGCCGTCGCGACCGTCGCCACCGGGGATGCGGTCGCCGCCGCCCTGGCCCAGGTCCCGGGCGGGTTCGTCTACGAGATCGAGCGTGAGCAGGAGAACGGCGAGCCCCGCTACGAGATCGGGCTCGTGACCACGGCCGACCGCTTCGAGGTCGAGATCGACGCGATCGGCGGCGGGGTGATCGAGACCGAGCTCGTCGGTCCCGCCCACATCGCTCCCGCCACCGAGGGACCCGGCGTCGCCGGTCTCTCGACCCTGACCCCGGCCGACCTGAACGACGACGATGTCGTGAACCTCACCGACCTCATCACCGTGATCGGCGCCTTCGGCTCGACCGACCCGGCGGGCGACGCGGACCTCGACGGCGACGTCGACCTCGACGACCTCATCCTCGTGCTGTCGCTCTTCGGCACCACCTACGAGGGCTGAGTCTCCGTGTTCGGCCGCTTGCCCCCTCCCGGGCACGGCCAGCCGCCGCGCGGGGCGGGAAACCGTCCCCCGCGGCATTTCTTCGCGAACGACTCTCGCACGGGACCGGCGATCGGCGCTGCCGGCCCCCTCCCAGGAGCCGCGTCATGTTCCCCGTCCGTCGATTCCGCTCGATCGTGACCCTGTCCTCCGCGGCCTGCCTCGTGGCGGCCACCGGCCTCGCCGCGGCGGGCGCCGGATGCTCGAGCCCCGAGGCGTCGCACGTGTCGCTCGGAGTGCTCGGGTCGTTCGGCTCGCCGGACACCGCGACCACGGCCGCGGCCGACGCCACCCGCATCGCCGACGTCACCACGGGCGCCACGGTGGTGCTCGAGGGCACCGTTCTCCGCCACCTCGACGACGGCCTGCTCCGCCTCGCCGACGACAGCGGCTCGATCCGCGTGCTGGTGCCCGGCCTGCCCCGCGTCCCGGCGGCGGAGGGCGAGCGGCTTCGCGTCGAGGGCGTGGTGCGGGACGACGCGCCCTTCGGCCTCGCCCGTCCCGAGGTGACCGCGACCGCGATCGTCCTCGCCTCGGGCGTGCGCCTCGAGATGCCCGCGGCCCCCGCGGAGCGGACGCCGGCCGCGACCCCTGCCGCCACCGACGATCGGATCACCCCGATCGGCTCGCTCCGGCGCGGCCAGCCCGCCACCGTCCGCGGCACCGTCGCCCGGATCCTCGACTCCGACGAGCTCCGTCTCACCGACGACACCGGCTCGGTGCGGGTGTACGTCGGCTGGCGCAACCGCGTCCCCGCCCGCGCCGGCGAGCGCGTCACCGTCTCCGGCGTGATGGACGACGATCCGTGGCCGCTGCGGCCCGAGCTGTACGCGGACACGATCACGCTCGCCGACGGCACCCGCGTCGATCTCCGCACCGGGTCGCGCACGCCGGCGGGGGACGGTGCGGGTGGCGGGAGCGGCTCGCCCTCCGCGGCCCCGCCGGCCGAGACGGCGCCCTCACCGCTCGCCGTGGCCCCGTCGCTCGCCGCCGCCCTCGCCGACGGCTCGGTGCGCGTGACGCCCGTCGGCGCGACGGAGGTCGGCCGCCTCGTGGCGGTGCGCGGCACGGTCGAGCGGCTCATCGACACCGACGAGTTCCGGCTCGCGGACGACAGCGGCTCGATCGGCGTCTACGTCGGCTGGCGGAACCGCGTCCCGGCCGCGGTCGGCGACGTCGTGACCGTGCTCGGGGCGGTGGATGCCGAGGGGCCGGGCGGCACCCGCCGCGAGCTGTACGCGGTGCAGCTCATGCAGGCGGACGGCGCGGTCGTCGACCTGCAGCGGCCGGCACCGGTGCGAGTCGCCCGTGACGTGCCGATCGGCGGCGGCGCCGCGGCCCCGGCCCCCGCCCCGACGGGCGGCGAGATGGCAACGGCCACCGCTCTCGGCGGTCCGGTGACCGCGGTGGCCGACGTCCGCCGCGGCCAGTCCGTCGTGCTCGTGGGCACCGTCGATCGCCTGCCCGACTCCGACGAGTTCGTGCTCCGCGACGAGACCGGCACGATCGAGGTCTCCATCGGCTGGCGCAACCGCATGCCGGTGCGGGTGGGCGACCGCGTGGTGGTCGCCGGCACCGCCGACGACGACGTCTTCCCGGGGCGTCGGCCGGACGTGTACGCCGACCGGATCCAGCTTCCGGACGGCTCGGTGGTGCGGCTCCGGCGGGACGACTGACCTGCACGCTTCCGGGCGGGGTCGCGTTCGGGAGAGGGGGCGTTCGGCGCGCGCGTGCACGTGCCCCGGTGCGACGGCGCCGGGGCACGTGCTCGTTGACGGGCTGATCGGTCCGGCGGTGCGGTGGCTCAGAAGCCCGGGCGGAAGACGACGATCATCTCGACCATCTGCTCGCCCGCGCCGAGCCGCTCGAGGGCCGCCTCGGCGGTGGCCATGCCCGACACCGGGCCGCGGTCGGCGTAGAAGCTCATGCCCGCGGCGTGATGAGCCGGGCCCAGCGGCTCCGGCGTCGCGGTGCCGGCGAGGAACGCATCGCGAGCGGGGCGTCCGGGACCGGGGTGTCGACGGGCCGCCTCGCGGAAGGAGTCGCCGAGGCGGATCCCCCCGGTCGTCGCGCCCTCGAACCAGGGTCGGCGGACCGAGAGACTCGTCAGCGGGAGTGCGGCGAGGTCGGGATAGACCTCGCGCACGGCCTTCACCCCCGTGTGCAGCGCGATCGCCGCGTTGCGCGGGCCCTCCCGCATGATTCGACGGTGCACGCTGCCCCCAGTCGGCGCGAAGAACATCAGGCAGAAGGCACCCTCGGCGAACTGCAGCTCCACCGCCACGTCGTCGGCCACCAGCAGGCTCGGGTTCCCGGCCCCGTACGCCTCCAGGACGTCGCCCAAGGTCGTCATGCCGATCCGGAGATCGCCGAGGCCCGCGGTCGAGAGCGTCTCCTTCTGGAGCCCGCGAACCGGGGCGGTGGACGCCTCGGCCGCGCTCGGCGAGATGGTGGTGATCATCCGGCCCATGCCCACGAGGACGAGGCCGAGGACGGCGACGGCGATCAGGCGACCCATGGGCTCCCCTCCGGTGGGTGTGCGGAGAGGGATCGGCGGCGGGGAAAGAGGACTGGGCCGCGCTCGCGGACGGCGAGGGCACGCAGCCTCACGGCTGCCGGTCGCGCGCATGAGGCGAAGTCCGCCCGCCCGGATGGTCCGAGAAGCCGGGTGGACACGAGCCCCGCGGAGCCGCGGCCGGCGAGGATCCGGGCACGGCC
>CAYLNM010000054.1:23296-24552 GCA_964385045.1 uncultured Isosphaeraceae bacterium
CCCGCGGAGCCGCGGCCGGCGAGGATCCGGGCACGGCCCCTCGGCCGGCGTCGTGGTCCGGCCGCCCACGGCCGCGGTTGATCGGTCCGACGTCAGTCGATCGCGACCGGACGCAGGCTCGCGAGCTCGACGTCGGCCACCATCAGGATCTCGCCCGCCCCGCCGCGGCCCTCGAGCCGGATCACCGGCCCGGTCGGGGCGTCCCAGTCGATGCGGACGAAGCCGTGGTTGGCCGTGCGCAGCGACGGGCCGACGCGAAAGCGGTTGGGCTCGTCGACTCGCCTCATGCCGGTCTCGTTGAGCCCGCTGGAGGTGAAGTCCCACATCGGATACGGCACGGCGGTGTCGTCCTCGCCGCGGGTGCACGAGATCTCCATGAGGTGACGGTCGCCGCTCAGGAAGACGACGCCCTCGGCTCCGGTCTCGGCGACGAGGTCGAAGAGTCGCCGCCGCTCGTGGGGGAAGTTGCCCCACGTCTCCCAGCCGTTCTCGTTCGGCACCACCTGGATGCTGCTCGCGATCAGCCGCACGTCGGCCGGCTCGCGGAGCCGCGCTTCGAGCCACGCCCACTGCTCTTCGCCGAGCAGCGTGCGCGACTCGTCCGTCGTGGGGCGATAGGGCCCGATCCGTCCGCGATCGGCCACGCGATCGAGCCGGTCGCGGTGGTAGCGGGTGTCGAGCAGGATCGCCTGCACCCGGCGGCCTTCGGGCCCGAAGCTCGCCGCGTGGTACACGCCTTCGCGCGTCCGCCGCGGGTCGCCGGCCGGCACGCCGCAGAAGTCGAGCGGGGCCTGCTGCGCTTCGGCCCGCAGGCGCCATTCCTGCCCCGCGTCGTTGTCGCCGTAGTCGTGGTCGTCCCAGGTGGCGAGGAACGGCACCGCCCGGCGGAAGGCTCGCCACTCCGGCGATGCGGTGAGGTCGCCCCACGCCTTCTCGATCTGCGCCGTGTCGCGGGCCGGAGCCATCCGGTTGCGGCCGGTCTCGTCCGGCTGGACGTCGGCGTAGACGTTGTCGCCGATGAAGAGGAAGAGGTCCGGCTCCTCGGCCGCGATGATCGGCCAGTGGTCCTGGGGCTCCCGCTCGCGGTTGCACGAGCCGAAGGCGATCACGTCGAGGACCGCGTCCACTGCCGGCATCGGGGCGTCGTCGGCGGCGGGGTCCGTCGCGGGGTCGGCGGCAGCCGCCGCCGCGGGGTCCGTCGCGGGGTCGGCGGCGTCGTCGGCAGCGTCGGCGGCGGCGGGGTCGGCGGCGGGGTC
>CAYLNM010000055.1:0-16779 GCA_964385045.1 uncultured Isosphaeraceae bacterium
GTTCCACCTTGCCGACGGGCGAACGATCCCGCATCCGCGGCGACTGCTCGAGACGAAGGCCAAGCGGCTCCGAAGTCGTCTTCGCGGTCTCGCGGGACGCGACGAGATGGGTCCGCCGTGGATCCACGCCCTCGTGTTCTTCTCGAACGCCTCGGTCGTGTACGAGCCGCCGGCGCAGCCGGAGGATCGGATCGGCCTTTGCACCCGCGGAACGGACCTCGGCGGACATGACGTCATCAGGGCGATTCAGGACCCCTCCAAAGCGGGGCTTCAGACGCGAGGCCCGAAACTTACGTCGGGGCACGTGCAGCAGATCCGTGATTGGCTGGGTCAGCTCGGGCTCCGGCGGCGGCAGCCAAGCCGCCTGATCGGAGAATGGAGACTGCTCACGCAGACGGGCGACGGCCCTCTCAGCGAGGAGTGGCGAGCTCGCCGGGGCGACGAGTGGCGGCGGGTGCGCGTCTTCCCGGTCGACGCCGAGACGTCCGGGCATCGCGAGCGGCTGCTCGGGCTCGCCCGACGTGAGCGGGAGACGCTCGACCGTCTTCGACATCCGGCCATCGAACGGTCGCTCGACTTCATCGAGGACGGTGAGCGTGGGCCGGCGATCGTGCTCGATGATGCCGAGGGCTACGCTCCGCTGGACGAGCTGCTCCGACGGACCGGGGGAGATCTGGACGATGCGGTCCGCTGGGCGATCGTGACCCAGGTCATCGACGCGGTCGACCACGCCCACTCGGAGCGGGTGATTCATCGCTCGCTCGGTCCGGGATCGATCGAAGTCGCGTGCGATGACGACGACTCGGTCAAGGTGCGGATCAGCCGGTGGTCCACCGCTCGTCGCGCTCCCGCCGCGGAACCTGGAGCGGCGATGACCCTGCAGAGTCTCGATGCGGTGGACCGTTCGGAGGGTCCGTTCCTCGCCCCCGAGGTCCACCGAGGCGAGGCGGCGATCGACGAAGCGGCTGACGTCTTCTCGATCGGGGCCGTTGCGTACCTGCTCTGGACGGGGCACCGGCCGCCCGCGATCGACGAAGGCGAGGACGAGGGCGCTCCGCGGCTCGAGCATGACGGCATGCCGCTCGTCGAGCCGCTGCAGATGCTCCCGACGGCGATTCGCGACGTGATTCGCAAGTCAACGCGACCGGAGCCGAATCGACGCTTCCAGACCATCGAGGAGCTGCGCATCGCGCTCCGTCGAGCCCGGGACGGAGGCGCGGTCGATCTCCCTCGAGTCCCGCGGGCTGAGTCCACGACGCGGGAGCCTCCCGATGACGGTGACACGAAGCCTTCCCCGAAGGTCCACGACCGGGGCCTGACGCTGCTCGAGCCGCTCGGCACCGGAACCTTCGGAACGGTGCTCCGGGCTCGACGCGATGATGGGCGGATCGTCGCGATCAAGCTCGCGCACGGTGCGGCGGAGTCGCCGGTCATCGAGGCCGAGCACCGGCTGCTGACGCAGATCGACCATCCGGCGGTGGTCGCGGTCGAAAGCACGCACGACTTCGCGGGTCGGGTCGGCTTCGAGATGGAGCTGATCGAGCGGCCGTCGCTTCGGCACCTCCTCCGTCGAGATGGCCGGCTGCGCTCCGGTGAGCTGCGAGCGTTCGCCGGCGCACTGTTCGATGTGCTCGCGACCTTCGAGGCCGCCGGCATCCACCACGGCGACCTGAAGCCCGAGCACATCCTGATGACCGGCGATGGCGACTGTCCGATCCGGGTCATCGACTTCTCAGCTGGCGGTCGCGCCGCCGACGAGACGGCCCGGGACACCCGCTCGCGCGGCACGCCGGGGTACGCGGATCCGTCGGGACGCGTCGGGCCGGTCGGGGATCGGTACGCCGCGGCGGCGATCCTCCACGAGTGCCTCAGCGGCATGGTGCCGCAGCTCGTGGAGGTCGAGTCCGGGGCCGGCGACCGGTCCCCGACGTGGCCTTCCCTCCCGCGCCTTGCCGAGGGGCTCGAGCCGGGGATGACCGAGTTCTTCAAGGTCGCCCTGCAACGCGACCCCGATGAGCGGTTCGCATCGATCGGCGACATGCGCGATGCGTGGTGGGCCACGGCCCCGCGGGGGTCCGGGACCGGCATCACGCTTCCGCCAGAGGATGGGCCGCGCGGCGGCGGCCCGTCACGTCTCGCCCGGCGGATCGTCTTCGAGTCTGGCGCTCCGGCCGGGACGCGTGGATCGTTGATCCGGGCCGGAGCCGTGGCCTGTTCCGCGGACCGCATGGCGAGACTCGATCGGACGGCTCGCGATCGCATGGAGCGGCACGGCCGCGCGATGCTCGTCGAGACGACGGGTCGGGGCACGTCCACGCGGCATGATCTGCGCTGGGCGACCGTCGTGGCCGTCGCCGAACAGATCCTCGGCCGGGCGTCCGTGACCCCGGTGTCTCCCGAAGTCCTGTCGGCGATCTCCGGTCTCGAGGAGGAGCTCGGGGAGGAGGGCCTCACGGCGCTCGCCGCGCTCCCGGCGGTGCTTCCGGCCGAACGGCCGTGGCCGGTCGAGTCGCAGGCCGAGGGGCGGCTGGTGGAGCTGCTCCGTGAGGCGGCGGGGGTGTCGGAGGCCCTTCCCTGGCTCGCCGCGCAAGTGGACCTCGAGGTCGTGACGGGCATCGCATCGGATGCGGGCAGTCGCGTCGACTTCGTCTTCGCGCCGCCGGCCGGGGCTCCGACGGTCATCGAAGTCGACGGGCCACAGCATGACGACGATCACGATGCGGATCGACGCCGGGATGCGAGGATCCGCGCGGCGGGTTGGAACGTCCTTCGCGTTCCGACGTCCGAGATCGACACGGGTGCTGGATCGTCCCTCGAGGCGGTGCTGCATCTGGTGGCCGAAGCGGCCGGCCGCCCGGCCGAGACGGAGGCGCACGGAGCATCGGAGGGCAGCGTCGTCGACTCCGCGGACCCTCGGGACGTCATCGCGACCCGCGTCGTGCAGCTGCAGCGCGCCATGCTGCGTCGTCTCTGGAGACAGGGGGCGGATGGCGAGTTTCGGGTGGCCATCGCCTGGCACGCGGTCGGCGAGTCGGACGCCGGTCGTCGTCTGCTGGACGTCATCGTCGAAGACCTCGAGGATCTTCTGGCGTCGCTGGCACGAATGCACGATGCGATCGAGCAGCTTCCGAGGATCGTGCGCACCGACCCGGGGGACGCCGTTGACGCGAGCTTCGTCGTCGACGGAACCGACCCGACCGGTGCCGCGGCCATCAGCTGGATCGTCGATCTGCCACTTCCGCTCGACCTGCATCCGATCCATCGCCCGATCGCCGTCGCGGGTTCCGCGGAGGTCGAACCGTGTCGCGAGTCGTGCCGACGCATCCTCCGGCGGATCTGGGGTCACGAGGACTTCCGGGACGGACAATGGGAGGCGCTCGACCGCGTGCTGCGCGGTCAGGACACGATCGTGCTTCTGCCGACCGGCGCGGGCAAGAGCGTGGTCTTCCAGCTCGCCGCGTTCGTCCGCGGAGGCGTCGGTCTCGTGATCTCGCCGCTGGTCGCGCTCATGGAGGATCAGGTCGAGAATCTGCGGCGTGTCGGAGTGCGCGCCGAGGCGATTCACGCCACGATCGCGCGGGAGGATCAACAGCAGATCCTCGAAGAGCTCGGCCGCGCGGAGATCCCGCTGCTCTACATCTCGCCGGAACGTCTTCAGAAGGAGGGTTTCCGGCGAGTGATCGAGAGCATCGTGCAGCGGCAGCCGGTATCGATCGCCGCGATCGACGAGGCCCACTGCGTCTCGGAGTGGGGGCACGACTTCCGGACCGGTTATCTCAATGTCGCACGAACCTGTCGGGAGCTGACCGCCCACCGCGGTCGTCCGGCTCCCCTGCTCGCCCTCACGGGCACGGCCTCTCGGTCGGTACTCCAGGACGTCCAGCGGGAGCTGCAGATTCCCGATCCCGAGGCGATCATCGCCCCCGACAGCTTCGATCGGCCGGAGCTTCACTTCATGGTCCGTCGGTGTCCGAGCGCGGCCAAGACCGGCGCGCTCGAGGCATGCCTCGAGGACATTGCCCGCGGGCTTGGGGTCGATGGACCGGAGCAGCTGGCCGACCTCGGAGTCGGGATCGTCTTCTGCCCGCACGTCAATGGCCCTTTCGGACTGCTCGAGCATCGCGCCGCGGTCCAGCGCGCCTTCAACCGGAGATGGGGCATCTACGCGGGTCGAAAGCCGAAGCAGCTGGGTGTGGGCGACGAGTCGTGGGAGGACGGAAAGCGGCGCACGGCCCAGCTCTTCCGTGATGGAAGGATGCCGGGTCTCGTGACCACGAAAGCCTTCGGCATGGGGATCGACAAGCCGGACGTTCGGTTCACGATTCACCTCAATCTGCCCGCAAGCATCGAGTCCTTCTACCAGGAAGCGGGCCGAGCGGGCCGCGATCGGGAGCCGGCCGAGTGTTGGATCCTGATGTCGGACGAGGCGATCCGTCGGGACAGGACGCTCGTCGACCCGGGAACGACCCTCGAGGACGTGAGACGCATCGTCGCTCGGACCCCGCGGGGCGGGCATGATGACGTTCATCGGAACATGTGGTTCGAGACGAAGAGCTACCGTGGCGAGAAGGAGGAGGTCGCCGAGGTCAAGGCGGTGCTCGAGCGACTCGGCGATCTCGTGCCGGGGACGGTGACCCTCATGTTCCGGAAGGACGAGAAGTCCGCGATCGAGAAGGCGGTGCACCGTCTCCTGACGGTCGGGGTGGTCCGCGACTACACGGTCGATCACGGACGCGGCGAAATCGACGTCCACGTCTCGGGAGCCGACAAGTCGTCGATCGCGCAGGCGATGTATGACTATGCGGCGAACTTTAGCCATCGGCTGGCTCAACGGAGTCGTGAATCGCTCGTGGCGTCGGCTCGTGATCCGGAGATCTCGGTCCGCGAGCAGGCGCTCCGTGCCGCGGTCCACCTGACGCGGTTCATCTACGAGCACGTGGAGCGGAGCCGTCGGCAGGCTCAGCTCGAGATGTATCGAGTGGCCCAGATCGGCCTCGACGACCCCGACGCGATGCGGTCGCGGATCATGGAGTATCTGGGCACGTCCAGGTTCAGTGCTCGTATCGAGGAGCTGATCGAGATCGGCAATCAGGACGTGGCGGAGTCGGGGGACGGGGGCCTTCGAATCGCGCTCGAGATCGTCGAGGCGGTCGGGGGAATCGATGCCGGCCACGTCCGCGGCGAGACCGGTCGTGCCCTCGAGAGCTACCCCGAGCACGCGGGTCTGCGACTGCTGCGCGGACTCGTGGAGCTCCGGGTCGCGGCCGTCGACACGGATGCCCTTCGACAGGAGCTGGCCACCGGCGCTCGGCTGGCACGACGCGACGGCGTCGGAGAGCTGGTGATGCAAGACCTGACCGAGCGCGTGATGCGTCTCGCCGCCGGTGACGAGCGAGCCGAAGGGGACCGAAAGCGTCTCGCCTCGGTGGCGCAGGAGGCGATGCTGGCGTCGGATCCGGAGTCTCGGCGAACGAATCGGCGCCTCGCGGCCACATCCCACCCGATCGTCCGGGACCTCGGCCGCGCAGGGCTCGTCCGTACGCTTCGCCGGAAGCTCGCCACCGACGTCCTCGGCGACTGAGCCGGGGACGACTTTCCGATCACGTCCGGAGGCCGCCCATGAGCGACCCAACCACGGATCCCTTTCTCGACTTCGAGTCCGAGCTTCAATCTCTGCTCCAGCTGACGGCGCAGGTGCAGCAACGGCTGGAGCAGCACGGCGACGCGGTGGACGCCTTGGGCGCGGTCCGTACGGCGCTCCAGCAGGCGCTCGGCAGTCTGGAGTCCGGTGCCGAGGCGATGAAGCAGGCTGCGGCGAAGCTCGAGCCGATCTCGACGGCTCGCGTCGTCGAGAAGATGGAGGAGGCAGCGGAGCGTATCCGCGGTGTCGGCGAAACGGTCGGCGAGGCGGCGGAACGGCGTCTCGATGGGCTCGCGGAGCAGGTCGGCGCTGAAGTGAAGCACGTCGCGGCGTCGTGGGAGGAGGCGTCGATGGCGGTCGGGGCGCGACTGGAGAAGGCCGAGGCCGCCGTCGTCGCGGCGAACGCGTCGCTCGGCGAGTCGGCGGACGGACTCCGTCGTGCCACGGAGGAGATGGCGGATCGCTGGGCGTCGGTGGAGCGGGCGATCCGTGAGGCGGGCACGGCGGACGAGCGACGGGCAGCCGATCAGACCGAGCGACTCGATCGTCTCGCCCAGGAGTCGGCCGCCTCTCGAACCGCGAGCGACGAGCGGTTTGCCTCAGTCGGGGACAGGCTCGAGGATCTCGGTCGGCAGTCGGAGCGCAGCCACGAGGCGACGGCGGAGCGGCTCGTCGAGTTCGACGGGAGGCTTCTTGAGGTCCGTGACGGAACCACCCGCTGCGCGCGGGATGCGAGTCGCCTGCTCGAGCAGCTCGAGGCGATGCGGACCGTCGTGGACACCGCGGCGCGACGCGGGCTCGTATCGATGGTGCTGGCCGGTCTCGCGGCGCTCGCGGCGGGCGTGTCGGGGGTCCTGCTGGTGCTGGGCGCGGGCGGGAGCGTTGGGGGCTGATCCATCGTCCGCCGGGCGTCGATCGGATGGGCGGAGGGTCGCGGGTGCGGTCCGCTCCGGGATCGGCGACGTCATGGTCGAGTCGTGCGTGGGTTCTGGCATCGGGGCGGGCTGCAGGTGACGAGCCGGCGGGACGGTGTCGGGGAGAGGCCACGGGTACTCCGATCCGCGGGGGCCGCGGCCGTCGCACGGAGCCCTCCGGCAACGTTCTCTCGACCGCAATCGTCTGTTCCGGGGCGGCTTGCTCACTTCGTCAGCTCCCGGGGAGTCTCGGATGACGGAGGGCGTGACCAGGAGCCCACAGTCCACCCGTCGGTGGGCGATCTGCCTTTCTGGGCCTCGAGTCCGGAGGACCTCTTCATGACCCGCATCCTGCACGCGGCCCACTTCGCGGCCCGGAAGCACGCCGATCAGCGACGCAAGAACGCGGCCGCCTCGCCGTACGTCAACCATCCGCTCGAGGTGGCCCACATCCTCGCTACCGTCGGGGGCGTGACCGACGAGGACATCCTCGTCGCCGCGATCCTGCACGACACCGTGGAGGACACGGACACCACGGCCGATGAGCTCGCGGAGGTCTTCGGCGAGCGGGTGGCGGGCCTCGTGATGGAGTGCACCGACGACAAGAGCCTGCCGAAGGCCGAGCGGAAGCGGCTGCAGGTGGTGCACGCCCCGACGAAGAGTCCCGAGGCCAAGCAGATCAAGCTCGCGGACAAGACCAGCAACCTGCGCGGCATCCTGACCGACCCGCCCGCGGACTGGTCGGTGAGCCGGCAGCGGGAGTACGTCGAGTGGGCCGAGCGGGTGGTCGAGGGGCTGGTGGGCGTGAACCGGGCGATGGACGAGGCCGTCCGTGCGGTGCTGGCCGAGGGCCTCGAGACTCTTCGGGCGGCGGATGACGAGGATCGCGGCAGCGGGTGAGGCGGCGGGCCACCGGACCCGCCCATGGGCTCAGCCCGCCGAGAACGCCCGGTACCGCTCGCGGGCGGTGAGCTCCTCGAACTGTGCTATGCAAGGCATCAAGTGGAACTCTACTTCGCATCGACGCTGAGCGTAGATCTTCTCCTCGAGCCACTTGCGTTCAGCGTCCTTCCGGCCTGCGAGGATCTCGCGAGACCAGCAATTATCGGGGGAGTCCCAGCGGTAGCCGCGGTCCTTCAGCTTGTCGTTACCCTCGCGTGGCGCGTTCACCGCCCGCACGCGGTAGGTCTGAGGGTAGATGTTCGTCTCGAGCCACTCCCGTTCGTCGTCTTTCTGGTCCGCGGGAATCTCGCGCCACCAGCACTTGGGGCTCGACGCGTCGCCGGGGTGCCAGCGGTAGCCGCGCCGCTTGAGATCGTCCTTGGACTCGAAGGGTGCCCCGACGGCCAGGACGCGGCAGGTCTCGCGGGACGCGGCCTCGAGGAGACGGGCCATCACGGTGCGGTGGTCGTCGTCGTCGAGCGTCGCCGCGAGCAGCTCGATCACCGCGAGGCAGTCCTCGTCCGCCCGGTGGGCGTCGATGCACTTCTCGCAGTGCTTCAGCAGCAGCATCTCGAGCGTCTGCGATCCGGGGCCCCACGCGACGTCGCTCCATGTGCAGGCCCACGCGCAGTCGGCGAACGCGGGCAGCCGCGTCTCCACGAACGGCCGGTCGAAGCGGGCGTTGTGGGCGATGACGAGATCGGCCGCGGCGGCGAGAGCGGCGAAGTCCGCCGTGTCCTCGAGCCTCGTCCCGCGGACGTTGTCGTCGGTGATGCCGGTGAGGGCGACGACCTCCTCCGGGATCTGCCGCCCCGGGTCGTTGAAGGCGACCACCGGCTCGTCCACCGCGGTGACGCGGCCGGTCCGCTCGGTGAAGCGGAACGGGATGGCCGCGAGCTGGATGATCGCGTCCGAGGCGTGGTCGCGGCCGGTGGTCTCGACGTCCACCACGAGACCGTGGCGCTCGGGCTCGCCGCGTGGCTCGTCGATCACCGGCCGGTGCACGACCGGGGCGAGGACGCGGTAGCCCTGGGCGCGGAGCCGCGCCGCCATCTCGTCGGGCGAGAGCGGTTCGGCCTTCGCGGCGGGAGCGGTGGCGACGTCGGCGAGGGCGAGCTGCAGTTCGGCGGGCGTCATGACCTCAGCAAACCACCCCGAACGGGTTCCGTCCAGTGCGGCGGGTCCGCGCGACAGGCTGCACCGACGGGGCGCTGTCAGGCGCGGGCCGGCCGCGGGGGAACGGGACACCCGAGCCGATCACAAGCAGCGACGCCATGGTGGGTTGCGTCCGCCGTCGGGCGCGAGTCGGGGCGCTTCGCGTTGAGACCTCGTCCGTGCTTCGAGGGGCAGGGCGCCCCCCGGAGCCGGAGGTTCATGCCATGGCCACCACGACGGACCGCCGCGTCACCGAGTCGCCTTCCGGCATCCGTCCGGGCGGCGGACGGCCGGGTGCGGCGGCGTCGGCGCCGGCGTCGGCCCCGGACCCGATGCTCCGCCCCGGCGACGTCGTCGAGGTCGTCTTCGGCGCGAATCCGCATCGCCGCGGCGGGCGCCGCAGCCCGTGGCGGTGGCGGGCGACGGGCCGCGGCGGCCGGCGGCTCGACAAGGCGATCCTCTCGAACGACGACCGCATCCGGCCCGGCGTGCCGTGCCGGGTCGTCGTCACCACCGTGCGGAAGCCGAGCGTGCCCGGCCGCGGCTTCTACGCCGTGCGGTACCGCGGCGAGGCGGAGCTTCGGCTGCCGGAGCACGTCTGGGTGCCCGACGTCACGCGGCTCCGGATGGGCCTGCTGCTGTCCCGCGGCCGCAATCTGCTGCTCAAGGGGCCGCAGGGCTGCGGCAAGAACGTCATCACCGAGGCGATCGCGGACGCGATGGGCTACCGGTACGTCTACGCCAACGCCAGCAGCGCGATCGAGGGGGCGGACTTCGTCGCCCGCCTCGAGCTCAGGCGCACCGACGGCGGCGGGGTCGAGACGGTCTGGGTGCCCACCCCGCTGCTCGAGTCCCTCGAGCGCGCCCTCGGCGATCCCGCCGCCCGCGAGCTGGTCTTCATCGACGAGCTCAACCGCTGCCGCGAGCAGGCCCGCAACGGCCTCATGTCGGCCCTCGACGCAACGCGGGCGATCTACGACCCGACCACCGGCAGGTTCCGGCCCATCCCGTCCACCGTGCAGTTCGTGGCCGCGGTGAACGTCGGCACGCAGTTCACCGGCACCACGCCGATCGACGCCGCGACCCTCGACCGCTTCGCCCCGGTGCGGCTGGACTACCCCCCCGCCGACGTCGAGCGCGACCTCGTCCTGCGGGCGGTGCCCGAGGCCACCCGCTCGCTCGCGGCGATGGTGATCCGCGTGGCCCGCGGCATTCGCGCCGAACGCGACATCCTCGGGGGCGTCTCGGTGCGGGCGACGATCGACGCGACCGAGACGCTGGCCGAGCCGGCGCTCCGGGCGCTCGGCCGCCGGGCGGTCGTGCAGGTGCTGCGGGAGGCGTTCTGCGAGCGGCTCGAGGGGGCGTGGGACGACCCCGCGAGCGACGCCGGCCGCGCGTCGGCGATCGTCGAGCGGCTGGTCAAGGGCCGGGCGCAGGCGGACGAGGCCGACGAGCCGGGGCCGGGGCCGGGCGACGGGACGGGGGCGGCGTGAGCGGCCGGCGAGCCGGGCACCGGGACGTCGCGCCGGCCGCGCGCGGCACGACGACGCGGTCACGGTCACGGTCGCGGCCGGCGGGCGACGCGACGGTGATCGCGTTCACGGGGCGGCCGGGAACGCTCCGGTCGGCCTGCCTGCGGGGCCAGCCCGCCGCCGTCCGGCACGTGGTGCGCAGCGGCCCGCGGGGGGCGGCCATGCTGGCGTGGATCGCGCTGCGGGCCCGGGCCGGCACGCGGCTCGCGTCGCGGATCGTCGAGGCCGCGGCGAGGATCGACGGCCGCGAGCTCACCGCCCATGTCGACGCGTGCGACGAGACGCTGCTGGCCTTCTGCTCCGGGATGGCGCTCGCGAGCCGGGACACCACCGCGGCGCAGCGGGCCACCTTGATCGAGGACTGGCGGCGGCGCGATCCCGCCACGCTGCTGGACTTCGCCGCCGTCGGCCTCGGCTTCGGCACGGACGATCCCGTCGCGCTGGTCGAGGTCCTCGAAGCCCTGCCGTCGCGGTCGTGGGCGGCGACGAGCCTCGGCGTGCGGCGAGCGGCCCGCGAGGTGACGGGACGCGGCGGTGACGCGCGGCCGGGCACGGTGGACGACGCGGTGCTCGCGTTCTGGCTCGCCCCCCGCCTGTCGCGGCGCGTGCTCGCCGCGGTGGCGGCGCGGCGGCCGGGGCTGGTGGTCCGCGCGGTGCGGGCCGGCCTCGAGCGCGATCGGCCGCCGGGTCCCCGGGCGACGGCGATGCTCGAGGTCCTCGCGCGGACGAGCGTCCCGGACCCGGTGGACGACGCGGGGCGACCGGCCGCCGCGGCGCTCCTCCACCTCGGCCGTGGCCGCGGCGCCGGCCGCGATCCGGAGGTGCGGCTGCGGGCGATCGAGGCGGCGATGCGGGCGGGCGCCGGCGCGGCGGCTCCCCTGGCGATCGACTGGCTCGACGAGGGCCTCGTGCGCCCGGGGCAGGGCGCGACGGACGTCCTCATGGGGCTCGCCCGACCCTACACCCGGCGTGCGGACGACGTCGCGCACGAGGCGCGCGAGGAGGCGATGACCCGGCACGCCGAGGGGCTGCTCGAGCTCCTCGCCGCCCGGGCCGACGACGCGGCCCGCGACGCGATCACGCGGACCGGCCGCCGGCACGTCGACCCGCGCGTGCGGGGGGCCGCCCTGCGGACGCTGGCGGCGGATCCCGGCGCCGGCCCGGGACCGGTCGCCGATCTGGCCCGGGTGCAGCTCTCGGATCCGGTGGCCCCGGTCGCGGCGGCCGCGACGCGGACGCTCGTCCGAGTCGCCGGCGTCGGCACGGCGGCCGCGGCGGTGCTCGAGGCGCTGCCGGGCGTGTCGCGGGACATGCTGCTCCGCGGCGGCGCGATCCTCGGCCTCGCGGCCCGTGAGGACGACGGGTTCCCGGTGGAGCGGGCCGTCCGCCGGCTGGTCGAGGTCGGGGACGCGGCGGCCCTGCTCGCCTTCCTCGAGGGCGCGGCCGACCGGGAGCGTCCGCCGCGACTGTTCGAGGAGCCGGAGACGGGGCAGGCGGACCGGCTGGTGGATCGGGCGCGGGCGCGGCTCGAGACGCTCCGGTGGGAGGAGGCCGAGCCCGATCCCGACTCCGAGCCGGGGGACGGGCCGGCCGCGCCCGCCGATCCGGCCGATCGCACGGCGACGGGCCGGGCCCTGATCCTCCTCGCCGCCCGTCATCTCGCCACGCCCGCCGCCGCCGTGCGGCACCGGCGCGGCGAGATGCGGCGGGCGGCGCAGGCACGGGCGTTCGGCGTGGCGGTCCTCGAGCACGGCGAGACGGAGCCGCCGATCCGGGAGATGGGCGGCGACCTCCTGCGTCTGCTGCGCGAGGACCGGGCGACGACGGACGAGCACGTCGCACTGCTGCGGGCGGCGATCGAGCACCGGCTGGTCTGCTTCGAGACCGCGCTGCTGGAGCTCGGGCACGCGGCGAGTCGCATCCGGTGCCCCGCCGACGCCGTCGCCCGCACCCGAGGCCTGTGGCGGGCCGCGGCGCGGATGCCCCAGTCCGGGCCGCACCGGTCGCATCCCTTCGTCCGCCCGTGCATCGCGCAGGTGCGGGATCGGATCCCGCCGGAGCTCTTCGGCGAGCTCGTCGGCCACGCGATGAGCCAGCCGAAGGTGCGGTCGACGGTGATGCTCCGGGTGCTGCCGCGAGCCAGTGCCGACCCGGCGTACGACGCGCGTTTCGCCGAGGACCCGGCGGCCCCGGGACGCGGGCGGGGCCGCGGGCGGAGACGCGCGCCGCTGGCCGCGCGGATGGTCCACGAGGTGCGGACGGCGACGGAGGCCATCGCCGTCGAGGCCGTGCGGCTGCTCGGCGAGCCGGTCGCGGTGAACCTGACCCTCGAGTGCGTCGGTCGCACGTGGCCGCCGCAACCGGGCGAGCTGCCGGTGATCGAGGTGAGCCCGGATCCCGTGCTCGACCTCGGGACGGCGGGACGCGAGGTGATGGTGGGCGTCGGCCTCCACGAGCTCGGCCACCAGGCGTGGGACTTCCGCGAGCCGGGCTGGCGGGCCGAGGCGGACCGGATCGGGCGGCTCGGGCTCCACCCGCTGCAGAACCTGCTGTGCGACGAGCGTCTCGAACGGCGGCTGCGGTCGCGGAGCGAGCGGTACGGCCGTGCGATCGACGCCGCGGTGCGGCATCACTTCGTCCGCAGCGAGCATCGGGTGCCGATCGGGGCCCTCGCCGCGGTGAGTGGACGGGCCGAAGCCGAGCTGCGGGCGGCGATCGCCGCGGGCGCGGTGCCGGGACGACTCGAGGGCGAGGGCGGGGACGACGAGGGCGACCCGCGGCGGGACGTGCTCGTCATCCGGCAGCACGAGCTCATGCGGGTCCCGGGCCTCGCCACGCCCTGGCAGGTCTTCGCGTGGGCCCTGCGCACCGGCGCCGAGCGGAGCTCGGTCTGGTGCGGGCGGGCGCGGGCCGCCCTCGCGTTCGTGCCCCGGCGGCTGCGGCACCTGGACCTGCGCCAGGTCGGCGGCGTGTGCGAGCGGGTGGCCGAGGCGTTGGGCGGCGTGGAGGCCGAGCGGGCCCGGCGCCGGGCGATGCGGGCGCTCGCCGACCGCGACGCACGGATCGCGGCGCTGCTCGGGGCGATCGCGCACGCGGCCGCGGCGGGGCGGCCCGACGTGCTCGGCGGCGGCGGCCCGCTTCCGGACGCCCCCGATCCCGGGGCGGATGGCGACGCCGGCGGCGGCGTGGTGCCGCCCGGGCCGCCCGCCGGGATCCGGCCGATCGCGCGCGGCGCCACGCCGGCCGGACGACATCCGCACGACGGCGACTGGAGCGGCAACGAGTCGCCCGAGCTCGCGGTCCCGTCGCTGTCCGAGCTGATCACGCCGACCCGCGACGAGACGGCGCACCGCGAGCTGCTCGGCCGGATCGCGCGGCACGTGACGCCGCTGCGGCGTTCGCTCGAACGGCTCGGACGCGGCGAGGTCGACGAGCCGGCGTCGCGTCGCGGCGATCGGCTCGACGTCGGGCGGGCGCGGGCCTTGGCGGTCGCGCCGCGGATCGACGTCCTCGTCGGGCGGCGCGAGATCGTGCGGGCCGACTGCGAGCTCGGCCTGCTCGTGGACCGCTCGGGCTCGATGCAGGGCGAGCGGATCGAGCTCGCCCGCACCTTCGGGTGCCTCCTCGCCGAGGCGGCCCGGGGCGTGCGCGGCATCTCGGGGTGGACCGCGGCCTTCGACGACGACACGTGGTTCGAGCTCGGTCCCTTCGAACGCACCGCGATCGCGACGCTCGAGGCCGGCGGCGGGAACAACGACGCCGGGGCGCTGGACCTCGCCGGCCGCCGCATGCTCGCCAGTCGGCGGCGCCGGCGGATCATCGTCCTGCTGAGCGACGGCGAGCCGACGCAGTGCACGGTCGCGGCGTTCCACGACGTGGCGTCCCGCCTCGAGCGGCGGCACGGCATCGCGGTCGTGCACGTGGTGATCGCCCAGGTCGAACGGCGGGCGGTCCTGCCGCGGCACGTGGACCTCTCCGAGCACGGGCTCGAGGCGTCGATCCGGTGCTTCGCGCGGCTGCTGGAGGACCTGGTGCGGCGCGGGGCGCGGGCGGTGCCGGCGGCCGCGGCGGTGGCCCGACGCGGCGGTCGGCCCGGCCGCCGCACGGGGGACGCGGCATGAATGCAGCGACGAGCCGGAGCGCCCGCGGCGGCGCTCCCGTGAATCACGCGTCCGGACGTCCGGACCGCCCGCCGGTGGCGCGGGCGGGACGGGCGGACGCGACGTCCTCCGCCTCCGTGGCGGACCCGGCCCCCGGGCCGGGCGCGAGGCACCCGCGGGAGCACGGTGCATGCCGGGTCCGTGGCGGCCCCGGTGGACGCGGGGACGGGCGTGATGCCCACCGCGCGCCCGACAAGGTCCGCCACTCGGGCGCGTCCGCGCGTCGCCGGCCTCCCGAGGACCGGCGCAGGCGGGCGGACCTCCCGCACCGGCAGGGCTGCGCTCCGGTCGCCTCGGCGGCCGGGGGGTCCCGGCGGGATCCTCGACTCGTCCCGGGCCGCCCCGACGCGGCGCCGCGGACGCCCCGGGAGCACGCGCGACGGCCGACGCCGTCCGCGTGCGGTCGTCTCGTGCCGACGCCCCACACCGTCCGGTCGCCGGGCGTCCGCTCGAACCGGGGGGAGGACGGTCCTTCCGCCACGACCCCGCGGGCACCACGAAGACGAACGAGATCCGGCGCGCCGCCGGATCGGCGGACGCGGCCGGGCGCGTCCACGGTCGTCCGATGCCCTTCCCGAAGGCTCTCCTTGCCGCGGCCCCGGCCGCGCGCCGGAGCCACGATGCGCGCGGCGGTCTCCCGGTCGAGTCGGCGATGGCGATGCGGACGGGCGCGATCGGAGCCGGCGGACGCCGGTCGCGTTCATGCCACCGGTCCGCCACGTCCACCGGGTCCGGCGGCGGGCCCGTCCGGGGCGCTCCGGAGGGTGAGCGGGAGCGGAGGGGGCCCGGCCGTGGCGGCGGTCGGTCCTCTCCCCCCGCCGCCGGCGGCGCCGGGGATCACGACGTGGGGATGCACCGTGGATGAGCGGCGCGATCGGGCGGCAAGGGCCCCGCGGTCCGCGTCGTGCTCGTGGTGGCGGCCGGCGGTCCGTACGGTGTGGGCGATGGCATCGCGGCCTCGGCGGCCGGTCCGCGGGGACCTCGCCGCGGGGCCGGGCCGGAGTCGAGTGCGGGCGGAGCGCGCCGTGCGGCGTGCCGGCCCCGATCGATCCGCCGGAGCCCGAGGGCATGAACGACGGCGGCGAGCGAGCCCGCGAGTCGGTGAACGAGCGCGACGGAGGCGGCAGCGGAAACGGCGAGCCGTGCGGCGGTCCGGCGGCATCCGCGCCGCGTCCGGACCCCGGCGGTTCGGCCGCCGGCGCGGGCTCCGGCGGGGGCTCCAGCCCGGGCGCCGAGCCGAACGCCGACCGCCGGCGGCGACTCGCCGCCTTCGGGCGCGTGCGGCGGCTCGCCGACGCGGTGGACGACGCGGCGCGGCGGCGCCGCGACCGCGGATCGCCCGAGTCGCCATCGACGTCCGATCCGGAGGAGCCGGGGCGCGATCGCGGGCCGCGTGCGCCGACCGGCCCCTGACCCGTCGGCCGGGACCTACGCCCGCCGCCGCCGCCACGCGTGCCGCGCCCGCTCGGCCGCGAGGCCGAGGCGGAGCAGTCGGCGCTCCGGCGTCCGGCTGCTCGGTCGCCGGGCGAGCCACGCCGCGAGGTCGGCGGCGAGCACGCGGGCGTCGTCCTGCCGCCCGTCCCGATGCTCGGCGTTGGCCGCGTCCACGATCCGGTCGAGCTCGGCCGCGGCCATCCGGCCGAGGCCGCGTCGCAGCCGCAGCATCGCGCGGAGCGCGGGTCCGCCGAGCAGTCCCGGCTCGAAGGACTCGTCGGGCACGAGCTCGCAGCAGAGCATCACGCTCAGCAGGCGTCCGATCGCGGCGACGTCGGTCCGGGCGTCGAGGGAAGTGCCCGCGAGCTGCTCGCGGGTGACGGTGATCCGGTTCAGCCGGCTCGCCGCCGCCGCTCGCCGGCCGACGCGGGTCGCCCCGCCGAGGTCCAGCAGCATCACCCGCGGCGGATGCACGATCCGCCGGCTCGGGTCGATGAGCAGCACGAGGTTCTCGAGGCCGAGGTCGCCGTGCACGAGCGGCTCGCCCCCGCCCACGCCGCGGTGCAGGTCGTCCACCGACTCGGCGATGCCGATCGCCACGTGCACCACCTCGTCCGTCGTCAGCGGCGCATGGTCCACGAGCAGCTCGTGGACGGTCACGCCGTGCAGGTACGGCAGCGCGATCACCGGGTGCCACCGATCCTCGAAGCGCTCGATCCACGCGTCGATCGGCGGGGGCGTCCAGGGCGTGCAGCCGCGGGCGCCGGCCTGCAGGGCCGTCCGGGCGGCGTCCATCGCGGCGGCGGGCTCGTCGAGCGGCCCGAGGAACCGCAGCGCGAGCGGCCGTTCGAACCGCTCCTCGATCGCGTGCACCACCACCGCCTCCCCGCCGATCCCGAGGACGCGGCCGGTGAGCCGCACCGTGCCCGCGGCGACGACGGTCCGGCCGTCGAGGAGCCGCCGCTCGAGCCGCGTGCGCCAGTCGTCGCGCCGGTCCTCGC
>CAYLNM010000055.1:16879-24544 GCA_964385045.1 uncultured Isosphaeraceae bacterium
TCGCGCCGGTCCTCGCCGCCCGCACCGTCCCGCCCCGCCCGCTCCCTCGAATCGTGTGCTCGAGGCATCCGCCCCTCCGCCCTTCGTCCCCGTGCCGACCCGCGGGGCGGAGCGATCGATCGGCTCCGCCTCCGCCGCTCCCCGCCGAGCGGACGGTCACGTGCCGCCGGCGCCCGGGACGGCGAGCCGGGCACGGATGGCGTCGAGATCGCGGTAGGCGGTGGACCGCGGCGTGCCGAGCGCCTTCGTCGCGGTCGCGACCGGGATCCCGAGCCGGTCGACGAGCAGGTGCAGGGCGAGACGGCGAGCCGCGGTCGGATCCGACCGGGCCTCGTCGCGGGCGAAGGCGTGGAGCACCGCGGTGGCGTCGGCGGGGGCCTCGTCGGCGTGAAGCGGCGCCGCCGCGGCCGGAGTCGCCGGGGACTCGGCCGCCTTCGCCGACGTCGCGGGGGGCGTGGCCACTTCGTCCCGCGCCCGCTCGCCCGACCCCGGCCGTCCGCGACGACGCAGGTGCTCCCGGAGCAAGGCGGCCCGCGCCGGATCCGAGGCCCGGCGGTCGGCGAGTCCGAACGTCTCGTGGACGTCGACCGCGTCGCGCCGCAGGCGGACGCGGGCGAGCCGCTCCCGCTCGTCGAGCCGCCACCGCAGCAGCCGGCGGATGCGGCGCCGCATGCGACGCCGGTCGCCGGCGGCGTCGGCCGCCGCCTCGGCCCGGCCGCCCGGCCGTCGCCGGCCGGCGGCGTCGAGCCCCGCGGCGAGGAGGATCACGTCGTGGGCGAGCTCGCTCCCGGTGATCGAGCGGTGCCGGCCGTCCCGCCGGCGCAGGGCCGCGGCGGCGATGGAGCGGGCGAAGGGGCCGTGCTCCTCGAGCAGCGCCTGGACGTGGCGATCGGCCGGACCGAGCGGCGGGGTGCCGCGGCGAGGGCCCGGCGAGCCGTCGTCGGCCCCCGCGGCGTCGGTCGCCGGCCGAGCCGCCGTCGCCATCGGCTCGCGAGGATCCGCCGAGGGGCCGCCCGTCGAGGCGGCGTCCACCGTCCCCCGTCCCGCACGACCCCCCTCGGTCGCGGCCCGCCGCCACCACGTCCAGTCCGCCATCGATGTCTCCACGACCCGCTCGCCCGTTCGCCCGTTCGCCCGTTCGCCCGTTCGCCCGTCCACCCGGGCCGCCGAGGGTACTTCGCCCCCGGCGCGTGACAACGGGCAGTCTCGGAGATTCGGGGAATTCCGGAGGACACGTCACGGATCGGGTGATTTGGCGGACGTTTGCGCCATGATCGGTTGACATCGGCTGAATAACGCTACACGGACGTGTTGTTACGAATGCAACAGGTGTCGCGTCGGCAAGGACTTATCCGGACGTCTCGGACGCGGCCGATCGCCGGCGGAGCCCGCGGCCAGCGGTCATCCCTCGAGGGCCATCCCCCCCGCCGAGTCCACCAGCACCACCCTCGGCAGTCCCGCCGTCAGCCGGTCCAGCCCCTCCATGAACCGCCGCTCCGCCTCGGGATCCTCCGGCGGCGGCTCGAAGCCCAGGATCGTCACCGCCGCCCGCGCCGACTCCGCCCGGATCGCCTCGATCGGATCCGACGCCACCACGCACCGGGCCCGTGCCTTGATCCGCGCCTCGCGCACCAGCGACTCGAGGTGGCCCATCACCTCGTCCCGCGCCGCCTCCGAGCCGACCACTCGCATGAGGCGGATCGTCCGCCCGCGCCAGCCGTGGTTGCGGGTGAGCAGGTGCGCCAGCAGGACCATCAGCGGTCCGTTCGACCGGCCGCGCCACCACACGTCGATCGTGCCCGCGGGCGGGTGCCACTGCGACTCCATGCGATCCCGCGACCGCACGACGAGCACGCTCCGCTCGAGGCCCGCGACCGTGCGCACCACGCCGCAGAACCGCGGCCAGCGCTCGGGCATCTCGGGCCAGCCCAGCATCACGGTGTTGGGCTCCAGCCCGCCGAGCCCGTGGCACTGCACGAGCGCGGTGATCCCCTCCTCCAGCGACGGGGCCGCGCACACCACCGGGAACGCCGCCACCTGCTCCTCGCGGATGAACCGCCGCAGCACCTGCTTCTGGACCAGCCGCCGCTCGAGGAGCTCGTCCACGTCCCCCTCGATCACGAGGCCGAGCGACTGCACGCCGTGGCCCGCGGTGAGCCACTGGCCGAAGACCGCCAGGTGCCGCCGCCGATCCGCCGCCCCCGTCAGCGTGAGCAGGATCGGCCGCCAGTTCTTCGGGTGCTCGGCGTGGGCCTCGATCGCCATCAGGCCGCGCCGCGCCCGCTCGAACGCCAGGCCACTCCGCAGGTCGCCCCAGTTCGCCTCGATCTCGCGGGCGGCGATGAAGCGGTGCAGCACGAGCATCATCGCGACCGCGGCCAGCGCCCACGGCCACGAGATCAGCAGCATCGCCGCCGCGCACAGCACGAAGCCGAGGGCCGAGAGCGACCAGTGGGTGAAGCGGAACCGCGGCCGGTAGCTCGGGTTGCCCGAGAGCGACTCCAGCGTCGTCGCGAGGCAGAGCGTGCCGTAGGTGATCATGAACGCCATCGTGATGATCGGGGCGATGGCGTTGAGGTCGCCGACGAGCACGCCGGCCTGGGCGATCACGAAGGTCATGATCACCGCCCGCCGCGGCTCGCCGGTGCGGCCGCTGCCCCGTCCGAATGGTCGCAGCACCGGCAGCACGTTGTCGCGGGCCACCGCCTGCAGGATCCGGGGCGAGCCCATCATCGACGCGAGGGCCGAGGACAGCGTGGCCGCGAAGACGCCCGCGGTCACCAGCCACGGCACGAGGGCGGTGTCCCGCATCACCATGCGGTCGTCGATGAGCGTCTCGCGGTCGGCGACGCCCGCGAGCAGCACCGCGAGGCCGAGGTAGACGACCGCGGTCACGCCGATCGCCGCGAGGGTGCCCCGCGGGATCGCTCGCCCCGGGTCCTTCAGGTCGCCCGACATGTTCGCCCCGGCCATGATGCCGGTCACGGCGGGGAAGAACAGTGCGAACATCGTCACCAGCGACTCGCCCTCGCGGAAGGCGGGCATCGCGTGCTCGCGCATCCGGGCCGGCTCGAAGGCTCCCGCCGCGCCCGCCGCGAACGACGCCACCGCGAGGGCGAGCACCGCGAGGATCCCGTACTGCACGCGGATGGTCCATCCCGCCCCGATCAGCACGCACGCGAACACCGCGACGTTGACCACCGTCGCCACCGGCACGAGCCGTCCCTCGAACGCGGGCACCAGTGCGACGAGCACCTCGCTGAAGCCGATCACGTACATCGCGACGCTGATCGCCTGCGCGGCGAAGAACACCACGCCGATCGTGCCGCCGAACTCGACGCCGAGGCTGCGGCTGATGAGGAAGTAGACGCCGCCGCCCTTGGTCCGCGTGTTGGTCGCGATGGCCGCGAGCGAGAGGCCGGTGAGGAGCGTGATGAGCTTGGCCGCGAGGACGATCACGAGCGCCTCGAGCAGGCCGGCGTTGCCGACCACCTCGCCGAAGCGCAGGAACATGATCACGCCGAGGATCGTCAGGACGCACGGCGTGAAGACGCCGCCGAAGGTGCCGAAGCGGGCGGCGGCGCGGGGCTGGGCCCGGGGCTGGTCGCGGGGGGAGGTGGACATGCGGGGCGGATCGCCGCTCAGGCGGGCTCCGCGGCGAGGAGGCGGGCGAGACGGGCGCGCACCGGCTCCAGGAGCCCCGGGGCGAGGTCGGTGGCGTCGAGTCGCTCGACGAGCGTGCGGCGGTCCACCAGTCGGTGGCGCAGCAGTCCGCCCACGAACGCCGCGTCCTGCGGCCGACCAGCGACGAGCTTGCTGATCGCCAGGTCGTGCGGCTCGAGGCACAAGCCGACGGTCGATCGCGCATCGTCGGAGGCCACGGGCACGAGGCGGTCCCGCCAGCCCGCGGGCAGGGTCGCCGTCTCCTCGCCCACCCCGTGGGCGTGGTAGCCGAAGGTCCGGTGGAAGGCGGATCCCTCGCCGATCGCCCCGTCGATCGTCTCGGAGAGCTCCGGCGCCCCGCGGACGAAGACGTCCGCCTCCATCGACTGCAGCAGCTCGGGCGGGGCTGCGGGGTGCGTTCCGAGGATCGACTGCGAGCCGATCACCACCAGCTCCCGGACGTCGGCGATCGCCCCGGCCGCCCGGACCACGTGCTCGAGCTCGGCCCGCGTCATCGCGGCGCCCGCTCGGCGTGACGTGCCCGCACCGCCCGCTTGATCGCCTCGACCTCGCGCGGGGGCACGATGCCGACGAACGGCGAGTTGGTCCGCAGCCGGGCGGCCTCGGGGTCGCCCGCCGCGCTCAGGATGCGGACGATCTCGTCGCCCGGTCCCTCGAGGATCGCCGTCCACTCGTCGTAGCACCGCACCAGCGACGCCGCGTGGGCGTTCCGCCGGCGCCACCGGGCGAGGTTCGCCCGCGCGTGGTCGAGCCACTCCGGATGCGACGGCAGCCCGGCGGCGATCCGCCGGCCGAGCTCGAGGCCGACCTCCTCGTGCACCGCGTGGTCCATGGCCGCAGGGTAGCTCCGTTCGGCGGCCCGTCCCCGCCCCCGGGACCTTCCGCCCGCGGCCCCCCGCCGGCTCGATCACGCCCCGGCCGCCAGCGCCCGCAGCGCCGGCGGCACCGCCGCCTCCGGCTCCGTCGCCCGCGCCCACGCCACCGCCAGGCCCTCGAACGCCTGCTTGAGGTTGACGTTGGCCTGCAGCTCCGCCTCGCAGCGGCGCACCGCGTCGATGCGGGCGAGGGTCACCGCCGCGGCCCCCGCGGGATCGTCGCCGGCCGCCCGCTCGGCCAGCTCGCGCCGCAGCATCGAGGCGAGCAGGGACAGCAGGTGGCCCGCCCCGTCCTTGTTCGCCGCGTCCTTCGACGCGTTGGCGTGGGCCTTGACCCACGCCTCGGCGAAGCCGTCGACCAGCCCGGCCATGGTGTCGCCCAGCTCCGCCGGCCAGCCCCCGCGGTCCAGCGCCGCCAGGAGCGGCCGCAGCGTGCGCTCCCACTCGTGGAAGCCGTAGGCGGCCGCGAGCTCGGCCACGCCCGGGGAGCCGTCGGCGTAGGTGGCGAGCCACCGCCGCTCCTCCGCGTCCTCGGTGAGGGCCGCGCGGTCCATCCACGCCTCCATCGCCGCGGGCGGCAGCAGCCGGAACCGCACCGTCTGGGCGCGGCTGCGGATCGTCGGCAGCAGCCGCTCGGGCCGCGACGTGACGAGGATCAGGTACGTCCCCGTCGGCGGCTCCTCCAGCGTCTTGAGGAGGGCGTTCTGCCCCGTCGGGTCGAGCAGCTCGGCCTCGTCGATCACGAAGACCTTGCCGTGCCCGAGCTTCGGCGCGTGGTAGACGACCGGCTCGTAGCGGCGGTCGCCCGGGCCCGCCCCGCCGATCATGTGCTCGCGGAGCAGGTCCACGGGGATGTTGGCGAGCTTCCGCGTGCGGAGGGCCGGGTTCTCGGAGGTGAGGGCCAGCTCCTTGCGGATGACGTGCAGGTCGGGGTGCGTCCCCTCGTCCACCCGCCGGGCGGTCGGCCCCCCGGGGTCCACCGACCAGCGGCCGGTGAGGTCCGGCCCGGCGGCGGGATCCAGCAGGAGCTTGGCGAACTCGAGGGCGGCGGTCCGCTTGCCGACCCCGCGCGGCCCCGCGAACACCCACGCGTGGTGCACGCGGCCGCTCGCGAGGGCCCGCAGCAGCTGCTCGACGGCGTCGTCCTGCCCGAGGATCCGGTCCATGCCGGGAGGGTAGCAGCGAGGGGGTCGCGGGCCGGCCGCGGCGGCGGTCACGCCGCGCTGCAGTGCTGGCGTCGCGGACCTCCGGCCCATGTCCCACGCCGTCGGGGCCCGGCCGGGATGGCGACGCCGCCGCGTCCCCGGGGGACATCGTCGTCGGCGCGTCGCGGCCGCGATGACCGCGATCGCCGCGACGTCTCCGGGCTCGGACGCCGCGCGGACGGGACCATGGGCGACGGGGCTGGCCTCCTGGCCGCCCCATCACCCATGGAGGGGGTTCGGAAGCCGACGGCCGTCCTCATGGACGCCCCTCCGGCTGCCCTCCCGTCCCTGTCCGTCCCACCGCGTCTCCGGGCGCGGCGAGGGGCGTCCTCCCGACCATGTGAGTACCGCACCGGGTGTGCGGTCGCACGCGCAAATCGGTGATCGACGGAACATCGACGCGAATTCCCCCCCGCGATGGAGCGCTCGCGCGAGGAGCGGGCGGCCGAGCACCCGTCGGTCCTCGGCCGCCCGCCGACTCGCGATCGTCCGTCGCGCCCGCTGGATGCCGGATGCGACGGATCGCATCACGGCAGGTCGAAGGCGTTGAGCACCGCGAGGAGGTCGTTGAAGTCCACGACGCCGTCGCCGTCGACGTCCGCCCGGCAGCCCCCGTCGATCGTGACGGGCCGGACGAGCTCGGAGGACTGGCCGCAGCCGTCGGTGGCCCGGATGACGATCTCCCACGGACCGTCGGCGAGGCCGGCGGTGTTCCAGCTCGCGATCGCGCCGCACTCGCCGCCGGAGCCCGAGGCGACCGGGGTCTCGGGCCCGCCGGGCTGGCGGGCGACCACGGTCCAGCTGGCGATCGAGCAGTTGTCGGCGAGGCCGCCGCAGAGCTCGACCACGCCGCAGACCGTCTCGCCGGGGGCAGGACTGTCGAGGCTGATGCCGGGCGGGTTCGTGTCGTAGCGGACGGTGGTGATCGCGGTGTTCGACGTGCCGCAGCCGTTGGTCACGGTCAGGCGGAGGACGTAGGTCCCGCCGCCGAGGCCGAGCGCCGCCGGGTTGAAGGTGTAGAGGGTGCCGCCGCCGCACAGCGGGGCGAAGAAGGTGCCGACGCTGATCCACGGATCGTCGGGATCGGCGTTGACCGCGCGGACCTCGAGGGTGTCGTTGTCGTAGGTGCCGTCGGGATCGCAGGCCTCGCCGACGATCGCGATCGGGCCGCAGATGCAGGTGCCCCAGGCGGGCGAGTCGATCCGGGCGATGGGCGGGGTGATGTCGACCCCGAAGGCCAGGTCGTCGATGCCCTCGAAGTCGTCGATCAGGCTCTCGACCTCGATCCGGGTGATGTTCCCGGTGAACGCCGCCTGGTCGCCGACCTGCACGAGGGTGCGGACCTCGTCGAAGTTCGAGCTCACGTCGAAGCTCTGGGCGGGCGAGCCGCCGGAGCCGGTGGTGAAGACGCGGATCCGGAGGTCCCCGCCCGCGATGCCGGTCGTGAACCGCACGAACCGCTGCGGCTCGTCGAACGTCATGCGGATGAAGTCGGGGCTGAAGTCCGGGCAGCCGGTGTCGATGACGAGCGCCCGGCTGCCGGAGCTGGTGCCGTTCGACGGGGCCTGGACGCGGATCGCGAGCTCGCCGCCGCAGGAGTCGGGCACCGCGTCGAAGCTCACGCCCGGGAGCTGGTTCGTCACGATCGTGCCGATGGCGAAGCCCTCGAAGTCGTACTCGATGCACTGGGCGGCCGCGGGGCCGGCGAGACCGGCCGCGGCGGCGGCAAGGGCCACGACGGCGGCGGTGGGACGGGCGGAACGGGCGGAACGGGTCATGGCGTCCTCCTCGGATGAGCCCCGGACGGATGGTCCGCGGGCGAATGGGGTCGGTGGGACGGGACCGCGGGCGGGTCGTCCCGGGCGACGTCGATGGTCGCCTCGACGGGGTGAACACGGACG
>CAYLNM010000056.1:0-2251 GCA_964385045.1 uncultured Isosphaeraceae bacterium
GCGTCGACGCTCGCTGTCCGATGGTATCGATACCCGACGCCGCCGAACACCCTTGCCTGCGAAGTCGGGCCATCGAACGAAGCCCCCCGCCGGGCCGCCCGGACGACCCCGCGAGGGCGCACGTCAGGCCGGCCCCGGCGGGGCGGGACGGTGAATCGAACCACCTCCGATGCCGCCTCGTCGAAGCGGCCGACACCCGAATCGATTTCCGTGGTCGACCCCTGCGGCCGACTGGGCGGCCGCGATCACTCGGCTGGCTCCTCCGTCGGGACCTGCTCCTCGATGGCGGGCTGCTCGGCAACCGCCGGAGACTCGGTGAGTTGCCGCCACTCGGCATACACGGCAGGAGTCCGAACCGGGATGAACGCACGCGGGTTGTAGAGCTCGTTCGAGAGCCACGCGTCGATGTAGGGCTGCCGTTCCGCGTTGGTCATGCCGGCGGCGGCAAGACGTCGGTCGATCTCGCGGAAGTACTCGAGGCCTTCGCGGATCATCCGGGTCTGCTCCTGGATCACTTCCGCCCCCCCCCGCTCGATCAGACTGGCCACGGCGAGCGTCCACTCCTCGTCCGTCGGCGTCCGCCCCTCCTCGCGTTCGAAGGTGGTGAACGCCTCGATCGCCACCGCCTCCATTGCCCCGTCCAGCGGCTCTTGGCCGTCGACGATTCGCTGACCGAGAGCCTGCAGCTCGGCGGCGTTGAACCGCTCGGCCTTCCGCGGCGGGATGAGGTCGTCTGGATCGGCCACCGTGGTCAGGAGCAGCGGATCCTCCAGCACCGCGCCGGCGCCCTCTGCGAAAGCGATGCGCTCGTCCTCATCGAGCTCGCGGATGGTGAGGCGGAGATTCTCCTCGAGCGCCTCCCGCTCCGCCTGGCCGAGACTGCTCGCCGCCCGAACCGGCTGCGCGCCCTCCGTGGTCGGCAGCGCACCGGCCAGGCCCTCGGAGACGTCCTGAATCGACGGACCCACCGGGGCAAGGTCGAAGACGCTGACGCCGGACCCGAAGTCACCGATCACGATCTCGTCGGTGAAGGCAAGCACTCGGAAGTTCTGAAGGGCCCCGAAGCCGCTCAGATCCGCATCACCGTCGGGCGAGCCGAACGTCGGCAGCCCGGCCTCTCCCCCGCCCGTCCGGGTCGGTGTGACGCTGAAGTCGAAGCCGGTGAACGACACGTAGTCGCTCCCGTCCTGGAGTACGATCGACGAGGCGTTGACGTCGACCAGCCCGACCACGTTCAGATCGTTCAGGGTCACCGTGGCCGCCTCACCGTCGATCAGCAGGCCTCCCGCGGTGGTGAGCGAGTCAGTCGAGGACATCTCGAAGGACGATCCGACCTCGAAGGTCACGCTCGGCGGCGGATTCTCGCCTTCCGGCTGTGGCGCAAACTGGAGATCCTCACCCACCGTCCAGATCGTGGCGAATGTCGCTCCGTCCGGGCCATCCACGCCGCCCTCCAAGTCGAAGACGAACGACTCCGCTGACAGCACGCTGCCGTCCAGGATCAGGACCGCCTGCCCGACGCTGCCGCCGTCGCGCTCGACGGTGACCGTGCCGAGGGCCTGCCCGCCCGTTCCGACATCGCCGCCGAAGACGACCCACTCGTTCCCCCCGAGGGTCACAGTGAGCTCTTGAGCCCCTCCATCGGAGAGGACGGCGCCGTCGAAGTGGACCGCGGCCCGTACCAGCTGACCGTCGGAGGTCTCGTTCATTCCGGCGGGCTGGATCTGCGTGGTGCCGGTGAGCGTGGTCGTGCCCACGAAGAGCAGTGACGTGTTCGTGAACTGGCCCTGGATCCTGCTGTCGCCGACCACGTCGAGGGCATCGCCGGTCGAGCCGTTCGCCAGCGTGACGAGCGTCCCGAGCAGCCGGGTGCCGTCGGCGAACTCGATCGTCACCGGCCCTTGCCACACTTGTCCCTCGGCCGTGACGATCTCTCCGGTCGCGATCGTCGCGTCGCCGTTCACGTCGAGCGACGTCGCGGAGACATCTCCCTCGAAGCGGACCGAGTCGGCCTCGACGGCGATCGCCCCTGAGCCCGCGTCGTCGACCGTCACCGTGTCGCCGAACGTGGCCGACGTGGCGATGACGTCGAGATCGCCGTTGCCGTCGAGCGCCTCCGTAACGGTCAGGTTTCGCGTCACATCGAGCCGGATGTCCCCTTCCGCCCCAATGGAGCCGAGCACCGCGTCATTCCCAGCGTCGACCAGGACGTTCTCCCCGTCGTTCGCGGTGCCGTCGCTCGCCTCCATCA
>CAYLNM010000056.1:2351-24461 GCA_964385045.1 uncultured Isosphaeraceae bacterium
CGCCCGACGCCACGACGTCGTTCGCCGTGACGTTCCCCGCCGCGGCGATGTCGACCACGTCACCCTCCGACGTCACGTCACCGACCGTCACGTCGCCGTCGGTCGCCGAGATGGCGACCGCGTCCGCGGCCGAGATGTCGGACGCCATCACGTCCTGCTCGTTCGCCGTCAACGTCACCGCGTCCGCCGCGGTCACCGCTCCCGTGATCGTCACCGCGTCGCCCTCGATCGTCACGGACTCGTCGACGTCGGGGTCGTCTTCCTCGCCGCCGGCCTCGATGCCGCCGTTCACCGTGACCGCGCCGCCGTCCGCTCCGTCGTCGTTGGCCGTGACGCTCACCGCGCCACCCGCCTGCACCACGATCGCATCCGGCTCGGCCTCGTCGCCCAGCTCGACGTCGTTGCCCGCCGTCACCGTCACGCCACCCGCCGCCACGATGGAGCCCAGCTCGGCGTCGTTCTCCGCGTCGACCAGGACGTTCTCCCCGTCGTTCGCGGTGCCGTCGCTCGCCTCCATCACGTCGATGAGCACGTCGTTGCCCGCCATCGCGACGATGTCGTCGCCGGCGATCATGCTCCCGACATCGACGTTGTTCCCCGCATTCGCCGACGCGTCACCCGCCGCCTCGATCGAGCCGACCTGCACGTCCATGCCCGCCGTCGCCGACGCGTTCCCCGTCTCGCTCCGGATCAGGTTCGCCGAGACCGTGCCCGCCGTCCCCTCCACCGTCGCGTCGCCCGACGCCACGACGTCGTTCGCCGTGACGTTCCCCGCCGCGGCGATGTCGACGAGGCCCCCGGAGACCGCGTCACCGCCGATGCTGACGTCCTGGCTTGCCGTCAACTCGAGATCGCCGGTCGCCGTCACGTCGCCGCTGAGGCTCACGTTGCCGCCCGTCGCGTCGAGATCGAGCGAACCGGGGCCGACGAGATCGCCATCCACGGCGATTGCGGCCCCTTGCATCACGCCCTGGGTCGCCCCCCCTGCCGCGGCGTTGCCGACGGTCAGATCGCCGGTCCACTCCTGCGTACCCGAGCCGGTGTCGATGTCCACCACGCCAGGATCGTCGACGCCGACGATCGTGGCGGACGCCATGTCGACGATGAGATCGGTCTCTGCCCCGGCGATGGTGCCGTCGACCTGCAGACTGGTGCCCTGCGACTCGTCATCGCGACCGCCGATTCGGACCGTTCCGGCCCCGAAGAGCGCGATGTCTCCGGCCACGTTCATCAAGTCGGCTTGCACGACGACGGAATCCGCGAGTTCCAGCACCTCCGCATCGACGGACAGGCTATCGGCGCGTACCGCGGGATCGGCACCACCCCCTTCCAATCGCACGCCCCCCCCGTCGGCCTGAAGCAGCACCTCGCGGCTCTCGATCGTGCCGGAGCTCCGCATCGCGAGCGAGGCGAAGTCGCCGGCGCCCAGCACCACCTGGCCGCCCTGACCCGTCGTGATCGTCCCGGTGTTATCGACGCCGATCATGCCTGCGTCCGCCTGGCCCGCGCTCGAGACCTCGACCGCGATCCGTCCCCCGGCGATCGGCACCAGCCGTACCGAGCTCTCGGAAGCACCGGCGCCGACCATGGCGACGATCCCGTTCGGGACGCTCACGGTGCCCGCATTGGAGATCGTCGTGCCCACGAAGGCGGCGATCGAATCCGCCGTGATGCTGGCGTTTCCGATCTCGACCGAACCGCGAACGTTCGTGAAGTTGTAATTCTCCGTCGTGAAGTCGAAGTCGGAGAGCTCCGCGGCCGCCGCGTAGATGCCGCCGACGTCGACCACCGCCCCGTCGAGGAACTGGACACCGGCGGGGTTCACGAAGATCACGATGCCGTTCGCATGCAGCTGACCCGCGATCGTCGTCGGATCAGGACCGACGATGCGATTGAGCACCCGGGCGGCCGCGCTCGGCTGGATGAAGTTCACGATCTCGTTCGCAAGCACCGTGAAACTGTCGTATTGAATGATCGCGCCGTCGGGGGCGACGATCTCCCAGACGCCGTTAGGGAGCGACGTGATCGTCACGCCGTCCACCTCGGTGTAGCCCGACGGCCCCGCGATCGCCGGCGTCCCGTTCGCGAGCACGCTCACCAGGCTCACGGCTCCGAGGAGGCCGGCTCGCCGCACGCGGCGACGAACTCCGGCGAGCATGCGGCGGCGGATCGATCGCGGCGACATCATCGAACGCTTCATCGTCTGTTGCTCCCTCATCTCCGCCGACGGAAGGCGGATCCCCGGCCCCCGAAGATGGGCCGTCCCACGCCTGTGTAACGTGCCTCAGAAGAGAAGTGAAGCCAGAAAATGCACTCGGTTCGAGCCGGATTCCGTCCGCCCCTCGAGCTCCTCGAGCGCGAAGCCCCAGTCGACCCGAACGTCGACGTTGTTGCGCAGCCGAAGCTGCACGCCGACTCCCGCCCCGAGGAGCGTCTCGTCGTCCTCGAAGCCGAAGGCGTCGCTCTTCTCCGTGTAGGCGAAGTCGACGAACCCGCGGAAGATCAGATCCCAGTCCGTGGGTCCGAGAACGAACTGCGGGGCAGCCCGAAAGGGGCGGCCGAAGAAGTCCTCGCCCGGGTCGGGGGTCACCCCGAACAATCGCGGGAGGTGGAGGCGATACTCCGCGGTCGCGAGCACGACGGTATCTCCCACCGAGACCGACTCGGGGTAGCCGCGCACGGTGAAGAGCCCGCCCGCGACCTGCTCTTCCTGCGGGATCAGGCGGCGGTCGAACGCGTACTGTCCACGAACGCGGAAGGCCAGCTCATGAGCGAGCGTTGACGACTCCGGAGTGGACAGATCCTGCCACGCAGCGCGGTCGAGCACCGGCTCGAGGTAGAACGCGTGGCTCACGTCCCACCGAAGCTTGTACCACTCCTCGTCGGGCTGAAGTCGACCGATCTCGTTCAGATCGTCTGGATCGTTGTTCGTCCACGCCCCGTCCGAGTACTCGAACAGAACGATCGCGTTGGTCGAGGCGATGTCCGAGAGCCGCTCATAGCGCAGGCCGAGGTACGGCACGATGAATCGAGCCGCCCCTTCCTGGGCGAGCAAGGGGTCCTCGGTACGGGCGTCGAGGAAGCGGGTGCCGACGATCAGGTCGAGGAAGTGCTCGCGATCCTGGAAGAAGTTCCAGGCGAGCTCTCCGCCGACCGCCCACGAATCGCCGGAGAAGTCCTGGCCGAAGAAGCCGACCTCGGAAGCGAGGTACTGGCCCCAGCCGCCGAAGACCCGCCACCGGAGCCGATCGAGGTCCCCGACCCGCGCCGCGTAGGACGCGTTGGCCGCCAGGTTCCGGTCGAAGTCCGGCGTTGAGAACTCGAGTGAGAGCGTGTCGTCACTGTCCGTCAGCTGCGAGTGCACGAGGCCGAATCGATAGCGAATGCGGTCGGTCTGGGCGGTGCCGGTGTTCGAGGCCTGCCCGTAGAGGAAGAGCGGCTTCGTCTCGCTGATCAGGTAGTCGAGCGTCACGCCCGCACCGGCCGTGGGGTCGCTCGCGTCGGTCGCGTCCGGTCCCGGCGTGATCGCGACGTCGACGCGGCGTCCGGGATAGCGACTCATGCGGAAGAGATAGTCGTCGAGCTCGCCCCGGCGGATGAGGTACGCCGGCGTCCCGTCCGCCCGGGTGTCGCCGGGACCGGCGACTGGGAGGGCTCCCCCGGTGGCCTCGCGGCGCTGCACGATGGGGTCGTCCGGATCGGGTTCCGCCTGCCCCCACTCGGGGCCGCCGTACACCGCGACCGGCGACGTGCGGATGAAGCGTCGGTGCCGCGGAATGTCGGTCCCCGTTTCGATGCCGGGATCCGGGTCCGGGGAGGATCCGATGGTACGAATGTCGCGAGCGACCGCCAGCAGCACCTCGACCGGGAAGACGCGGTCGAGCGCAGGGCCGCCGCCCGTCACCACCCGCGCGTCCTCGAATCGCGGTACGGCCGGCTGGCCACGGTTGCCGGCGAGGGCATTGAACGGTCGCCCTGCGGGTCGCACCCGAACGCCCAGCCAGTCGCGGGAGACGAATGCATCCCGCACCGCCTCCAGTACGACCTGGACCGCGGACACGCCGTACGTTCCCTCGCCGTCGGGGGAGAAGAGCGTGGCCAGGGGGAGCTCCGTCGCGGGCCCGGGCCGAGCCGCCACCCAGACGCCGTCCGCATCGTGCAGGGAGACCGTCGCCCCCTCGATGACGTCGGCGAAGACCGACTCGGGAACCATCTCCTCCAGCGGCGAGACGAGCCGGAAGCGACTGATCTCGATCGGTTCCCCGTCCCACGCGTACCGAAACGTCAGCGGCTCGCCCTCGCGCCGGAGATCTCTCCCCGTCCCCGGGTCGATGTCGGCCGGATCGATCCAGACGCGGAGCGTCCGATCCGCGTGCTCGGCCGACAACGCCTCGACGATGGCGTCGAGGGCACCGGCGGTGAAGACGGTTCCGGGCTCGATCGGTTCCTCGAAGAACGGCCCGAAGGATATCGGCTCGGCGTCATCGCCGGCCTCGATGAGACGCCAGACGCCCGCCGCGTCACGAATGATCGGAACCATCACGTCACCGATCGCACGAGCCCGTACGCCGGACTCCGGATCCGCCTCGTCGGCGAGCAGAAGCACGTCTCGGAGGAACGGCCACCGCTCGAAGTCCGCGGTCGCCCAGCCGACGTCGATGGCCGACACAGGGTAGGTGGGTTCGAGCGGCTCGGCCCGGACCGCTCCGTCGTCCGCCTCGGGCGCGGCGGCCGTATCGGCGTCCTCCGCCGCGTCAATCGTCTCGGCGTCGCCCACCGCGGCGGCCGCCTCGGCGGACGCTGCGTCGCGGGAGTCGACACTCGCGGGTTGCTCCTCCGTCGCTGACTGGCCCTCCGCAGCCGACGTGACCGCGGCGCACGAGATCGCCGTCATCGCCGCGAACGGGAGCATGCCGAAGCAGCGACGCGAGGCACGAGGACGTGACATCGATACCAATCTCCTGAACTGTGTGCGAGCCGGAAGAGACCCGATCGAGCGCGTGCCGGTGAGGGAGACGAGACACGACGGCTCACCGCGGCCCGCTCGCCTTGCGAGCCCTTCCGCGGGGAGTCAACCGCCGTGATACCCGAGCATCGCACCGAGCCTTGCTCGGATCCGAGCGGGAGCGACCGACCTTAATCCACCGGTCAGGCCGATCAAGGCAAATGTGCGCCGTTTCGGGGATTCGACCATGCCCCGCGACCACGCCCCGTCCGCAGCCGGCAAGCCCGCCACCGCGCGGCCTTGAGCGAAGCCGGCAACGCCGGCTCATGCCGTGCGACGAGTCGACTCATCTCCCCGGGGGAAATCCGCTGCGTCGGCGCCCTGATCGTCGCTCGTCTGAGTGCCGGCGGCGCCCCCCGAATCACCCTCGTTCGGCGGTCCTTCCTCGGCGAGCAGTCGCTCAACCCCGGGGGCCCCTTCCGGCTCCGTGGCCTCGCAGATGGGCGGGAGCGCACCGGCGGAGTCGGCGGGGTCGGCGGGGTCGGCGGGCTCCGGCGGAGCGGCTGAGCCGTCGGCAGTCGGGAGGGCGCCCGAGGCTGGGCGACCGTCCGTCGAACCGCCGGATGACGCCGCGTCCGAATCGGACGTCGGCGGATCCTCCGCAACGCCTTGGAGACGGCCGTCGCCAAAGCCGTAGCCGCGAAGCAGCTGCTCCCGCCGCTCCGCGCTGATCTCGAAGGGAACATCCGTCACGCACGGCTCACGATCGAGCGAGAGCCCCAGGCAGGCGAGGGTTCGCTCGTCGGCCCGTCCGACGATGATGTCGAGCCACGGCCGGCCGGCCGGAGCCAGCAGCCATCGCTCGGCGTCATCCGTCATCTGCGCGAGCAAGGCGTCCCACCGGGTGATTGACTCGAGCCAGCAGCCGGGGGCCGAGGGAACGCGGAGCCAGACGCCCGACGGCATGCGAATGACCTCGGTTCGGCTCAACGGCTTGCGGCCACCGCGGCCGGGGGTCGAAGGACGGTGCCGATCCAAGGCATAGAGGATTCGAAGCAGTCCCTCGTCATCGATGCCCGGCGGCAGGACGGGCGCGGCGAGTGCACCGTCCCCGCTTCCTCCACCCTTTGACCGCCCCGCCGCCGGCGGAGCGTCGTCGGAGACGGCCACCGGACGCGATGCCGATCGCTCCCACGCCGCCTTCAGCGATCGGCGAATCGCCTCGAGTCCCGTCAGGTCGGCGAGCGCCGCGTGAAGATCCTCGGCCCGGTCGAACCACGCTCCGAGATCGGCGGCCACATGAACCCCGACCCCCGAGAGCACGGTCACGAGCGGGAATCGGTCCCGCTCTCCGGCGTCGCGCGACGGAACCATGCGGGCGGCGATCCAGCGCCGCTCGGTTCGCCTCAGAATGCGGTGATCGAGGACCGGCGCGCCCGGCTGGTCTCCAGCATCCCACTTGCCGCGGTCGAGATTGCGGACGATCCCCTCGCGGTACAGGTGGTCATAGAACGCCTGAATGCTCCCGGACTCCTCGCCCACCCTGAAATAGAGATGCTCGTCGTGTCCGGGGTGCTTGCCGAAGACTGCCGCGCTGCGGGCCCCATCCTCGCCGGCATCACGGCCGCGCAGTGCATCTCCCACGCGGTCGGCCAGGGCCCGGAAACGGTCACGGCTGCGGCGGAGCATCGCCAGAGGCATCCTTCAGGGACTGATCAACTCATGCCACTCCTCGATGGCAGCCCCCTCGCCCGCATCGGACGACGGTGCCTCCGATCCCGAAGGCGGCACGATCTCGATGCGGAACCAGGCTCCTGTACCCGATGCCGCCGGAGTGTAGAACCGGATGCGCCGCGTGCCCTCCACCTCGCTCTCCCCGGCGGCGTGGAGCAACTCCAGCGGTCCCCAACAGCTCCGATCATGTTCCGGCTCGAGCTTCAGGTCCTGAATCTGCCCGCCGATCGAGAACGGCTCGCTCGTCGGCACACGGTACTCGCCGAGATCGACGCCGTCGCCTCTGATGCGCACGCGGTCGATTTCGCGCCGCACGCCGCCGATCTCGACGGATGTCCCTGCCGTGAGCCCCGTACTCCCGTTCGTCGCACCGACCGGAGGCAGCACTGCGGTCAGCTTGATCCGGATCTTCCCTTCGGTGTCCACGAGTCCCCCCAGGCCCTGGAGCACCCGTGCCACCTTATGGTCCTCCTCTTCGCCCGCGAGCGCCTCGATCGCGGCATCATCGATTTGGAGGAGTCGGTCCCACTCTTCCTGCGTCAGACGGCCGTCGCCACCGAACGGGAACTTGCCGTTCGCCGAATCCAGTCCGGCCCTGGCACGCTCGACTTCGTCATCGTAAGCCGCTCGAAGCCGCTTTGCGACCGTGCTCTCGCCTTGGTCCGCGCCTCCGACCAATGCCCATAGAAGACGGGTCGGCTCACGTGCCTCGGTGACGAGAACGTCTCCCGGGGGCCAATCCGGAATCCTCGCCAACGACCGGTCTCCCGACGCGGCATCCGCGAACTTCGACAGCCACCTTCGCTCGGTCTCGCTCACGCCCTCGTTGCGGTCCTGCGGAGTGACCCGTGGATCCTGATCGAGCAGGTCGCGGGCGACCCTTCGCGCATCACCGACGGCATGTCGCAACGGAGCGACGTTGACGATACGCCCGTCGCCGTCCGGGTCACGCGGGGCCAGATGACGGATGACCTGCCGGGCCGACAGCGCATCTTCGACCACCAGACGGACATCGTCCACGAACGACCCACCGCCAGACATCAACCAGTACTCGACTGCATCCTGATGAAGCCGTTCGATGCTCCGCGCCAGCGGGCCGTCCGCGCCGAGTGCCTCGGAATCGCGTCCGAGTGCAGCAATCCGCGCAGGCTGGCGCAGCGCCCGATCGTTCTGATCGCTCGTTGCCGCGAACTGCACCTCGAGCGGCGGCGGGGCTGACGAACTCCTCAACGCGGCTTGCAACGCGCCGAGCGGTGTTTGGGGCGGCGTCCAGGACGGCCCCGCCGACGGTTCTTCGGCGACAAATCGCGAGCCATCGAGAACCGCCTCGACGGGCGATTCACCCACGAGCTCCTCGAAGCGGCCCTTCGTATGCTCGCGGGCCTCCTCGACCTTACGGCGGAGGACCTCGACGTCGGGACCAGCCATGTTCTCGACGTCGGCCTCGATCGATTTCAGCGCGTCCAACTGCGACTTGAATCCACCGATCCGCAGGCCGACGATGGACTCCTTCGTCAGCTCCTCTCGGCCGAACGCCTCCCGAACAGATGGCAGCGCCGCGAGTCGTCGCGTGAGCACGCGTGCCTCCCCGTCCGAAGCCTCGGTGCTGCCCACGAGGTCCACGAACTCGGGAACGTCCTTCTCAGCAAGACTCGCCGCGACTGTACTGCTGTCGGCATCGGACCTCTCGACCCCTTCCCAGGAGGTGACCAGGTCGAGGACGCGGGACCGTTCGTTGCGGAGAGCGCTGCGGAGCGTCGTCCAGGCACCGGCGCCCGGGTCGTCGAACCACTTCTCGATCCGCCGATCGCTCGCCGCGGCCGTATCGAGCCGCTCCTGGACATCTTTCGCGGCCTTCTCCCACGTCGTGAGTCGTTCCGAGTAGTCGGAGGGTACGGCTTCGTCGTCAACCGTGAGAGCTTGCTCCGCGTCAACCAGCTTCACTGCGGCTTCCTCGAGGTGCTCGAACTGCCGAATCGCGGCCGTACGGTCGACGACCCGCTGGCCCGCCGCGGTCAGGACCTCGTTCAGCCCGGCTCCGACGGAATCGAGGGCGGGGTCCACCTCAGGATGCAACTCATCCATCCAGACCAGCATGTCCTCGATCACGCGGTCGCGGTCCACGTCATCCAGCGCCATCTTCACGAGGCCCTCGATGCGATCACGACCGGCGAAACTTCGGATCTCCACGACATCTTCGGCGTTCGTGAGCTCGAGGTACCGGGCGACCTCGTGCAGAATCTCGACATCCGCGGCCGACGGATCGTGTTCGCCCATATTGACCCGGTCCAATGCCGCCTCGAACAGCGGAAGGAGCACATACCGCTGGACGAGACGCGCGTGGGCGAGACGCCGCTCCTTCTCGAGCAGCGAACGGTCACGGGTTCCGATGTCGGGGGACACCACGGACGCGAACCAGAATGCGGCGGGCACCCGCGACGTCTCGGCCGCGAGATCACCCGCTCGCTCCAGCCGGATCTTCAGCTCGTCGTACGACTCGATGATGCTCCAGTCGTCACCGCGCTTTCTGACCAGTCGGGGGCCGTCACGCCAGTCGTCGGTCCATTGCTCCTGTCCCACACCGAGGAGCGTCGGCTGCCAGAAGCCTTCCTGCTTTCCGATCCAGTCCCGCCAGCCAAGCCAGCCGAGCCCAGCGGCCGCCACGAAGCAGGCGGCGAGCCCGATCCCCGTGCCGGCGATCACGCGGCGTCGACGGCGAGCCCGGCCGGTGCCGGAGTCGTCCGGCGTCACGAGCCGATACTCGGCCCGAATCCGCTTTCGGAAGAGATCGTGGATGAAGAGCGGACGCGACTCCTCGGTCGGCTCCCCCCCACGGCCCTTCCGAAACTCCTCGTCCCCGAGGAAGTCGCGCAACGCCTGGTCGAACAGGCTCTCATCCTGCAGCGAGGACGTCAGCCAGACGCCGCGGACGAATGGCTCCTTCTGCTTCGAGAAGCTGTCGGTCTTGAAGATCTCGTCGAGATAGGTCCGAAGCCGCGGCTTGAGTCGCCGGACGCCGTCCGCGAGGGCGAATATCTCGTCGCACGCATCGGCCCGTCGCGAGGCCGCGGGATTCAGGGCCTGGACGTCCTCGGTCAGGACGCTCAGCCGCATCGTCTCGACCTGCCGGGCGATCTCGTCCATCGCCTCGTCGACCTGCCCGCTCTCGAACGGTGCGTCGAGCCCCTCGGGATTCGCCCAGCCGAGCATCTGCTGGGCCCGCGGGCCCGCGGCGGCGACCCGGAAGAACTGCGAGAATCCCGGCAGCTGATCCGCCTTGGTGATGACCACGTAGATCGGGAAGCGAACGCCGAGCTCGTGGCGGATCTCCACCACGCGCTCGCCGATCATCTCCGCGTTGTCGCGCGCCCTGTCCTCACTCTCGCTCAGCAGGTCCTGGACCGGCAACGTGACGACGAGGCCGTTGATCGGAGCATGGCGCCGGTGCTGCTTCAGGAGGTCGAGGAAGTTCGTCCATCGGTCGCGGTCGCCCTCCAGTCGACTCGTGGTGAGCGCGCCGGCCGTGTCGAGGATGATGCCCTGGTCGAAGAACCACCAGTGCATGTTCAAGGTGCCGCCGATGCCCTGCTGCCGGTCAGTGAGCCCTCCGCGCGGAAAGTCGAACCCGGAGTTGCCGCAGAGACGCGTCTTGCCCGACGCGGGTGCGCCGATCATGACGAAGATGGGCTTCTCGGAGAGCTTGACTCCCGTGCGCCGGAGCTTCTCCAGCCCCATCACGAATTCCTCGCGGAGCGCCGCGACCTTCGCCCGCCGTTCGGCGGAGGAATCTCCTTCGGCGTCGTCCTCGCCACTCCTGAGGCCGGCGACGACTCCCTTCTCCTTCCGCCGCGCGACGAGCTTCCACGCGAGGAAGACGACGCCTACCAGCCCGAGCAGGATCAGGAGACCGATGCCGAGGAACGGCAGGACCGAAGGTCGGGCGATGGCCAGCGTTGCGGCGCCGAAGGTCAGTCCGCCGGCGCCGCCGGCGGCGACGAGCTGCATGCGCGGCGGAAGGTGACCGATCAGTCGAAGCAGCATGTCACTCGCTCTCAGGCTGGGGGACGGAGGCCGGGTCCGCGTCTGATCGCGACTCGCCGGCGATGGCGGCGAGGTGATCGCGAAGCGTGGCCACACCGTCGCGATAGATGCCCACGCTCGCCACCAGCATCATCACGAGCAGCCCGACGAAGATCGCGGCCATGAAGGTGACCGGCTGCGTCGGCTGTCCCACGTTGTCGGTGGTATCCACGTTTCGATTCGCGGCGGGCGCCAGCGGCTCCGTCCCTTCCAGACTCGGAACCCCGACGCGTGCCCGGCACTGGGCGATGAGTCGATCGAGCTCCTCCGGATGGTGCCGGTGCATCCCCCCGAAGCCGAGCGCCAAGCATGTGAGCAGCACCTCGAGCCGCTCCGTGGCCAGGGCGGACCGGTCGTCAAGCCAATCGTCGAGCATCCGGAAGAAGTCCTCGTCGCCGCCGAGCCGACCTCGCTCCGATCCGAGGCCGCCCGAGTAGTCCCAGTCTTCCGCGATCGAGAGGCGACTTCCACCGATCAGATCGTCGATGAAGTACACGAGCGGGGGCTCGACCTGCTCCCACTGGTTCTGTAGATGCGGATCCTGCCGCGCTCGCTCGGCCCGGTCCTCGAGCACGGCCGAGATGTCGCCCTTCACCTTGGCCAGGCTCACCTCCACCCCGGTCCGGCCGAGACGGTGGTACCGACACACGACCTGGAAGAGCGGCTCGCAGAATTCGACCAACCTCATCGACCGGCTCCCTGACACGATCGGCTCACCACCCGTCGGGCATGGAGCGGACCGGGCACATGATCGTGGCGCGACTTCGGGACCGCCGTCCGGCACGGATCCTCGTGCTCAGGCTTCATCGCAGCGACGAGACGTTCACCCGCGCGGCCTCGGCGAACTTCGACCGGACGTCCTCAGCGAGCTTGTCGGGGACGAGGTGCTTCTCGGCGAGACTACTGTACTGGTTCCACCAGTCGACCTCGGGCCGCCGGACGAGCCCGCCGCGCTGCCCCACGTTCTGCTTGATCTGCTCGGGGCCCCATCGACGTGAGAATTCGGTGGACCAGTCCGTCAGCCCTTCCTTGACCGCCTTGAGCACCTTGAACAAGGACCGAGCCTGTCGCAGCGCATCGCCGCACTGGGTGCGGGTCGTCGCCACGTCGCCCGACAGGTACTTCCGGAGCGTCTCCCGAAGGGGGTAGGAGCGGAGGTCCTTGCGAGTCGGGTCGATCTCCTTGTAGAAGTCGCGCAGCACGCGCTCGCTGTTGACCGTGAAGTCGACGAGCAGATCGACGAGCTGGACGAGCCGCTCCGGATCCACTTCCTCGCCGCGGCGCACCCCGAGCACCTGTCTGACGTCCCGAACCTGCTCGTCCGTTGCCGCCGCGGCCGGATCCTCCCGCCCGAGGAGTCCCACCCCCGCGAGACGAGCCCGAACGGCCTGCCGCTCGGTGGGATCGAGATCGGGGACGAGTTCCGCGAGGCGTTCGCAGAGGAAGCTCCAGTCTCGCAACCGCTCCTGATCCGCGCGGGAGGTCGACGCGGCGTGCTCGACCTCGTCCCGCAGGCGGCCCGTCTCCAAGGTCGGGAAATGGCCTCGGACGGCCTCGAGCATCGCCGGCCGCTCCGCCGGCTCCAGATCGCGCAGCGTCTCGTCGAGGATCGAGGTCGCGACGCGCTGACGCTCCTCGCTCGAGGACCTCGGTAGGTCCGCGACGGCCAGGCGCACGCGCGCCGCAGTCTCGTTGGCCAGACGGTTCCACTCCTCAGTACGCCGCGCCATGGTGCCCGCTCTCCGTGTTCGCATCGTGTCAGGGTGCCGATCGGCCACCGCCGCCGAGTATAGAGGCCGACCCGACCAGCCCTTGCAGGCTTTCGGGCGTATCGGACCACGGATCATCCCGCAGGCTGTTCTGAATCGACGTCACCTTCACGGCGCGACGCATGAGGCGGCTCGACGCGGATTCCGGACTGGACTCCGACCCACCGGCGACCGATGCGTTGGCGCCCACCACCGCCGCTCCGGCGACACCTCTCACCCGTCCGGGAGTCCACCATGCCTCGACGCCGCACGCTCGCCGCCGCCTGCTTCGCACCCGTTGCCGCTGCCGTCGGGTGCTCGACGCCCACGTCGCAGGATGCCCCCACGACCTGGAGCCTCGTCGGGGCCCCGTACGTCGACCGCGAGCCCTGGGATCTCGATCAGGCTCCGCTCATGCTCGGAGCCGGGGACGCCCACGGTGAGCTCGTCGAAGCCCAGGTCCTCGCATACCGGGAGCGGACCGGGCGCGACGAGCGATTCGCCACGGCACCGGACCACGACCGCCCGAGCCGCTGAGATCCTCCGAGGGCAGTGGCCAACCGATCATCATGATCCGGTGCCAGCCGACTCCTTGATCCAGGTCGCCGCGGCCTTGCGCAAGATCTCGCGGATCTCCTCGGTCCAGTCGGTCGCTTCGAGCTCAGGCGCGACGAAGACGGCGCGGATGCCGACGTCTACGTAGGCCTCGCGTTCCTCTTGGCGCCATCGACGGCCGGCGAAGGTAGGGCCCGTCGGCCCGCTCTCCCTTGTCGACCCAGTCTCCAGGTTGGGGTGGTCATCGGCCCCGTGGTACACCGCCGTCCCGTCGGCGTCCTGAGTGGCGATCGGGTCATGCACCCACTCATCGACCCCGCTGCCGATCCCCCGGATCGACGGGACTTCGGTCCCCGGTAGGGGCTCGAACGGCGAGCCGTCATCTCCGTCCCCCTCGGATGGCGGCGTGTATTCCAGCCATCCGTACGAGAACCATCGGGGGAGAAATTCACGGCTCTCGTTCCCCTCGAAGAGTTTGGGATACTCGAGCTGACCGCTCTCGTCCCGGGTTCTCTTCGCCTCATTCATGAAACTACGGAAGTCGTCCGGCGCAGGCGGATCTTCGCGCGGGCCGCCGACTCGTTCTTTGATCGCCGCGAACTCGTCATCGGTCGGCAGACGAAGTCCCCAGTCCTTCATCGTCCGGCTCGCATCGCGTGGATCCATGCCGAAGGCAGGATGCGACTCGTCGAGCGGCCACGGCCACGGTTTCGACGGGAACAGTCCCGGCGGGTCGCCGAAGAGCTCGGTGAACCACGCCGCATATTCCCCACCCATCGCGGCATACTGTTCGAAGGAAAGCTCGGCCTCGAGCACCCAGAGAAGATCGCTGGCTTCCCCTCCCGGGATCTCCAGTCCGACGAAACCCAGTTCCGCCTTCCCGCTCGGCCCGTCGATCGCGAAGGTGACCCTCGGCGGACCGCTGCCCGCGTTGGCGGCGTGGGGATTCGTCCGCGTCACGCTCCGGCCGGCAGCCTCCTCCGGCGGGTACCGGCGCGTCTCGCTGCGCTCGGTGAAGTCGTCCAACGCCTTCCGAAGCGGATCGCCGTCCGGGAGCTCGTTAAGCTCGTCCCGCACACGCTGGCTCTCGCTCTCCGCGTCAGTCCACCACGTCTGCACTCGATCGAGGCGCTCGCGGCGCGACGCCAGGTCGGGCGGCCACGATGCGTCCGCGGACTCCGTCACCAGTTCCAGGACCGGATCATCATCGCGCCACGGCGGCGTCCCACGATCGATCGAACGGTCGACGATCTCGACCCACCGCTTGTGGATCCAACGGCGTTCCCTCGTGCGCCGTTCACGGTCGGACGCCTCCAGCAGCCGCCGTGACCCCTGTAGCCATTCCGCCTGCTCCTTCGGAGTCTCGTCGAGCACATTGTCGAGCACGTCGACCACCTTCGGAATCGCAAGGTCGATGATCCGTGCCGGGACCGGATCTTCGTCGGACACCTCCACCAAGGCCGCGTCAACTTCCTTCAAGGCATCCATCGCGGGCGTCGTGTCCGACGCCCGAAGGCCCGAGGCGACGCGGAGCCACTTGACGACCTGTTCACGCCCTTCGAGGCGTGGAAGCTCCGGCCCCTCCGGTACCTCCGTCGTCTCCCGGAACTCCTCCTCGTCGAGTGCCGCGACCCATGGCCCCTCGTCGGCCGCCGACGCGTCGTGCCGCGTCGAGTCGAGCCATTTCGACGCTTCCGTCAGTGCGCTCCTCCGGTCTTCCAGTGCCTTCGCGAGCGCCGCGGCGCGACCAGCCATCTCCCACGACGGCTCGGACGCGTTGATGTCCGCCTCGGTCTCCTCGCCCGCGCCGCCCTCGAACTCGACACGGACGACCTCGGCGACGAAGCGGCGATCCTCCGGCTCGCTGAGTGCGAGCGTCGCCTTCGCCGCGTGCTCGATGTCGCGTGCGAGCCGAAGCACCTCGCGGACTTCATCGATGGCGTCCCCCGCGCTCGTCTGCTCCTCGTCGATCCACTGCTGCCAGCCGGAATCTTCCCCCAGTTTGTCTCGAATGCCCGAGATGCGTTCCCGCAAGCCGGGCAAAGAGCTCCCTTCCAACTCGTCGAGGGCACCCGACGCGATGTCCACCACCTCGCCGATGAACGTGCCGATCGCTTCCCTCTCCCCCGAGCGATCACGCTCCCGAAGAATCCGATCCGCATTCCGATCCCACTCATTCACCAGCCTCGCGGCGAGCTCCTCGCTCCGCTGCTCCTCGTCGTCCGGCAGACCGCGGAACAGGTCTACCAGATCGTCCTCCGCGGACACGAATGGCTCGACGTCCTCGCGGAAGCGGCGAAGCGGCTCCTCCAGGTTCTCTTGCACCCGCGTCACGAGGTCCTCCCGCTCGATCGGCTTCCACGGGTCCAGGACGTCGAGGCCATCATCATCGAACGCTGTTCGAAGGGCGGTGTCGAGGTCGGTGAGACGGGCACCGCGCAAGCGATAGTCGGAGAGCTTCGTGAGAATCTGGTCTCGGCGACGTTCGATTCCTTGCACCACTTCTGGATGCCACCCGTCTTCCTTGCCCGCCGCGATCAGACCGGCCCGAAGCCGTACGGCCTCAACGACTCTCCTGAAGGCCTCCCTGAGCACCAACGCCGAGACGGTGCCGTCGTCCTCCGGAACGTCCCACGTGGCCGGGACCTGCGGCGTTCCCGCCGCGTGCAACCGAAGCAGCCGTTCGACGTCCGCGGCGGGAACGGGGTCGGCGGAGAGTCGGTTCACGAGCTTCGCCGGCGATTCCTGGAGGCGCAAGACTTCGACGGCCCTCTCCAGGGCCGGCAGGTCGAGATCGGATGACGCAAGATCGTACGAATCGGCCGCTCCGAGGAGCGCCCCGAGCCAATCCAGCAGAGGCTCCATCTGCTTCGCCGTCTCCGTCGCAGCATCCGCCAAGCTGTCGAACGCACGCTGGTCGTCCGGCTCCACGCCCGAGCTCTCGAACAGACGGCGAGCGCGATCCTCCACCCCGGGGTTCGCCGAATCGAGAACCCGCCCCGGATCATCGCGTTCCTCGCCGGTCATCCTCTCGCGAAGGCTGCTCGCCCTCGCCTCGAGTCGGCCGGCCGCCTCGACGACGGACGGTTCCGCGAGCCGCGTACCCCTCAGCAGCGGTTGGAGCGAACCGTTCTCCCCGTCGAACACGGCGAGAGGTCCGGCCAGTCCGTCGTCGTCGAACCCGCGGCTTGAGGCGATCAGTTGCCACACCAACTCGACCTTGGGATCGGACCTCGGCATCAGCATCAGCGCAAGAGCGGTCACGATCGCCCCCACGACGGACGCGGCCACCAGCCACTTGAGCCATGGCGATGGCGGAGGATCATCGCCCAGCCGCGCCATCGTCGACTCGGTGGCCGCCGCCGGCCGCCGCTCCCGCGCTTGCTGCAGCGTGCCGATGGCCCGCTCGCCCCCCGACGCCCGAAGGTCGGCCGCATACTGCTCCCATGCTTCGTTCGGAGGCCCGGCCTGCTGCAGGATCTCGCCGAGCCCCCGGAGGTCATCGGCCACGCTCGCCGGATTCGAGACGGTCGCGGGATTCGTCAGGACGACGTCCCCACCGTCACGCGCGCCGAAGAGGATCTTCTCCTTCGTGAGTGCTCCGTGACCCCCGCCGTCCGCCTTGACCAAGCCCTCCACGGCGTCGAGCACCGCATCCGTGACCGCGGCGAACTCCCCCGGCTTCAGCCGGCCCTCGTGGTAGAGGCGGTCCGAGAGCGGGCGGTATCGGTGGGTGACGTAGTAACGCCCGCCTTCGGCGATGGGTCCGGTCTCCAGGACCTCCGCCCAGCGCTCGCGTGCATGACGGAACGCGGCCTGCTGGCGGCCGACCCGAGCCTCGAAGCGGCGGGCTCGCTCCTCGTCGTCCGGGTCGCCGGGCTCGCCCCGAACCTCGACCACCACCCGCAAGCCCCGATCCCGCGGGTCGATGGCCGCTCGGACGAACTCGATACCGGCGAGGCGATGAAGCTCCTCACCGATCTCGAGCCGGTCGATCAGTCGCGGTCCGGAAGTCATGCCACGAGCCGATCAGTCCTTGGGCAGCCGCGCGGGTGGTTGCACGGCGATCAGCTCCGACCCGTCCTGCAGCGTGAAGGTGAGGGTCCGCTGGTCCTTGTCGTACCGGTCCGACATGATCGGAACCAGCTCGCTCTTCATGAAGTCGCTCCGGGTGCCCTCGACCCATGCCCGCACCGCAATGTGCGTGTACTTCTCGGCGAGCCACGCCTTCCAGAGGTCCTCCACCTGCGGGTCGTTCCGCCGCATCACCTTCTGGCTCACGCCGGCCTCGATCTGGACGAAGAGTCGATTCTTCGCCACGAGGCTGCGGGGGTCGTCGCGTGCCGCATCCTCGCCGAGCCAGTACTCCTCGTGATCCAGCGTGAAGAACGCCTCCGTCGGCACGACGCCCTTGACGTCCACCATGACCGGACCGTCGATTCGATCCGTCGCGAACTGCAGATCGAACGCACGGGCCTTGGGCTTCGAGCACCCGACGCCGAGCATCGCCACGGCCGCCAGCGCCGCTGCGACCACCAATCGCTTCGTCATATCCGCCTTCATCCGATCTGCCTCCAGTGCGCCGCTTCTCGCGCGCTCGTGCACCAACTCCAAGGCCTTGTGCCCAGCCCCCGAATGCCCACCGAGAACCCCCCTACGCTCTCCCACTCGTCGCCTGCAGGGTCAGCGTCATGCGACGGATCGCCGCGTCGACATCACGGTTCTCGGCCAGGTCCACGACGGTGATGCTTCGGGAGCGCCGCAGCAGGGGCTCGAGATCCGCGGCCGCTTCCTCGAGGAGCTGACCGGGTCGCCGATCCGGCGGGTCGCCGAGATCCGACGCGCGACTGTCGGGCCCCTTGCCCGGCAGCAGCGAGACGATCCAGGCGAGGACCTCGCACCAAAGCGCGGCCGGGACCTCCGCGAACGGATCCTCCGACCGTGTTCCCGCGAAGGGCGCGAGACGGTGGGGTCCCAGGGACGCCATCACCGGCCCGTCCGCGTCGAGCACGGTGCGGATCCGCTCGGGGAGCGGGCTCGGGCCGCCGCTCTCCGGCCCCACGTCGGCGAGCTCGGCCACCGCCCGGGCCAGGACATGCATCCGCTCGATCGCCACGCCGAGATCCTGCTCGTCGTCGGTGAGCAGCGCCTCGATCGCCATCACCGCCACCGCGTAGCCGTCGACGGGAGATCCGACCTGCGGCTGCGTACGGAAGCGGACGTAGTGCATCGGGCGTCCGATTGCGCGGCCCATCGCCTCGGCGACGGTGGACGGAAGGCTCACCGTGAGGGAGACGAAGGGGCGATCCGACCCTTCGGCCTCCGGATGATCGGACGGCCTCAGCACCGCCCCGATCTCGACGTTCCCCTCGACGGGGATGGTGAGGAAGACGACGTCGCTGGCTCCGACCTCGCGCGTGAGGTCGGGCGACGACACGACGCCTCGGATCCGGAAACCGCCGGGTGACTCGTCGACGTCCGTCAGCCGGACGGTGGCCTCGCCGCGTCGCTCTGCGCCACCGGCGATCGGCTGGTAGAGCGTCCCGCCCAGAGCGTTCGGCGTGGCCGACACGAGCGCGGCACCGTCGGCGGGGCGAAAGGTCTCCACCGCCGGAGGCTCCGCGAGCGATGCCGTGAAGGTCCAGAGGACCGGCAGGCCGCGCCGCGGCACTTCGGCATCCACCTCGAACATGGACGGATGGAGGTCGAGCAACGGTGCGTCCGCGGCCTGCGCCGCGGATGCCGTCTCGCCGACCACGTCGGCGAGCAGGCGAAGCTTCAGATGCAGGGCCTCGGCCAGATGTCCCTCCCGGCCGAGCGTCCGGCTCGCGAGATCGTACGCGGTGGCGCCGTGCTCCAGCGTCGCGTGCAGGCCCGGGACAAGACCCGATCGGCGGTGGGAGTCCATGACCCCGTGCCAGCCGTCGCCGCCCAGCAACCGGAAGGCGTCGCGAAGCCCGATGGGCGACCAGCGGCGAACGCCGATCCGCCCGGCCCCGGGATTCAGGGGCGCCCATTCGTTCACCTCGGGGCATGCATCCGCGACCGCCATCGCGCCGTCGGCGAGCGGGGTTCCGGGCGCCGCCACGAAGGGCCCGTCCTTGCGGGCGGGCCGGAGGAACCGGCTCGTGCTGGCGGCGTAGCTCGGCAGGCCCGCCACCTGGAGCGCCGCCTCGTCCCGGCACAGCTCCAGCGGACACCCGTCGATCTCCGGCGTGACGATCTCACGCCGGTCGCCGTCGATCCAGGTCGGCGGCGGAGGTTCGGCCAGCCACGGGGTGCGGATCACCCGCGCGCCGCCGCGGGCCGAGAGGCCGGACCACCAACGGTCGAAGGCATCATCCTCGAGCCGATTCGAGCCGCCCGAGCCTGCGCCGGACTCGAGACCTGCCGCGGTCGCCTGAATGCGAATGACGAGCCAGTCGAGCACCAGACCCGCCGAGTCGACGAGCGCCCCGACCATCGCGCGACCGTGGCGGTCCTGACGCAACAGGAGCGGGGTCGGTTGCGGCTCGTCCGCGACGCGGAGCAGAACGCAGATGGACACCACGCCGGAGGCGAGCGGGGCGAACGCGTAGCCGTCCGGCGGCGTCGTCCACTGCGTAGCGGGCATCTGGGGAAGGCTCCGGCGGGACTGGCTCAACGGCCAGCGAGTAGCCGGCGCGCGGTCGGGTTCTGGTCGGAATGCGGAATCGGCGACGTCGTCGACCGGGGAGCATTGCACGCCTTGCCCGTCCGGTCCAGCCAGGCGAGACCGACCCCGCCCAGAAGCGTCGGCATCGAACACACGATGCCAAGGCCCGGATGCGACGAGCACGTCGCTCCGCATTATCCCGGGGGAGGAGTGCCGGAACTGATCTCCGCTCCGGGGCTGCCCCTTTGATCGCCGTCTGCCGGACGTTACCCTCGACCCGGTTGAATCCTTCGGCAACGCCGAGCCGGCGGCGAGCGAGCGGCCCATGCCGCGGATCCGCCTCCGGTCGCCCCGCGAATCGGGACGAGCCAGACGCGACACGAACGACGGCACGTTCCATATACCCCTCGACCCGCCCTTCTTCCCACACCCCAGGCCCATCGCGTCCCGATCCCCCTCCCCGAACGCCAGAACGGACCCGCCCCCATGCTGCACCAAACCCGCCGTCTCGCCGCGGCCCTCGCGGCCGCGCTCGGCGCCGGCCTCGCCACCGCCCCCACCCTCGCCATCGACGGCGACGGCATCGAGCCGCTGACCACCGAGCTCGCCGCCCCGCTGCTCCGCTTCCCGACCGGTGCCTACTCGGCCCCGGACGACTTCACCCGCTTCTACATCGTCGAGAAGCGCGGCGAGATCCGGATCCTGAACCTCAAGACCGGCACCATCAACGCCGAGCCGTTCCTCGACATCGACTCGCTCGTCGGCGGCGGCGGCAGCACCAACAGCGAGCAGGGCCTGCTCGGCCTCGCCTTCCACCCCGACTGGCAGGCCAACCGCCGGTTCTTCGTCTACTACACGAACAACTCGGGCAACACGACGATCGCCGAGTACACCGCGACCGACGGCGACACCGCCGACCCCGCCTCGGCCACCACCGTGTGGTCCTACTCGCAGCCGTTCGGCAACCACAACGGCGGCTGGATCGGCTTCGGTCCCGACGGCTACCTCTACATCGCCAGCGGTGACGGCGGCGCGGCCGGCGACCCCGGCAACCGCTCGCAGGACATCACGAACCAGCCGCTCGGCAAGATGCACCGCATCGACGTGGACGGCGACGACTTCCCGTCCAACCCGAGCCGCAACTACGCGGTCCCGGCCGACAACCCGTTCGTGGGCGAGATCGGCGACGACGAGATCTGGGCGTACGGCCTCCGCAACCCGTGGCGCGTCGCGTTCGACCGGGCCAACGGCGACATGTACATCGCCGACGTGGGCCAGAACGCCCGCGAGGAGGTCAACTGGCAGCGCTCCGACTCGCCCGGCGGCGAGAACTACGGCTGGCGCTGCCGCGAGGGCGACATCAACTTCAACTTCGGCGGCAACTGCGACGAGCAGGTCTTCACGGAGCCGATCTACGCGTACCCGCACAATCAGGGCCGCAGCATCACCGGCGGCTACGTCTACCGCGGCTGCGCGATCCCGAGCCTCGACGGCACCTACTTCCTCGCCGACTGGATCTCCAACCGGATCTGGTCCTTCAACGCCGGCGGCGGCACCGCCAACTTCGCCGAGCGGACCTTCGAGCTGAACCCCCCCGGGTCCCCCTCGATCAACCGCATCGCCTCGTTCGCCGAGGACCTCCGCGGCGAGATGTACATCATCGAGCACGGCACCGGCTTCAACGGCGAGCTCTGGAAGATCGTCCCCGAGACCGCGACGATCCCGGACGAGGACCTCAACTGCGACGGTGCGGTCGACTTCACCGACCTGCTGACGCTCCTCTCGGCCTTCGGCCCCTGCGACGGCTGCCTCGAGGACCTCGACGGCGACCACGACGTCGACTTCGACGACATCCTCACCCTGCTCTCGGCCTGGGGCTGATCCGTCCCGACGGCGCGGGGCGGCCCGTGCGGCCGCCCGACTCCGCCCGACTCCGATCGATGCCCGCGGCCCCGGCCCCCCGCCGGGGCCGCGGTGCGTTCGGGCAGCTGCACGGGGCTCCGCGGGCCACGGGCGGCGGGCCGGTTCCGGGTTGGCTCGGCCCCCGGGGCGCGGGTATACTCGCCATCCCGGCGACGAGCATCGCCGACAACCGGGCTAGTAGCTCAGCTGGCTAGAGCGCACCCCTGATAAGGGTGAGGTCGGAGGTTCGAGTCCTCTCTGGCCCATTCGATGACGCGGCCCCGTCCTTCGGCCCAGACGCCGAGGCACGGGGCCGCGTCCCGTTTCGGCCGACCGTCCGTGCCGCCCCTCCCCCGTTGGCCCGGGCCAGCGGCGCCGGACCGCGACCCCGCCCCGGCGGCCGATCCGCCCCGGACTCCGCCCCGGACCCCGCCCCCGGACTCCGCCCCCGGACTCCGCCCCGGACTCCGCCCCCGGACTCCGCCCCGGACTCCGCCCCGACGGGCGACCCG
>CAYLNM010000057.1:0-24342 GCA_964385045.1 uncultured Isosphaeraceae bacterium
GGCGGGTGCCCGGCTGCCGTCCGCCGCCCGCCGTCAGCCGCCCGCCGCGCCCCCCCGTTGCCGCCCGCGCGCCGCCTTCGTGCCCTCTCCGCCCCGCCCCGCGGCGGGCCGACGTCCGCGCGGGCTCGCCGCGCGACCGCACGTCCTCGCCCGACCGGCACGATCCGCAGGGTCGCCACCACCGACCCCGGCGGCTCGGATCTCTCGCTCCCCCGACCTTCCCGGCGAATCGCAGACTCGCTTCGGGTCGATGCGATCCACGAGGTCCGGGCGCGGCGGGTGGTCCCGCCGTCCCGCGAGCCGAGCGACCGGCGGCGACGCCGCCGGGGGAGGGACTGCGATGCGGATCGCCGAGATCCTTCGGGTGGCTTCGGAGAACGGAGCGTCCGACATCCACGTGATCGCCGATCACCCGCCGATGATGCGGGTGAACACCGTCGTCACGCCGATGGACATGCCCGTCCTCGACGCCCCGACGGTGGAGGCGATGCTGCGGGAGATGGTCAACCCCCAGCAGTTCGAGATGTTCGAGGAGCGACAGGACCTCGACTTCTCGTTCGCGGTCCCGGACTTCGCCCGCTACCGCGTCAATGCCCACATGCAGCGCGGCACCATCGGCATGGCCTTCCGGATCATCCGGACCGAGGTCCCCCCGATGGGCGACCTGAACCTGCCCGAGGTGATCGGGCGGCTGACGTACCTGCCCCGCGGACTCGTGATCGTCACCGGCGACACGGGCTCGGGCAAGACCACGACCCTCGCGGCGATGATCGAGGCGATGAACAATCGCTACCGCAAGCACATCATCACGCTCGAGGACCCGGTCGAGTACACGCTGACGAGCAAGAAGTGCCTCATCGAGCAGCGCGAGCTCGGGCAGGACATGCCCAGCTTCGCCAGCGGCCTGAAGCACGCCCTCCGCCAGGACCCGGACATCATCCTGGTGGGCGAGATGCGCGACCTCGACACGACGGCCCTCGCGATCTCGGCCGCGGAGACCGGCCACCTCGTCCTCTCGACGCTGCACACCGTCAACGCGTCGCAGACGGTCGAGCGCATCATCGACATGTACCCGGCCGCCCAGCAGAACCAGATCCGGTCGATGCTCGGCAACACGCTGCAGGCGGTGGTCTCGCAGACGCTGTTCAGCCGGATCGACCGCCCGGGCATGGTGCCGGCGGTCGAGGTGATGCTCTGCACGCCCGCGGTGCGCAACATCATCCGCGAGGCGCGCACGTTCGAGATCCCGAACGTGATCGACACGTCGCGGAACCTCGGCATGATCAGCCTGGACAACTCCATCGCGGAGCTCTACTTCAACGGGCTCATCAGCCGCGAGGACGCCATCGCGCAGGCGGCCTACCCGGACAAGCTGGAGCGGCAGCTCGCCGCCTGAGACTGAACCCGGGGGGAGGGACGCATGCCCGAGTACCGCTTCCAGGCTCGACTGAGCTCCGGCCAGGTGCAGGCCGGCACGATGACCGCCGACTCGGCGCAGGCGGCCGCGGCCGCCCTGCGCAACCAGGGACACCACGTCCTGCAGATCCAGCCCGTCAAGGGCGGGCTCGCGGACGTCGGCAAGAAGCTCAACTCGGCGCTCAGCTACTCGTCCGGTCCGACGCAGAAGGACATCCTGGACTTCACCACGCAGCTGGCGGTGATGATCCGCGCGGGCATCAGCCTCCGGGCCGCCCTCGACGGCATCGCCGACCAGACCACGAACCCGAAGTTCCGGAAGATCCTGCTCACGATCAAGAACGACGTCGAGTCGGGAAAGCAGTTCTCGGAGGCGATCGCCAGGTACCCGAAGCTGTTCAACCCGCTCTACGTCAACATGGTCCGCGCGTCGGAGATGGCGGGCTCGTTCGCCACCATGCTCGACCGCATCGCGGCGTACATCGCCCAGCAGCTCGAGACCCGCAAGATGGTCCTCGGGGCGAGCATCTACCCGGGCGTCATCGCCGCGATGGCGATCGGCGTCACGGTGTTCCTGCTCACCTTCGTGCTGCCGCGGTTCGAGGGCGTGTTCCAGGGCAAGGAGGCGATCCTGCCCTGGCCGACCGTCTTCCTGATGTCGGCCTCCGACTTCCTGATGAACTACTGGTGGGCGCTGCTCATCGGCGTGGCCGTGGGCGTCGTGCTCCTGCTGCTGTTCCTCAAGACCGAGATCGGCATGCTCTGGTTCGACAAGGGCAAGCTGACGGTCCCCCTGTTCAGCCGCATGTTCCGGGCGCTGTACGTGAGCCGGTCGCTGCACACGATGGGCGAGCTGCTCAACGCGGGCGTGCCGATGCTCGACACGATCGCCATCACCGGCGACATCTCGGGCAACCTGCTCTACAAGAAGATGTGGCGGAACGTCTACGCGTCCGTCAAGCAGGGCAAGAAGGTGGTGACGACGCTGCAGAAGTCGACGCTGCTGCCCAAGTCGGTGGTGCAGATGATCTCGGCCGGCGAGGAGTCCGGCCGCCTGGGCGAGGTCCTCGAGGAGATCTCGACCTACTACCAGAAGACGCTGCGCGACGCCATCAAGGCGGTGACCGGCATGATCGAGCCGATCATGATCGTGATCATGGGCTCCATCGTGGGCTTCATCGCGATGGCGATCATCCTGCCGATCTTCAAGATGAGCAACATGGTGCAGTGACGCGGACGACGCCGCGGTCGCCCGCTCGCCTCCGCGGGGGTGGGGCGGGACGGCCGCGGCACGAGCCCCCGCCGAGGGGGCGGGGGCCGGGCCCGCGGGGTCCGGGCGATGCGGGGAGGCGACGAGCGGAGGGGAACCGCGATGACGCGACGCGTGCGACGACGACGGGAGATGCGCCGGGGCTTCACCCTCATCGAGACCGCGCTGGCGACGGTCATCGTGGGGGTCGGGGTCCTCGCGATGGTGGAGGCCCAGACGGCCTTCCTGCGGCAGAACGTCTGGTCCAGCCAGGTCTCGATCGCCGAGCGGCTCGGGAACGAGATCCGCGAGATGACGATCAACCTGCCGCGACACGACCCGGTGACCGGCGCCACCACGTGGGGCCCGGAGTCGGGCGAGGCCGACGTCGGCGACTTCGACGACCTCGACGACTTCGACGGGCTCGGCACCGGCACCGAGTTCTCCGCCGCGCTCGGCAACGGCCCGATCGACGCCCGGCGCCGGGTGATCCCGAACATGGACGGCTGGAGCCAGGTCGTCGAGGTGTTCAACGTGAACGGCACCGACATCGCGGTGGAGCCCGGCACGATCGCGGACGCCTCGACCGACTTCGTGCTCGTCCGGGTGACGATCCTGTTCCAGGGGCCGAGCGATGCGGACGCGCGCGAGATGACGCAGGTGCAGTGGGTCGCCGCCCGCTGAGGGCGGCGGGGGACGGACGGAGGCCTTGCACGTCCGGTCGACGCCGCGCGCCGACCGGAGCCCGAAGGAGGGACGCGGGATGACGAGCCGCACCAGCCACCACGATCGATGCCGCCCGGGCGCCGTGACGCCGCCCGGAGCGACCCCGGAGCGCCGGTCGCGCCGAGTCCGCCGGGCGGGCCGCCGCCGCGGCGTCTCGTCCGTGCTCGCGATGCTGTACCTCGTGCTGTTCGGGTCGCTCGCGGCCGCGATGGCGGTGGTGGCCCAGTCGAATCTCCGCACCGCCGACTCCGCGGTGCGGGTGTCGCGGGCGATGAGCGCGGCCGAGACCGGCCTGACCTTCGCCGCCCGGCGGCTCGCCGAGCAGGCCAACCGCTTCGTGGTGACCCAGGGCGTGATCGACGAGGCCTTCGCCTTCGACCTGTGGACCGGCGCGCTGCCCGCCGAGGACGTCGAGGTGCTCCCGCCCGAGGGGTACGTGGAGGTCGACGAGCCGGCGGGCATCATGCAGGCGATCGCCTACCTGCACGAGAACGTGGACACGCACTGGTTCGAGGTGAACGCGGCCGACGCGGCGCTCCCGCTCGTCGACACCGACAACGGCGTGCTCGCGGTCAAGCCCATCGCGCTCGGCGCGGGCGACGACGATCCGTACTTCCGCCTGCGCTACGAGATCCTCGCCGACGACCCCGTGGTCCGCGTCACCAGCATCGGCTTCGACGGGGACCTCACGCGGCAGGTGTCGATCGACTTCCAGCTCACCAAGCGGATCCGGTACGCGGTGATCTCGCCGAACCGCCTGATGATCGGCAAGAACGTCATGATCGAGGGCCCGCTGGGATCGCGCTACGGCGTCAACCCCGACGGCACCGCCAACCCGGACGAGCTCGACCTGCCCCAGGGCGACCCGCTCACGCTGCGGTCGGACTTCTACGACCTCGATCCCGACCTCGACCTGCTGCTGGACACGTTCTTCCAGCAGGTCGCCGACTACGACGTCGACGGCGACGGTCGGCTGCGGCCCGGTCACCCCGACGAGAACATCGGCCTGACCCTCGAGCCCGACCTCGTCGACTGGGACCAGAACGAGTACGTCGACGACTTCGACCTGTTCCTCGCCTGGTACGACGACGACCTCGACCGGCGCGTGGTCTACGACGAGGCGCTCGCGATCGCGGCCGGGTACAGCGGCCTCAGCGCGGAGTACGGGACCGGGGCCGACGACGACACCCAGCTCATGACGCTCATCGACGAGGCGCGGCCCGATCGAAACGGCGACGGCGTCGAGGGCGACGCCGCCGACGTCGCCCTCGGCTGGCGGGACGGCGTGATCGACGTGAACGACCGGTACGCCAAGGTCGACGGCGAGGTGATGTTCGCCGTGACCCGGGCGGACTGGGAGCTCTACCACGGCGACACCTACCAGACCGAGGTGCAGGGGCCGGTGCGGGCGCCGGTGGACGAGTCGCCGGTGAGCTTCGAGGTCAACGACGAGCGCATGATCGAGCTCACCACCGGCATGTTCTCGGGGGCCCGGACGTGGTTCGAGGACCAGGTGCCGCCGTCGCCGGTGACGGACCTCGCCGATCCTCCGGACGACCCCGCCAACCTCGTGGCCCAGGCCACCGTGGTCGGCACGTACTCGCCGCCGGCCGACATGACGGTCTACGAGGCGGTGCCCTTCGGATCGCCCGGCGCGTACGACTACTACCAGCGGCCGGTGTACGAGAACTTCGTGTTCGAGAACGTGCGCATCCCGCGGGGCAACAACGGGCTGTTCATCAACTGCACGTTCATCGGCGTGACGTGGATCGAGACGGTCTCGGCCGAGGACACCGACGGGCACTGGAACTACACGGGCGCGTACAACTGGGAGGATGCCGACATCGACGGCATCCCCGAGGAGGGGGAGCTGACGATGGGCAAGTTCCGACAGCCCGGCGACCCCTACTCGCCCATGACGACCGTGCTTCCCAACGGCGACGTCACCGACAACACCCGGCTGTACTCGAACAACGTGCGCTTCGAGAGCTGCACCTTCCTCGGCAGCGTGGCGGGCGATCGCATCGGCTCGGACGATCCCGACGACCGCACGTACACCCACTGGCGCAACAAGGTGCAGTTCACCGGCACCACGCGGTTCTACATCGACCCGGACGATCCGGACCTGCTGGAGCAGTCGGACGTGGACGTCCTGCGCCCGATCCTGCTGACGATGGACTCCGACACGCGCAACCAGCTCGAGCGGAGCTCCATCATGCTGCCCGGCTGGTCGGTGGACGCGGGGTCGTTCGACGCCTTCGCCCCCCGCATCAAGCTCAAGGGCACGATCGTCGCCGGCCTGATGGACATCCGCGGCCGGGCCGAGATCCGCGGCACGCTGCTGATGACGTACCGGCCGGCCCGCAACGAGGGGCCCCTGCGGGTGATGGGCTCGATCAACGTCGACCGGTTCAACACCACGATCGGCTACTTCTCGTCCGACGAGGGCGACAGCGAGGGCAACGCCCCGTCGCCCGGGGAATACGGCGAGATCCGGCTCATCTACGACCCCGGCAGCCTGCTGCCGGACGGCATCCCCTGGCCGGTCAGCGTGGTCGGCGTGAGCGACTCGTACGTCGAGGGAGGTTCGTGATGAACCGCATCAGCGATCGATCGACGGTGGAGGCGGTGGCGACGCGATCCGACCGGGCGCGACGGGCGGGCGGCACTCGCGCGCGGGCCGCGCGGCGCGGCCGCCGCGTCGTCCGCCGCGGCTTCAACCTCGCCGAGCTCCTGATCTCGCTCAGCATCTCGGCCGCCCTGCTCACCGCGACCATGGTCGCGCTCGACGCCTCGTTCACCGCCTACCAGCGGACGACCGAGCAGGCCTCGACGCAGACCATCGGGCGCATGGTGATGCACCGGATCCTGACGCTCATCCGCTCCGGTGAGGACTTCGGGCCGTTCCCGCTCGACCCCCTGGACCCGGTGGTCGAGAGCAACTTCATCGAGATCCGGCTCGTGGAGGGCGGCGACGTCGTGACGATCGAGTGGCGCGAGGCCGAGGAGGCGCTGTACTACCTCGTCGGCACCGAGGAGCACCTGCTGCTCGAGGGCGTCATCCCCCAGACCGATCCCGACACCGGCGACCCGGTGCCGCCGTTCACGCTCGAGTTCGAGCGGGGACGCGAGCTGCACCGGGCCACGGTCGACCTCGCGATCATCCCCGACGACAACATGGACGTGGACCTCGACGGGAACCTCGAGCGGTCGATCCGGCTCGTGGCGTCGGCGCAGCCGCGGAGCACGACCTTCTCGGCGGACTGAGCGACGTCGCGGGGGGGACCCCGGCGATGATCCGGCGCGCGACATGGGGCGGGATCGTCGATGCGCGACGGCCGCCCCGCGCTCAGCCGTGGGCCCGGCGCCGCGCCGCGTCCATCAGGGCCCGGTGGGTGCCGAGTACCGAGGGGTCGTCCTCGGGCAGGTCGTCCGGCGGCCGGCGGAGGGTGAAGGTGCCGTCGGGGTGCATGTCCCACGCCTGCCGGCGATCGTCGAGCTCGACCTGAAGGATCTCCCACAGGCGCTCCCGGTGGTGCCGCAGCTCAACGGGCGCGATCGCCTCGATGCGGTTGTGGAGGTTGCGGTACATCCAGTCGGCCGAGCCGATGTAGTACTCGCCGGCGAGCGGGTCGTCGGACCCGGCCGCGAAGTGGTAGATCCGGCTGTGCTCGAGGAAGCGGCCGATGACCGAGATCACGCGGATGTTCTCGCTCAGGCCGGGCACGCCGGGCCGCAGCACGCAGAAGCCGCGGACGATGAGGTCGACCGGGACGCCGGCCGCGCTCGCCTCGTAGAGCTTGCGGATGATCGTGCGGTCCTGGAGCTGGTTCATCTTCGCGACCACCCGGGCGGGGCGGCCGGCCCGGCGGTTGGCGATCTCGCGGTCGATGAGCTCGAGGAACCGGCTCTTCATGTGGTGCGGGGCCACGAGCAGCTTGCGGTAGCTCGGAGCGGCCACGCGGCCGGTGATCGAGTTGAAGAGCTCGACGACGTCGGCGACGAGGTCGGGGTCGGCGGTGAGCAGGCCGACGTCCTCGTAGAGACGGGCGGTCCGCGAGTGATAGTTGCCGGTCCCGATGTGGGCGTAGCAGCGAAGCCCGTCCGCCTCGCGCCGCACCACGAGGGCGATCTTGGTGTGCGTCTTGAGCCCCACGACGCCGTAGGCCACGTGCACGCCCGCGTCCTCGAGCTTGCGGGCCCACTGGATGTTGCGGGCCTCGTCGAAGCGGGCGCGAAGCTCCACCAGCACCGCGACCTGCTTGCCCGCCTCGGCGGCCCGGATGAGGGCGTGCACGAACGGGCTGTCGCCGCTGGTGCGGTAGAGGGCCTGCTTGACCCCGAGGACGTCCGGATCGACCGCGGCCTCCTCGATGAACCGCTCGACCGAGTCGTCGAAGCTCTCGTACGGATGGTGCACGAGCAGGTCGCCCTGGCGGATCGCGCTGAAGATGTCCAGCTCGTCGTCGCGCAGGCGCGGCGGCGTGACCGGCGTCCACGGCTCGAAATGGTGCTCGGCCAGCGGCAGGTCGGCGATCGCGTCGAGCGAGCGGTAGTTGATCAGGCCCGTCGTCTCGTAGACGTCGGCGGGCGCGATCTCCATCTCCTCGCACAGGAAGTCGAGGATGCGCCGGCTGGCGGACCGGCGGGCCTGCAGGCGCACGACGGGGGCGAAGCGGCGCTCGCGGAGCTGGTGCTGGATCTGCGAGAGCAGGTCGTCCGCATCCTCCTCGTCGCCCTCGACGTCGGCGTTCCGCGTGACGCGGAAGGGCAGGACCTCGGCGATCTCCATCCCGGGGAAGAGGTCGTCGAGGTTGTGGATCATCACGTCGATGAGCCGCACGAAGCGGTGGCCGTCGCCGACCCGCTTCCATTGCTCGACGACCTCCGGGGCCTTCACCCGGGCGAACACCGGCTCGTCCTCGCCGGGGCGGCGGAGCATGATGCCGAGCGAGACGGACAGGTTCGAGATGAAGGGGAAGCGGTGGCCGGGGTCGACCGCGAGCGGGGTCAGCAGCGGGAAGACGTTGCGCTTGTACCAGGCCTCGACCTCGGCGACCTCGTCGGGCGTGAGCTCGTCGTAGTCGAGCAGCTCCACCCCGATGTCGCGGAGGGCGGGCTGGATCCGCTCCCGGAAGATGCGCGAGACGCGCTGGGCGAGCGGCACGACCCGCTCGCGGATCTCGTGCAGCATCGCCGAGGGACTGACGCCCTCGTAGGCCACGAACTCGACGCCGGCCTCGATCTGCCGGCGGAGGCCGCCGACGCGCTTCATGAAGAACTCGTCGAGGTTGCTGGCGAAGATCGACAGGAATCGGACCCGCTCGAGCAGCGGGATCCGCTCGTCCTCGGCCTGGTGCAGGACGCGGGCGTTGAACTCGAGCCACGAGAGGTCGCGGTTGAGGAACTCGCCCGGGGTCGGCGGCGGTTCCTCCGGGATCTCGGGGATGAAGGCCGAGACCGACGGCGGCACGTCGTGCAGGCCGGCCGTCTCCGGGCCGAAGCCGAGGTCGTCGTCGTTGGGCAGCGCCGCGGCGATTCGCTCCCTCGCGCGGTCCGGCCGCCCTCGGTCCTCCGGACGCACCGCCTCCGGCCGCCGCCGTTCGGGGCGGCCGGGGCCGATCGGGACCGGGACGGAGTCGTGGTCGGTCATCGGGGGGGTCCGGAGTCGGGTGCGGAAGCGGCGGCGGGATCGGGCGGGGCGGCGGCGGGGCGGTAGATGGCCTCGCAGCCGGGGGCCTCCGTCACGGCCACCGAGGCCACGCGGACGCCGGGGGGCAGGTCGACCGCGAGCGCGTCGGCGATGTGCCGGGCCACCGCCTCGGCGGTGGGGTTCACCGCGTCGAAGGGCGGGGTGGCGTTCAGGTCCGCGCTCCGGAACGGCTCGAGGATCGCGTCGAGCGACCGCTCGAGGGCGTGGAAGTCGCACAGCAGCCCGTCGCGGTCGAGCTCGGGGCCGGCGACGGTCGCCCGCACCCGCCAGTCGTGGCCGTGGACGGGCTCGCGCTCGCCCGCGATCACGATCGCGTGGGCCGCGCTGAAGACGCGTTGGACGATCAGCTCGTACATCGGATCGCTATGGTACGGACCCGCCGCGGCGGGCTCCCACGGGTCGGCCGGACCCGTGACCGCCGGCGGTCCTCCGGCCGCGGGACGGACGCCTCGGAGGCCTCCGCGGCCGAGCCGGCCCGCCGGCCGGCCGCCCCGCCGTCGCCGGTTCGCCCCGGCCCCCGCGCCCGTCCGCCGCACCGCCCCGTCCGATCGCCGTCCGATCGCCGTCCGATCTGCGTCCGTTCCCGGAGCCGACCATGACCGCCCCGTCCCCCGACGCCGCCGCGCCCGCGCCGCCCGCCGCCGGCGACGCCGTGCCCGCCGTCGAGCCCTTCGCCCCGGCCCCGCCGGCCGAGGGCGCCCCGCTCATGCTCTCGGTCTCGGGGGCCCGCGGGATCGTGGGGGCGACCATGACGCCGGCGGTGGCGGCGGACTTCGCGGCCGCGTGGGGCACGATCGTCCGCGAGCGGGCCGCGTCCGGCGGCGGGGGCCGGGCCGCGTCCGAGCCGCCGCTGGTCGTCCTCGGCCGCGACAGCCGGCCCTCGGGGTCGATGCTCGCCGACGCCTCCCGCTCCGGCCTCCGGTCGGTCGGATGCCGCGTGCTCGACCTCGGCATCGTCGCCACGCCCACCGCCGGGATCATGGTCGTCGAGCGGGGGGCGGCGGCCGGCCTCGTCATCACCGCGAGCCACAACCCGGGCCCGTGGAACGGCATCAAGTGCCTCGACGGCCGCGGGGTCGCCCCCTCGCGCCGGGACGCCGAGGCCCTGATCGAGGCCTTCGGGGCCCGCCGGGCCGGCTACGCCGCCGTCACCTCGATCCCGGGCGTGGAGCACGACGACACCGGGCACCGGGTGCACGTCGACCGCGTGCTGCCGCTGGTGGACGTCGAGGCGATCCGCGCCGCCGCCCCGGCGGTGGTGCTCGACTCGGTGCACGGCGCCGGCGGGCCCGCGGGGCGCATGCTGCTCGCGGCCCTCGGCTGCCGCACCACCCACCTCGGGGCCGAGCCGCACGGACGCTTCCAGCATCCGCCGGAGCCGATCCGCGAGCATCTCGGGGAGCTCGGCGAGGCGGTGCGGGCCGCGGGGGCGGTCGTCGGCTTCGCCCAGGACCCCGACGCCGACCGGCTCGCGCTGGTGGACGCGGACGGGACCTACGTGGGCGAGGAGTACACGCTCGTCCTCGCCGCCCGTCAGATGCTCGAGCGGCACGGCCGCGGCATCATGGCCGCGAACCTCTCGACCAGCCGGATGATCGACGATCTGGCCGCCGCCCGCGGGGCCGGCCCCGTGATCCGCACCGCGGTGGGCGAGGCCAACGTCGCCGACGGCATGCTGCGGGCCGCGGCGGCGGGCGAGGGCGGCGGCGGCCACCCGCTCGTGGGAGGCGAGGGCAACGGCGGGGTGATCGTGCCCGCGGTGGGCTGGGTCCGGGACTCGATCTCCGCGATGGCCCTCGTCCTCGACGCCATGGTCTCCAGCGGCGGGACGCTCGCCGAGCTCGTGGCCGAGGTGCCGCGGTACGCGATCGTCAAGGACAAGCTCGACCTCGCCGCGGTCGGGGGGCGCGACGCGATCCCGCGGATCCTCGACGGCACGCGCGACCTGTGGCCGGACGGCCGCGTGAACGACGCCGACGGCGTCCGGGTCGACGTGGGCGAGACCTGGGTGCACGTGCGGCCGAGCAACACCGAGCCGATCCTGCGGATCATCGCCGAGGCGGCCGACGAGGCGGCGGCCCGGGCGATGATCGAGCGCGTGCGGGGGCTGATCGGCTGAGGCGGACGGGTCGCGCGCCCGGCCGGGGGGCGGCGCCGCGGCGACCACCGCGACCGCGGCGACCGCGGGCCGCTCCGTGTTCAGCGGCCGGCCGCGCCCGCGTCTCCCGGCGCCGCCGCCGCCGGCCGCGACTCCTGCAGCGTCCACGCGAACGGCTCGGTGCGGCAGTCGATGTGCACCATGAAGAACCCCCGGCGGTGCCGGCGCACCATCGGCCACATCACCTCGCGGTCGGTGGCGGGAATGTCCAGTTCGGCCACGCGATCGGCCTCGACCCACTCCAGCACGCCCTCGTCGAACTCCATCGCCGCGATCTCCTCGTGCCGGATCGGGCGGAGCGACTCGAAGAGGAAGATCAGCCAGTGCGTCTCGTTCTGGTAGGCGGTCTCGGACACGATGCCCGCGAGGTGCACGTCCTCGTGGGGCAGCCGGATGCCGGCCTCCTCCTCGATCTCGCGGATCGCGCAGTCGTGCGGCCCCTCGCCGGTGGCCACCTCCAGCTTGCCGCCGATGGGCGAGTACATGCCCGCATTGGGAGCCTTCCGGCGGTGCAGCAGCAGCACGCGGCCCGCCTCGTCGTAGAGGTAGCAGAGCACGGCGATCCGGTAGGGGATGTCGCCGTCGTGGACGGGGGGCGTGGCCATCGGGCGGAGTCCGGCGGTCGGGGGACGCACGGCGGCGGGCGCGGGGACGGCGCCGGCGCCGCGATCGGCGGGGAGCGGGGGACCCGGCCGCGGGTTCGCCTCCGGGCCCCCCGGCGTTGATCCGGGGGGGGCGGCGAGGCGGGACGTCAGCCCAGGGCGGCCGAGGTCGAGGCGGGCGTGGCCGCCGAGTCCTCGGCGGCGGGGTCCACGAGGGCGGCGATCATAGCCGTCGCCTCGAAGTCCAGCGGGACCAGCGGCGGCCGGACGGCCCCGGTGTCGCGGCCGAGGCGGGCGAGGGCGGTCTTCACCGGCACCGGGTTCGGGCCGAGGGTGAGGAGGGCCCGGGCGAGGGGCAGCAGCTCGGCGTGGAGGGTGCGGGCCTCGTCGAGGCGGCCGTCCCGCATGAGGGCGACGAGACGGGCCACGCGGCCGGGCTCGAGGTTCCCGAGCACCGAGACCACGCCCCCGCCGCCGAGGGCCATCAGCGGCAGCGTCATCGGGTCGTCCCCCGAGAGCACCTCGAGGTCGGTCTCGACCAGGACGCGGATCGCGGTGTCGAGTCCGCCGGTGGCGTCCTTGATCGCGACGATCCGCGGATGGGCCGCGAGCTCGTGGATCGTGTCCATCGCCAGGCGCACTCCGGTGCGGCCGGGGATGTCGTAGAGGACGACCGGGATGTCGGCCGCGTCCGCCACCGCCTCGAAGTGGCGGCGGAGGCCCTCCTGGGACGGCCGGTTGTAGTAGGGACAGACGTGCAGGGCCGCGTCGGCCCCGAGGTCCGCGGCCCGCCGGTGCTGGTTGATCGCGCTGCGGGTGTCGTAGGAGCCGGCCCCGACCATGGTGCGGATGCCGGCGGTGCGGGCGGCCTCGATCGTCCGGGCGACGATCGTCTCCCACTCGTCCCGGGCGAGGGTCGGCGTCTCGCCCGTCGTGCCGCACGGCACCACGCCGCTCACGCCGGCGACGGCCTGGGCCCGGACGTTGGCCTCGATCCGGCCGAGGTCGACGGTGAGCCCGTCCTCGGAGAAGGGGGTGACGAGGGCGGTCCATGCTCCGGCGAGGCTGGTCATCGGGGTCCCCTCCGTGGGAACGTGGGGCCGGGAGGCGAGCGGCCGGCCCGCCGTCGCGGCGGACGCCGGCCCCGCGCGCCGCGGCTCAGGTGCCGGGACCGGTGCGTCCCGCCTCCGACCGCAGGGCCGCGTCCCGCATGAGCGTCTTCATCTCGCGGACGGCGTCGCGCATTCCGATCAGCACCGCCCGCGACACGATCGAGTGGCCGATGTGCAGCTCGGCCACGCCCGGCAGGGCGGCGACCGGCTGCACGTTGAAGTAGCTGAGGGCGTGGCCGGCGTTGAACCGCAGGCCGGCCTCCCGCACGAGCCGTCCGGTCTCGCGGACCTTCTCCAGCTCCGCCGCCGCCGCGGGGTGCAGGGCGTCGCGGCCGTGGGCGTGGAACGCGTGGGCGTAGGGCCCGGTGTGCACCTCGCAGATCGCGAAGCCGCACGCGGCCGCCGCCTCGACCTGCCGGGGGTCGGCGTCGATGAACGCGCTGACGAGCATGCCCGCGTCCGCGAGACGGGCGGCCACGTCGCGAAGCCGGTCCCGCTGGGACGCCACGTCGAGTCCGCCCTCGGTGGTGATCTCGTGGCGGCCCTCCGGCACCAGCATCGCGGTGTGCGGCGACAGCCGGCACGCGATCCCGACCATCTCGTCGGTGGCCGCCATCTCGAGGTTGAGCTTCACGTGGACCGACTCGGCGAGCCGCTCCACGTCGCGGTCCTGGATGTGCCGGCGGTCCTCGCGGAGGTGGACCGTGATCCCGTCGGCGCCGCCCAGGTGAGCCTCGGCCGCGGCCCAGACCGGGTCGGGCTCCCAGGTCCGGCGGGCCTGCCGGATCGTCGCCACGTGGTCGATGTTGACCCCGAGCTGGATCACGGCGGCAGCGTACGCGCGGGGGATCGGGGGCACAACCGGCGCGGTCGGCGGCCGGCGGTCGGCGGCCACGGCGCGGCGCCGTCCGCGGCCGCGGCGGCTCGCGGCTCCCGGACCGCCCGGCCGCCCGCCCGCCCCGGGGCGGCGCGGTTCGGCGGGTATAGTGGATCGTCGGTCGACCGCGGTGCGACCACGCGTCCGCCGCCCCCCGCCCGGGAGCCCCCGATGGCCGAGTTCCAGGCCCGCCTCGACGAGCTGCGCACCCGCATCACCGCCCAGAGCGAGCGGGTGTACGACCTCCTGCTGCGGGCGGTGGACGTGGCGTTCGACCTCGATCCCGACCGGGCCCGCGGGCTCGCGGGCGAGGACGCGGCGATCGACCTCGAGGACGTCGAGATCGAGCGGGCGTGCGTGTCCACGCTCACCCTGCACGAGTCCGACGAGTACCGCGTCCGGGCGGTGGTCGCGATCGTCAAGATCAACAACGAGCTCGAGCGGATCGCCGACTGCGCCGTCAACATCGCGAGCGTGGTCGAGGAGTACGGCGACGACTTCAGCGAGCGGCCGCCGGCCACCTTCCGGGTCATGGCCAACAGCGTGATCGGCATCGTGCGCGACACGAGCCGGGTGCTCTCGGAGCTCAACGTCGACCTCGCCCAGCAGGTCCTCGGCTTCGACGAGACGGTGACGAACTTCAAGGACGAGATCGGCCTCGACGCCGAGAAGCAGGTGGCGGAGGGGTCCTTCAGCGTCTCCTTCGCCTTCCGTCTGCGGACGATCGTCGCCCAGCTCGAGCGGGCGGCGGACCACGCGACGAACATCTGCGAGCAGGTGATCTACCTTCAGTCGGGCAAGACGGTGGTCCACCGGAGCGGCAAGTGGTCGGCTCCGTCGCTGCCGAACGGCCCCAGCGCGGGCCACGGGTCGGAGGCGGGGAGCGGATCGTGACGGTGACCGAGTCGGACGTTCGGGCGCGGCTGGAGGAGGCCGGGCAGTCGCATCTCCTGCGGTTCGCGGGCGAGCTGGACGAGGCGTCGCGCCGGCGGCTGCTCGAGCAGGTGGCGGAGCTCGACTTCGACCTGCTGCGCTCGCTGCGGGACGGCACCGGCCCGGTCCTCGAGTCCGCCGCGGTGCCCGCGGACCTCGAGCCGCCGGCCATCGTGGGGCGGGACGACGCGGACGCCCGGGCCGCGGCCCGCACCGAGGGCGAGGCGCTGATCCGGGCGGGCAGGGTCGCCGCGTTCACGGTCGCCGGCGGGCAGGGCACGCGGCTCGGATGGCGGGGGCCCAAGGGCACCTACCCGGCCTCGCCGGTGACCGGCAAGCCGCTGTTCCGGCTCTTCGCCGAGCAGATCCGGGCCACGCAGGACCGCTACGGCGTCGTGATCCCCTGGTACATCATGACCAGCCCGATCAACGACGCGGACACGCGGGCGTTCCTCGCCGACAACAACTGCTTCGGGCTCGAGCGGCGACACATCTTCATGTTCCCGCAGGGCGTGATGCCCTCGGTCGACGACGACGGTCGGGTGCTGCTCGCGGCGAAGGACGCGGTCGCCGTCAATCCCGACGGCCACGGCGGCTCGCTGCGGGCCCTGCGGGCGAGCGGGGCCCTCGACGACATGCGGGCCCGGGGCGTCGAGCAGATCAGCTACTTCCAGGTCGACAACCCGAACGTGCGGGCGATCGACCCGACGTTCCTCGGGCTGCACGTCGCGCACGCGGGCTCATCGGGCGAGATGAGCAGCAAGATCGTCCGCAAGACCGACCCGGGGGAGAAGGTCGGCGTCTTCGCCCGGTCCGGCGGACGGACGATGGTGGTGGAGTACAGCGACCTGCCGGCCGAGCTCGCCGAGGCGCGGGACGCGGACGGATCGCTGCGCTTCGACGGCGGCTCGATCGCGATCCACGTGCTGTCGGCCGACTTCGTCGAGCGGCTCACGAGCGGGGAGGGCGAGCAGCTGCCGTTCCACCGCGCCCGCAAGAAGGTCCCGCACGTGGACCTCGAGACCGGCGAGCCGGTGGAGCCGTCCGAGCCCAACGCCACCAAGTACGAGCTCTTCGTCTTCGACGCGATCCCCCTCGCCGAGCGATCGCTCGTGGTCGAGACCGACCGCGTCGAGGAGTTCGCGCCGATCAAGAACGCCGAGGGCGCCGACAGTCCGGCGACGAGCCACCGCCTGCAGAGCGAGCGGGCGGCCCGCTGGCTCGAGGCCCGCGGCGTGCAGGTGCCGCGCCGGGCCGACGGCTCGGTGGACGCGGAGCTGGAGATCGGGCCGCTCACGGCGACGGAGCCGGACGAGCTGCCCGACGAGCTCGTCGCCGCCCTGCGGGTGGCGCCGGGCGACGCCGTCGTGGTCTGATCGCTCCGGCGGTCCCGGCGGTCCCGGCTGCGTCCGTTCGGTGGCGACGGCTCGGCCGCGCGTCCAAAAGTCATGCGAGCCGGCCCGCATGTCCGAGAACCTGAGCGGACGGTCGGACGAGCCCCCGGACGGGGGATGATCGGTGGATGACCGTTCCGCGGCGCAACTGGCGAGACCATCTCGGCTTGCGTTGCTCCCGAGCGTGCCGGCCCCGCCCCTGGGGCCCGAGAACCTCGGGATCCCCCATCCATCCCGGAATTCTCGATACACTTATCCGGAAATCGGTGCGGAGTGTCCGCACCGGGTTCCGGAGCCCCGCCCGAGCCGCGTGGCGGAGTCCGGAGGTGACTCGTCTCCGTGGAGACGCCCGCCGCACCAGGACGGTCTGCGGCATCCACTCTCACGCGGCGAACGTCTGGACGAACGAACGATGAAGACGCGACGGTTGCTGGCGACGTCCCTCGTCCCGGCCGGTCTGCTGGCCGGCACGGCCGCGGCGATGCCCACGGGGACGCCCGAGACGGACCTCTCGCAGGTCCTCGACCGCATGAATCAGCTCGAGCAGGAGGTCGGACGCCTCCGCGGCGTCGAGGCCGAGCTCGCCCGCCTCCGGGCGGCGACGGACACGGACGCGATGGACGAGTCGCGTCGCGCGGAGATCCGCGGGATCGTGTCCGAGGCCCTCGCCGACGCGGACACCCGGAGCAGCATGCTGCAGGCCGGCATGACCGCCGGGTGGGACGGCGGGTTCACCCTCGGCTCCGCCGACGGGAACTACACGCTGAACCTCGGCGGCCTGATGCAGTTCCGCTACGTGCACAGCCTGCAGGACAACTCGGCCGCGGGCGACGACAGCCGCGGCGGATTCGAGAACCAGCGGACGTACCTGACCTTCAGCGGCAACATCGTGGACCCGAGCTGGATCTACAAGATCCGCGCCGGCGTCGACAACACCTACGGCGGCAACGACGGCGACTTCGAGCTCTACGAGGCGTACGCGGGCAAGGTGCTCGGCGACGGCCTCGTGCTCCTCGCCGGTCAGGTCAAGGTGCCCATGCTCCGCGAGGCGGGCATGGACGAGAAGGGCATCCAGGGCGCCAGCCGCTCGCTGCTCAGCAACGAGTTCGACCCGCAGTTCACGCAGGGCGTCGCCCTCGCGTACAGCCAGGACGCGTTCAAGATCGTCGGTGCGCTCACCGACGGCCACTACGCCCTCAGTGGTCGCAACGAGCCGTGGAACACGCGGGACGCCGAGATCTCGCTCACCGCCCGCGCCGAGTTCCTGCTCGCCGGCACCTTCGACCAGTTCGGCGACATGACGTCGCCCCGCGGGTCCGAGTATGGCCTGATGATCGGCGGTGCGCTGCACCACCAGGTCGGCGAGTACGGCACCACCGACCCCGAGATCGACGCCACGCAGTGGACCGTCGACGTCTCGGCCGAGTTCGACGGGGCCAACGTGTTCGTGGCCTACGTCGACCGGAACGTCACCGGCGAGGCCTCCGACGCCAGCGGCGTCATGGTCCAGGGCGGCTACTACGTCACCGATCAGTGGGAGGCCTACGGCCGCTTCGAGTACCTCGACGCGGATGCGAACGACAACGAGCTGAGCGTCCTGACGGTCGGTGCCAACTACTACTTCGCCGGGAACAACGCCAAGTTCTCGGCCGACGTCGGCTACGCCTTCGACGAGGTCACGGCCTTCTGGGCCAACGGCAACCTCGGTGCCGGCGGCGTCGTCGACGGCTGGCAGGAGGACGGCGACGGCGAGGACGGCCAGATCGTGATCCGCGGCCAGTTCCAGCTCGCCTTCTGATCGCGACCACGCCCTTCTCCGCATCGATCACCGCGAGCCGTCCGGCGGGAGGCGACACACGCACGCCCCCGCCGGGCGGCAAGCGGGACACGCGAGGGAAGGCACCCCGCCGGAAGCGGCGGGACCGCTGAGGGACGCCGGCCGTGCGTCGGCCGGCCGGAAGCCCGGGACGACCGGGGACGCACCACCTCGCGAACCTCCGCGGGGTGTCGGGGAAGGCCGGGGGGGCTCGAGCGGCAGGGAAGGTCGGGGGGCCGTCTCGAGGGGGCTACGAAGGGCCGGCCGGAGGGTCGGCAGCGAGGATTCGGGGGAAGGACCATCGATCGTCGGGCCCGAGGGGGGACCGCCGATCGCGCCCGCGGCCACGACGGCCGTGGGCACCCGACGACGCCCAGGATGGCGTCGTCGAGCACGCGGTGGGCGCGCGGCTCCGGAGGGAACCGGGACCGCGCCCTCACCGGCTCTCCATCCACCCGGGGGGACTCTGTCCACCCTGCGCGAGCGCCCCGCCACGACTTCGGTCGCGGCGGGGCGCTCCATCGCGCGGGGTCGGCGTTCGGGCAGGCGGGCGTTCCGGCGTGTGGGCCGGCGCACCGCGGGTCGTCATGCGACGCGTGCCCGCCTGTGGTCGGGGGACGAGCGTCATGGCCTCCGGTCCCGTTCCGCCGGCCCATCCGCCTCGTCGGAGGAGCGAGCCCATCCCGGTCGATACACTCGACCGTTCGGTGGCCGCTCGCGCGTGCCGCCGCCTCGCCCGACCGTCCCGCCCGGAGTGCCCCATGCGCGCGGTGATCACCGGCCAGATCGGCATGGACAAGAAGCCCTACGTCAACGCGGTCGTGGACCGGCTGCGGGACGAGGGACGGCCCGCCCAGGCCTTCCACGTGGGCTCGATGATGTACCACGAGGCCCCGGACGTGCGGCCGGGCCGGATCCTCGACCTGCCGATCAGCCGGCTCGCCACGCTTCGGCGGGCGGCGTTCAAGGACATCATCGCCGAGACGAGCCCGCCCGCGGAGCACCCGGACGTCCTCGTCAACACGCACGCGACCTTCCGCTGGCGGCACGGGCTCTTCAGCGCCTTCGACTTCGACCAGATGGAGAAGCTGAAGGCGAACATGTTCATCTGCCTCGTCGACAACGTCGAGGTCGTGCACCACCGCCTGCACGCCGAGCACGACATCGACGCGACGCTCAAGGACTGCATGGTCTGGCGCGAGGAGGAGATCCTCGCCACCGAGCTGCTCGCCCAGGCGATGCACTGCCGCGACCGGTTCTTCATCGTCAGCCGCGGCCGGCAGGAGGAGACGATCGAGACCTGCGCGCGGCTCATCGCCCGCCCGGAGATGAAGAAGGTCTACCCGTCGTTCCCGATGAGCCACGTGGTCGACATGCCGGACGTCCTCGCGGAGATCGATGCGTTCCGCGCCGCCCTCGCCGAGCACTTCATCACCTTCGACCCGGGCGACGTGGACGAGAAGCTGCTGCTCGAGCGCGGCATCGCCGCCGCCCGCGAGGGCCGCGACTTCATCGACGTCGAGCCGCACAGCTTCGGAGGCCGCACCGGGTCGGAGCCCATCCGCGTCCCGGTGCGCGAGATCCTCGAGATCGCGGGCGACATCGACGGCCAGATCTACATGCGGGACTTCAAGCTCATCGACCAGGCGGACATGATCGTCTCGCTGGTCCCCGAGCTGCCCGGCGGCACGCCCGGCCTCTCCAGCGGCGTGGAGCGCGAGCTGCAGCACGCCTTCGAGCACACCAAGGACGTCTACGTCGTCTGGAAGCCGAAGAAGAGCCCGAGCCCCTTCATCACCGAGACCGCGACGCGGATCTTCGCCAGCGTCGACGAGGCGCTCGCGCACTTCCACGACTCGGGCCTCGTGCCGCCGCCCGGCGACCTGTTCGCGGCGGCGGGGTCGGGGACGAGCTCGTGAGTCCGGCGTCACCGGAGCGTTCGTCGATCCCCTCGCTGGCCGAGGCATGCCGCGGTATCGCCTGACCGTCGCCTACGACGGGACCGACTTCAAGGGGTGGCAGAAGCAGCACCCGCCGGATGCCGCGCCGCTCCGCACCGCCCAGGGGGTGCTCGAGGAGGCGGTGCGGGAGACGCTGCGCGAGGACGTGACGGTGACCGGGGCCTCGCGGACCGACAGCGGGGTGCACGCCATCGGGCAGGTCGCGGCGTTCACGGCCGAGCGGGCGATCGAGCCGCCCGCGCGGCTGGTGCGGGCGCTCAACAGCCGGCTGCCGGCGGATCTGCGGGTGCGCGACGCCCGCGTCGTCGACGAGCGGTTCAGCCCGATCTCGCAGGCGGTGGAGAAGGAGTACCGCTACGACATCGCCCACGGCGGGCGGATCGGGGTCGTGCCGCCGTTGTTCGACCGGCGGATCGTCACCTTCACCCCCGACCTGCTCGACGCCGGCCGCATGGCCGCGGCCGCGCGGCATCTCGTGGGGACGCACGACTTCGCCGCCTTCACCAAGCGGCATCACGGCCGCGAGAGCACGGTGCGCACGGTCACCGCGTGCCGCGTGTCCGAGCCCGGACCGTGCCGCGTGCGCATCGCGGTGCGGGGCGACGGCTTCCTCTGGAACATGGTGCGGATCATCGCCGGCACCCTGCACGACGTGGGGTCGGGCCGGATCGCGCCGGACGATCTCCCCGCGATCGTGGCGAGCGGCGACCGCCGCCGCGCGGGTCGTACGCTGCCCGCCGAGGGCCTGTGCCTGCTGTGGATCCGCTACGGCGACGATCCGCCGGCGGACGAGCTCGCGGCCGAGGCGGACGGCGGGCTCGACGCGATCATGGCGCGGGCGTCGGCGGCCCTCGCGGCGGCGGCGACGGCGGGGGATGCGGAGGACGTGGGGGGCGCGCCGAACGCGGCGGGCGCGGCGGGTGCGGTGGGTGCGGCGGGTGCGGCGGGTGCGGCGGGCGCGACGGGTGCGGCGGGCGCGACGATCGCAGCGGGCCCGGCGGGCCCGGCGAGCACGACGGACGCCGCGGGCGCGGCTGACGCCGAGGGCACGGCGGCGGCGAGGACGGGGGGACGAGCCGCGGCGGGCGCCGGCGCGGGCGCGGCCCCGGGACCGGACGCGGACGGGGCGGAGGACCACTCGTGAGTCTGCGGATCATGCACGTCTCGACCCGCCTCATCCTCGGCGGATCGCAGGAGAACACCGTGCTCTCGTGCGAGGGCCAGGCCGACGACGGGCACGCCGTGTCACTGGTGTACGGACCGATCTACGGCCCCGAGGGCTCGCTGCTCGCGCGGGCCGAGGAGCACGGCGGGATCGAGACGATCCTCTGCCCGAGCATGGTGCGCGAGCTCGCCCCGGCCCGGGACGCCCGCTGCCTGCGGGAGCTGAAGCGGATCATCCGCGACTGGAAGCCGGACGTCGTGCACACGCACTCGTCCAAGGCGGGCATCCTCGGGCGGATGGCCGCGTGGTCGCTCGGGGTCCCGGCGGTCGTCCACACCATCCACGGCCTCGCCTTCCATCCCTACCAGGCGCGGTGGCGCAACGCGGTCTACGTCGCGGCCGAACGGCATGCGGCGAGGCGCTGCCACCGGATCCTCTGCGTCGCCGACGCGATGCGGGAGCAGGCCCTCGCGGCCGGGGTCGGCCGGCCCGAGCAGTACGAGACCGTCTGGTCGGGCATGGACACCGCCGCGTTCCTCGACTGCCCGACGACCCGCGCGGAGATCCGGCGCGAGCTGGGACTCGGTCCGGACGACTTCGTGGTGGGGCAGGTCTCGCGGCTCGCGGAGCTCAAGGGGCACGACGACGTCCTCGACGCGATCGGGCGCGACGTCGCCCGGGATCACTCGATGCGGCTGCTGTGGGTCGGCGACGGCTGGTGGCGGGAGCGACTGCTGCAGCGGGCCTCCGACCTCGGCATCGCGGGCCGGGTCGTCACCACCGGTCTCGTGCCGCCGGACCGCATCCCCCACCTGCACCGGGCCATGGACGTGCTGGTGCACGCCTCGTACCGCGAGGGACTGCCCCGCGTCGTCACGCAGGGCATGCTCAGCGGCGTGCCGGTGGTGGCCCACGACGTCGACGGCACCCGCGAGGTGTGCATCGACCACGAGACGGGCCGGCTGATCCGCCCGGGGGACACGGATGCGCTGCGGCGGGCGATCCTGGCGGTGCGCGACGATCCGGCCGCGGCGGCCGAGATGGCCCGGCGCGGGCGGGAGCTCTGCCGCGAGCGCTTCTCGGCCCGGCGGATGGTCGACCACCTCGAGCGCGTGTACCGGGAGGTGCTGGGTGAGCGGTGACCGTGGGCCCGGGCGCTCGGGACGGGTCGGGGCGATGGGCCGAGCGCTGCGGCCGGTGGTGCTCGCGGGCGCGGTGGTGGCCGCGGGCGGGACGAGCGCGACGAGCCTCGCCGCCGTCGCCGCGACGGCCCAGCCCGACCTGGGGCTCCGGCGGCCGGCCGATCCGCCGCCGGTGCGGCACGCCCCGGCGGCCCTGCACGCACGGCTGGACCTCGCGCGGGCGAGCCTCGAGCGGGCGCGGCGGGTCGCCCGCGGGTCCGAGCGCGAGGCGGTGGACGCGGCCCTCGCGCTCCGCCGGGTGCTGGCCGACCTGGCCCCGACGGAGCTCGCGCCGGGGGATGCGGACGCGGCATCGGCGCTGGTGATGGCGGCCCAGGTCGTCGCCGAGTCGGCGGCGTGGGACGCGGTGCTCCGCCGCGGGCTCGACGAGCCGACGGTGGCCGGGGCGATCCGCCGGTTCACGGCGGTGCTCGAGGGGGGCGCGGCGGACGAGGCCCGGTCCCGGCTGGCCGCGGCGGCACGCATCCTGCTCGAGGCGACGGCGGTCGGGGGCGAGGCCGGGCCGACCGGCGGGCCGGACGCGGCGGGCGCCGCCGGGGTCGGGCGCGGAGCGGCCGCCGCGGAGGCCGCGGCCCGGCTCGACGCCGCCGTCCGTGCCGCGGACTGGCTCGGCGACCGCGACGACCTGCTGGCGGCCCAGCGGGCGGGCGACGCGGGCCCCGGCGCGACCGCCGTGATCCGCGAGGCGGCATCGGTGATCGAGCGGCTGAACCGGCTGGAGCCCACGGCTCGGCGGCGCGTTCGTGCGCGAGCCGCGGTCGGCCGGCTCGCGGAGGCGTGGCCGGCGGACGCCGATCCGATCGCGCTGGCGGAGGTCGACCGCGGGTGGAGACGGCTCGGCGGCCTCGTCGACACGGCGCTCCGCCGCCGGGCGATCGCCGGGCGGCCGGCCCCCGCGGATCTCGACATCGCGCTGCGGCGGCTGACCGGCGTGCTGAACGACCGGGCGGAGGCGGCCGAGCTGGTGGCCTTCGACCGACTGGAGGACCTGCTGCTGGGCCCGGAGCCGTCGCGCGATCCGGCGCTGGTCTCGATCGCGGTGGGATTCCGGCAGGCGGTGGACCGACTCGACCGGCTGCACGAGCGCGCCGACTGGCTCGCGGCGGCGGAGCGGATCGATCCCGAGCTCCGCGCGACGGCGGAGGCCTGGATCGACGAGCGGCTGGTCCGGCTCGGCGCGCCCGCCCTCCGGGTCCGGGCCGGGCGCCGGCTCGACGAGCTCGGGGCCCTGCTGGCCCGCATCGACGACCCGCCCGGCCGGCAGCGCATGGAGGATCCGCGCCCCGGCGACCGCGCGCTCGTGCGCGAGCGGACCCGGGAGGTGGTGCGGGCGGTCGACGCGGCGCGGCGCGAGCGGCTGCGGCTCGTGCTCACCGGCGAGGCGGCGCCGGCCGCGAGCGGGCTCGAGCGGTGGCTCGACGTGCTGGCGATGATCGAGACCGTGGGGGCGGCGCGGGAGCGGCTCGCGCGCGACGGTCCCGCGGCCGCCCGGTCGCACCCCGACTGGTTCCCCGCCCGTCCGGCCGAGACGATCGTGCACGAGGCGGCCCGGGCGATCGGCGTGGCGGTCGACCGTGCCCTGGACGACGCGGTCGCGGGGCCGCCGACCGACGCCGTCACCGTCGCCCGGGCCCGCGTCGCGCTCGCCGCCGCTTGGCTCGCGGCGGCGCGGACCGGCGCCGCCGCCGCCGCGGCCATCGCCGGGCGCCCGGACGCGACCGGCCGCGCCCCGTCGGTGCCGCCGTCCATGCTCGCCGCCGTGCGTCCATCCTCGGGCACCGCGCTGGCCGAGGTCTCGGTCCACCTGCTGGAGGCCGGCGCCGCCGCACGGGCCGGGGACGACGCGGCGGCCGAGGCCCACGTCGAGCTCGCCGCCTGGCTCGCGGCCCGCGACTTCGATCCCACCCGCCCCGGGCGGACGATCCCGGCGGGCGGCTGAGCCGTCCGCCGCCCGCGGCCCTCGCCCGCCGGCCGCCCGCCGGCCGGCCGCCCACCCGCCGTTCGCCGGGTCGTTCGAC
>CAYLNM010000058.1:0-24056 GCA_964385045.1 uncultured Isosphaeraceae bacterium
GCGGAGGCGGGGGCGGCGGCGGCTATCGCGGTGGCGGTGGTGGCTACCGCGGCGGCGGCGGTGGCAGCTCTCGTGGTGGCGGCGGCCGGCCGGGCGGCTCGAAGGGCGGAGGACGTCCAGGGCCCCGCGGCGGCGGGGGCCGCGGGCGGGGACCCGGCCCAAACCCGGGGGGACGGCGCGGCTGACCGCCGAGGGCCGCGATCGCCCCCGCGTCCGCGGGCCGGATCTCGGCCGCTTGCACCCACGGCGAGGTTCGTGCACGCTGCCGCCATGACGTCCCTGCCCTCCATCGTCGCCGTCGGCGTTGCCGGACTGCTCGCGCTCGCGGCGCCGTCCCCGTGGCCCATGCACGCTCCGGACCGGCCGCTGCCGCCGCTCGTCGATCCCGGCCCGGCGGCGGACCGCCCCGCGCCGGCCCCCTCCGACGCGGTGGTCCTGCTCGGTCCGGGCATGGACGAGACCGCGTGGCGGGAGGCCTGGCGGAGCGGCGACGAGGAGCCGCGGTGGACGTTCGTCCCGGACGGGGCGGGCGACGGCGTGCCGATCATGCGGATCGTCCCGGGCACCGGCACGCTGCGGACGGCGATGGAGCACGGGGACGTGCAGCTGCGAGTCGAGTGGCGATGCCCGCCCGACCAGGACCACCGCACCGGCCAGGATCGCGGCAACTCGGGCGTGTTCCTGATGTCCACCTACGAGCTGCAGGTCCTGCAGTCCCGCGAGAACCGGACCTACGCCGACGGCATGGGCGGGGCGATCTACGGGCAGTTCCCGCCCGCGGCCAACCCGGCCCGGCCGATGGGCGAGTGGCAGGTCTACGACGTCGTCTTCCGGCGGCCGATCTTCGCCGAGGACGGACGCGTCGTCCGGCCGGCCCGGATGACCGTGCACTTCAACGGCGTGCTCGTCCACGACGCGGTGGAGCTGGTCGGCCCGGCGTCGCACGGCACCCAGCGGCCGTACGCCCGGCACGCCGACGCCCTGCCGCTGTCGCTGCAGGACCACGGCGAGCCGGTGGAGTTCCGGTCGGTCTGGCTGCGGCCGCTGGGGTGAAGGGGTCGGTCCGCAGGCCTCGGCGTCGGCCCCGCGGTGGCGGCGGCGGGCCGCCGGGCCCGTCCCCGACCCGCGTGCGACTCGAGGACGTCGCCGCCGGCCGGCCGCGGCGACCCGCCGAAGGCGGCTGCCGCGGTTCGCCGCCGGCCGAAGACGCGCGAGGCGCCTTCTCGGAAGCATCGGCGGGAGCGGCCGACTCGTCGCCGGAGGCTTCGCACGACCGCACGACCGCACGGCGGGGCGGCGGGGCGGCGGCGGGTGCCCCGGGCTGGGGCCGGACACGATCGCACGGGGGGCGGCTGCCGGTCCGGGCGCCGGGCCAAGGACCGGACCGCGACAGGCCGCGCGACGTGGCACGTGCCCGCGCCGAAGCCCCCCGCGAGGACGGGGCCGAAGCCCGCGCCCTCGCGGGAGGCTCACTCGCGCGCGATGCACGCGATCCGCGGCGGCCCCGGCCGCGGGCGCGGCCCGGCCGCCGTCAGCGCGCGATCACGGGCATGGGCCCCACGCCGACAGCAGCGCGAGGATGTCGTCGAAGCCCGTCACGTCGTCGCCGGTGACGTCCGCGTCGCAGCCGAAGCAGTCCCCGAAGGAGCCGAGCACGATCAGCAGGTCGTCGAAGCCGATGTCGCCGCTGTCGTCCACGTCGGCGTCGGAGCAGCTCGCCCGGATGATGTCGGGACAGAGCACGTACCACCCGTCCGCCGATCCCGCGGGGAGTCCGTCCTGGCCACAGTCGCACTCGTTCAAGCCGGCGTGTCCGTTGTTCACGCCGTCCCACTCCACGAGCACGAGATCGCCCTCGCCGCCGGTGAAGAATCGTCCGCAGACGACCGTGCCGCCGGTGCCGACCGTGATCTGACCGTTGCCGAGAGGCGCATCGACCACCGCGACCACGCGGTCGCCCACGCGGAACTCCTCGGCGCACGTGCAGTCGGCGTCATCCTGGCGGGCGAGCTCGTCGCAGCCGACGTACCAGCCGGTCCCGGCCGGGGTCTCGGCGTCGGGCGGACACGCGGATGCCCCGAAGCCGTCGTGTCCGTTGTCGATGCCGTCCCACTCGACGAGGACGAACTCCTCCCCCGTCGGGAAGAGTCGCGCCCCCCGCACGACGCCGGTCGAGCCGGCGGCGATCTGCAGATTGCCGTCGGGCGCGTCGACGGTGGCCACCACGAGGTCGCCGGGGCGGTAGTCCTCGTCGCACGCGCAGTTCCCCGCGAGCGGGGCGACCTCGTCGCAGAAGACGTACCAGCCCATGTCGCCGCCGGGGAGGCCGTCCTCGCCGCAGTCGCAGGCGCCGAAGCCGTCGTGCCCGGAGGTGACGTCGTCCCATGCCACCAGCAGCACGTTGTCGTTGCCCTGCCCGCTGCCGAGGAATCGGCCGCAGATCACGGTGCCCGTCGTGCCGATCGTGATCTGTTCGTTGCCTTCGGGCGCGTCGACCAGCGACACCACCCGGTCGCCGGCCTGATAGTCGCCGCAGGTGCAGAGGTCCTGCGGCGTCTGCACGTAGGGCACGATCTCGCTGCAGAACACGTACCAGCCGGTGCCATCCGGCGTCGACCCGTCGGACGGACAGTCGCAGGCGCCGAACCCGTCGTGCCCGTTGTCGATGTTCCAGCGGACCAGCACGAGGTCCTCCGAACCGCCCCCGAAGAGACGGCCGCACTCGACCACCCCCACGGTGCCGGCCAGGATCTGGTCGTTGTCGCCGGGGAAGTCGACCGCCGCCTGGACGACGTCGCCGGGCTCGTAGCGCTCGATGCACACGCAGTCGGTCTGCGCCCGCTCGATCTGACTGCAGCTCACGTACCAGCCGGTGCCGTCCGGAGTCGACGCGCCCTCGGGGCAGTCGCACTCGCCGAGGCCGTCGTGTCCGGTGTCGATGTCCCATTGGACGAGCACGAGGTCGTCCTCGCCGCCTCCCCCGAAGAACCGTCCGCACACCACGACGCCGATGGAGCCGACGGTGATGGCCGCGTTGCCGTCCGGAGCGTCCACGAGCGATCGAACGACGTCGCCCGGCTGGTAGAACTCCTCGCAGACGCAGAGGCCGTCGCCCTGCGGGATCGGATCGAACCACGCGGCCGGGTCGTTCGGGTCGAGGCCGCCCGCGGGCACGGTGGGGGCCGTCGAGGGCGGGGCGGGAGGCGCGGCCGCGGGCGATGCGACGGCGGCGGAGGGGTCGTTGACCGACCCCACGACGGGCCGCACGACGGGCCGCACGACGGGCCGCACGACGGGCCGCACGACGTCCGAGGCGGCCGCGGGCGGGGGGACGTCACGGTTCGGCGAGGGGGTGAGGGAGGCCGGCGGTCCGGCCGCGAGCGAGGCGGCGAGGATGCCGGTGAGTGCGATGGCCGTGCCGGCCCTGAGCGTCGTGTCGAGCATCGTGAGGGACCTTTCGTGGGCGGAGGGCCTCCGGCCCGCCCCGGCCCGGCGATCCGGCCGCCGCGGCCCGGGCGGTTCTCCCGTCCCCGGACTGGAACGCGAACCGAGCGAGCCGGGCGCAGCCGGATCCGGCATTTCCTCGCGGCCCCGGGGCCCGGGGCCCGGGCCATCCCGGCGCGCGATCGACGGCCCCGCCCGCGGTCGAGGATCCGTCGACGGCTCCGTGCGGCCGGGGGGGTCGCCGGGCTTCACCGGTCCCCCCGGGGTCCGGCCACCCGGCGCGGTCGGCGGCGAGGACGCGGAGCCTCCGGCTCGACCCGTCGCCGGTGATCGCGACGGCGGTCGGGGGCTCGGCCACGATACCGAGCCCGACCGGGCGCTCCGACGCCCGTCCCATCGACCGCGGCGGGGCGCGCCGCGAGCTCCCGGCGCCCGCACCGCCGAGTCCGTGCACGACCCGTCCGACCCTGCGAGCATGGCTCCGATGAGCAGCCCCCTCCTCGAGCCGATGACGTTCCGCAACGGCCGCACCGCGCCGAACCGCGTGTGGGTCGCCCCGATGACCAACAAGGCGAGCCACCCGGACGGCACGCTGTCCGACGACGAGCTCGGCTTCCTCGTCGCCCGGGCCGCGGGCGGCTTCGGCGTGGTCGAGTCGTGCGCCTCCCACGTGACCGAGGACGGGCAGGCGTGGCCGGGCGAGCTGGCGATGTTCGACGATCGCCACGCCCCGGGCTGGCGGCGGCTGGCGGAGGCGATCGCCCCGCACGGGGCGCTGCTGCTGGGCCAGGCGTTCCACGGCGGCATGCGCACGCTCCGGGAGGAGGGGCGGCCGCAGCCGTGGTCGTGCAGCGCCTCGCCCGAGGGGACGCCGGCCGAGGAGGCCGTCCGCGAGGGGACGCCGGAGGACTTCGAGCGGGTGATCGCCGGATTCGCCGCCGCGGCCCGCCGGCTCGAGGCGGCGGGGGTGGACGGCGTCGAGCTGCACGGCGCGCACGGGTACCTGCTCTGCCAGTTCCTCAGCACCGCGCTCAACCGCCGCACCGACGCGTGGGGCGGCCCGCTCGAGCACCGCGCCCGCATGATCCGCCGGACGATGCAGGCCACGCGGGCCGCGGTGCGGGACGCCTTCATCGTCGGCGTGCGGCTCTCGCCCGAGTCCTCGCCGAGCCTGCCCGGCATCGACCTCGACGAGATGGTGCAGGTCGCCCGGTGGCTCTGCGAGGATGGGGCGGACTTCGTCCACGTCTCGCTCTGGAACGCCGAGCGGATGACGGCCAAGCGGCCCCGCGAGCATGCGGCACGCATCTTCCGCGACGCGCTGCCGGACGAGGTGCCCATCGTCACCGCGGGCAACGTCTGGACCGAGGCCGAGGCCCTCGCGCAGCTGGACCACGGGGCCGATGCGGTCGCCCTCGGGCGGGCCGCGATCGCCAACCCCGACTGGCCGCGGCGGGTGCTCGACTCGGGGGGACCGCCCGCGCGGCCGCCCCTCACCGTGGACGAGCTGCGGGAGCGGGCACTGGGGCCGGCGTTCGTCGACTACATGCGCAGGTGGAAGGGGTTCGTGGCCGACTGACGTCCCCGGGGGAGGCACGCCGGCGCCCCCGGCCGATCACCCGCATGTCCTCGAGCCCGGCGGTGACGACCCCGCCGCCGTCGGCCGTCCCCGCGAGGCCGAGAATCGGCTCGTCGGCCCGGAAGCCGATGCACGCCGGGGCGGCTCGGCGGCGGGGCGACTTCGATCGCCGTGGTGCCCGGCCGGGACGTCGCCGGGCGTCGCGGACCGGGCCCGGCGTGATTCGGCGGCCGCGCGACCCTCCCTCTCCGGGACCGCGATCGGTCGCCGCCGGTGGGCCGCCGGTGGGCGGCGCGTCGGCGCGGAGCCCGAAGGGATCGCGGACGGGATCACGGACGCCCGGTCGAATGGATGAGGGATCGAATCGGTGGTAGCGTCCGCGGGAGGTCCGCGACCGTGTGCCGGCGTGTGCGGGGAGGCCGTCCCCGGGCGCACCACGCGGCCGTCGACCCGGATCGGGCCCGGCTCGCGCCGTGCTTCGGACGACGATCCTGGATGCACGATGGGGAAGGCCTGGTATCGACTCGACAATGCGGCCCGCGTCTTCGCGGCGCTGGCGTCGCGCCGCACCACGACCGTCTTCCGGGTGGCCGCGACGCTCCGGGAGCCGGTGGATCGTGCGCGACTCGAGGCGGCCCTCGCCGCGATCATGCCGAGGTTTCCCACCTTCCGCGTGCGCCTGCGAACCGGCCTCTTCTGGCACTGGCTCGAGGAGCTCGACGGTGCCCCGATCGTCCGCGAGGAGCGCCGGCCGCCGTGCCGGCCGATGACGCGGGCGGCCGACGGACCGTGGCAGCTCCGCGTCCTCGTCCGCGACCGCCGAATCGCCCTCGAGTGCTCGCACGTCCTGACGGACGGGTCCGGCGCGCTGCGGTTCCTGGTGGCGCTGCTCGCCGAGTACCTGTCCGGCGGGGGCGTGCGAGTCCCCGCCGATCCCCGGATCCCCCGCGCGGACGACGAGCCGCATCCCGAGGAGACGGAGGACGCCTACCGGCGGTTCTACGATCCCGACCTCCCGCGGCCACCGGCGTCGGAGCGGGCCTTCCGGCTGGGCGGCACCCGCCTCGCCGGGGACGACTGCCGGGTGGTGGTCGGGATCGTGCCCCACGCGCCGCTGCGCGAGACGAGCCGCCGGCACGGCGTCACGTACACCGAGCTGCTCGTCGCCATCCTCCTCGCGTCCCTCCTCGACGTGGCCGCGGACGCCCGGATGCGGCTGGCGGTGATGACGCCGGTCGACCTGCGCCGCCTGTTCCCCTCGCGGACGATGCGCAACTTCTTCCTCTCGGTGACGGCTGCCGTCGATCCCCGTCTCGGAGCGTACACCTTCGAGGAGATCCTCCACGTGGTCCACCACTCGGTGCAGGGACAGACGACGGCGAAGAACGTCGCCCGGCAGATCCGCCGACACGTCGGGGCCGAGCGCAATCCCTTCATCCGGCACGTGCCGCTGCTGCTCAAGATCCCGGCCAAGCGCTGGCTGTACGCGCACCGGTGGGGCCGGCGCTACACGACCGCACTCTCGAACGTCGGCCGCGTCGAGCTGCCGAACGCGATGCGCGAGCACGTCGAGCGGTTCGACGTGATCCCGAACCCCAGCGTCGCGCACCGCGTGGGCTGCGCGGTCGTCGGGTACGGCGACCACGTGTCCATCGCGTTCTCCAGCATCCTGGCCGACCCGGTCCTCGAGCGTGCGGTCTTCCGGCGGCTGCGCCGAATGGGCATCACGGCCCGCGTCGAGTCCAATCGGTGCGGCTCGTTCGAGGACTGATCGATGGCGTACTGCCCGGAATGCGGGGTCGAGGTCGAGGACGCGGCCCGCCGCTGCCCCCTGTGCGATGCACCGATCCCGCGGCGGGGCGAGACCGAGGGCGCACCCGGCTATCCCGCTCGGCCGAGCCTCTCCCCGCGGCAGGGCCGCCAGCTCGCGTGGCTGGCCACGAGCGCCCTGCTGCTGTCGGCCGCGCTCGCATGCGTCGTGGTCAACGTCCTGGGCGACGGGGCGATCTCGTGGGCGCTGTATCCGGTGACGGGGCTGGCCGTGGCGTGGCTCTACCTGACGCTGGTACTCGCGTTCATCCGCCGCCCCGTCGCGGTGATCGCCGGGCAGGCGGTGGCGACCGGGGGGTTCCTCGCCCTCGTCGACCTGTTCGACGGCACCCTCGACTGGTTCGTGCCTCTGGCCCTCCCGATCGTCGTCGTGGTCTCGGCCGTCACGACGGCGATCCTCCTCGTCGCCCGCCGATCGCGCGGAGCCCCCGCACTCGTCGCGATCGCCGTCCTCGGCGGCGGAGCCGCGACGTCGGTCGCGGTCGATCTCCTGGTCGCCCGGCACCTCGGGGCGACGGGTCCGACCTGGTCGCTGATCGTGCTCGCCGGCCTCGCGCCGATCCTCCTGCTGCTGGTGCACCTCCACCGGCGCCTCGGTGGCGGCCTCCGCCTCGAGCGATTCCTGCACCGATGACCCGCCGGGGCGGGCGCACCGCCCGCCGCGGCGGCGGACGTCGCGCCGTCAGCCGCGTCGTTACGGGGGCGGGGGGCCGTGCCCGGCGACCGGGATCCCGTGCACGGAGAGCAGGGTCGCGATCCGCGGATTCACGCGCAGGTACCCCGGCTCCCGCGAGCAGTCGAACGCCCGGCAGCCCTTCGGCCGGGTGGCGTAGATGCGGCAGCGGTGATCGTCGCCGAGATGCGGGCACCGTCCGTTCACGAAGGGCAGCACGGTGCCGTCGTCGAGGAGGACGCCTCGGTGCCCGGTGCAGCAGGTCGCTCGGCACGCGAGGCAGGGGAGGGCGGTCATGGCCGCCGCTCGGGCCCGCGCCACCGCCGGAACGGGAGCACCGGCGTGACGGGGATCGCGGACGTCCGATGCTCGGCGAGGGTGATCGGGCGAGTGTACCGGGTGGCCATGTCGCCCGTCGGCCGCTCCCGAGGCGGCGGTCGCCGTGCGGCAGCGGCCCGGTCGCCCGGTGGCTCGTGCCGCCGGGGTCCAGGACGCGCGGCCCTCGCATGGTCGCCGTCGACCGCGCCGGCCGCGGCCCGAACGACGACCGCCCCGGAGGCCACGAGGGCGTCCGGGGCGGTCGATGTCGTCGAGACGTCTCGCGTCTCGGATCCGGGATCCGCGGGGGCTCAGCCGCGGCGACGCCGGGCACCGGCGAGGCCGGCGACGGCCAGCATCGCGAGCGCGCCCGGGCCCGGGATGACGAAGTACTCGCCGATGAGCGCCGCGTCGCCACCGCCGGGCGGGATGTCGTCGAAGGTGTCCGCGATCGCCCAGACCGAGCCGGTGGTGTTCCCGGCCAGCAGGGCGGCGTAGTCGTCGGACGAGATGCTCCACGTGGCCGAGCCGCTGAAGGCCTGGACGCCCTCCTCGAAGTCGCTGCTCGGGTCGTCGGTGTAGCTGAAGACGTTCAGGCCCGAGTCGATGCTGAAGAGCGCCGGGCTGCCGTCGCTGGTGTTGAGGAAGCTCGTCAGGTCGCCCGAGATCAGCGTGTCGCTGATGCCGCCGGGCCCGCCGGCGAAGATGTCCTCGAGGTAGAAGCCGGTCGTGTCGGACCCGGACACGGTCGCCATCGAGGCCTCCTCGGTCGCGGTGATGGTGATCTGGTCCTCCACGGTCAGGTCGACCTCGATGACCACCGCGGCCTGGGCGGACGCCGCGATCGCGAAGATCGCGGTGGCACCGCCGATGCATGCGCGTCGAATCATGTTCCTTCTCCTCTGTTCAGATGATCGAGGCGGCGACGCACGCGACGCGGCCCCGCGGGCCGCGATCGACGTGTCGCCGAGTGCTCCCGGGCCGCCGACTTCGGCGGTCTTCTCCCCGAGCACGTCCGGAAACTACACGGGCGCCCCGCCGCCCGAAACCACCCAGTCTCCCAATCGTCGATGTCCGGCCGATTCCCTGGCCGCGGGCCCGGTGCGTGGGCCCGGGCGATCGTCGGTTCCCGGGCGTGCGTCCCGGCGCGGCGCGGCGAGGCTGGCCGGTGCGGCCCGCCTCGGCCGGGGTTCCCGGCCCGGGGATCCTCGCGCGGCGCATCATCCCGAGAGAGGTCATCCGCCACGCCGACTCACCTCGCCCCGCGCCCTCGATCCTCGAGGCCCGCCGCGGTCTCGCGAGCCGCGACGCCTGCGTGCGACACGGCGGACGGGCCCGGTGGCCCCGCGGTCCCGCGGCCCCGGCGCGCGTGATCGCGCCGCCGGGCGGGACTCAGAAGTCCCAGCCGACCCCCACGAACAGCCGCAGCTCGTCCGACTCGGGCATGGTGCCGTCGGCGAGCGGCTCGGGATCGTTCACGCGGTCCCAGATGAACTGCACCTCGAGGTCGAGGTCGCTGGCCAGCTCCACCTCGGTGTAGAGCTTCGTCCGCGAGCTGAAGGAGTCGGCGTCCTCCACCGGCACCGTGATGTCGAACTCCAGGCCGGCGTCCACCTTGGCGTTGACCTCCCACTCCACGCGGGTGCCGGCGGTGGCGACCACGAAGTCCTCGCTCGAGGGCTCGCCGGGGGGCGCCTCCACGAACTCGGTGAACTGCCAGCCGGCCCCGCCGAAGACCGTCCAGTCCCAGTCGCCCTCGTTGATGACGTCGTAACCGGCCCCGGCCCCGGGCGTGAGGCGGTGGTCGATGTTCTGGAACTCGTCGCGGTAGTACTCGACGCGGATCGGGCGGAGGAAGAGCCGCTCGGTCAGGTAGGAGTCGTAGTTGACGAGGCCGCGGTGGTTGTCGGCCGTGCGGTCGCCGTCCACCTCGCTGTACGCTCCGTCGTAGTCGAGGGTGAGACGGGACAGGGCGTCGCGCCGCTCCAGCGACAGCGACCAGGTCGCGTCCACCTGGTCCACGTTGCCGCTCCGCAGCGTCAGGCCCGCGCTGAGACCGCCCGACCAGTAGTTCGCCTCCGTCTGCTCGCCGGGGATGATGCCGCGGAGCTCGTCGCGGGCGTAGGTGACCTCGCCCTCGGGCGTGAGCACGCGAACCTCGTCGCCCTCGATCCGGAGCCGGCCCTCGACCGTCGAGCGATCCCGCAGCACCACGGTGTTGACGCGGTCGGAGAAGAGCAGGTGCACGTCGGCCCAGTCGAGGCTCAGGGTGTCCAGCTCGTCGCTCTCGAACTCGAAGTCGTCGTCGAGCAGGTCGTCGATCTCGCCCCGGAACCACTCGCCGTTGGCCAGCTGGACCCAGTCGAGCTCGCCCGTCCGGGGCTCCGGCGGGGCGTCCTGGGCGAGGGCGAGGGCGGGCGTGGCGGCGAGGCCGGCGAGCAGCCCGCAGAGGCGCGAGCGCGTGAGGGGACGGGACGAGGGCAGCGGGCGGGCGGTCGACATGCGGTCCTTTCGCGGGCTGAGGCCTTCGGCGGAATCGCCCACCGGGCTCGACCCCCGCCTCCGTGAGGCGGTCAGGCAGGTCGTGGGCCACCGGCGGGTGGGCGGTCTTCGAAGGATGCGTGGCGGGCAACCTACTCGATGCGGTGCGGCCGGTCCGCGACCCGACGGACGCGCACGTGGAGCCCGGCGCACGCCCCGACGAGCGCATGCGCCACGCGAACGGATACGCTCGGATCACGGCGGTCCGGGCCCGGTCGAACGGGCCGGCCCCGCCTCACGGCAACCCCGCCGCCGGCGCCGCCGAAGGTGACCCAAGGGAGGAGGCCCGCTCGATGCGAAGGCAAGCTCGTCCGTCCGGATGCATCCGCGTGATCGGGGCGCGGGACCGGGGTCCATGTCCGGGCGGGCGATCGCGGCGGCCCTTCGCCGCCGATCGCCTCGCGGCCGCCCTGGCGCCCGCGGTCATCGCGATGGCGGCCACGACGACCGCCGCGGCCGAGGAGGGCCACGCCGTCCGCTGGTGGGACGACGCGGCGCTCGCGGCCCCGTCGGCGGAGCGGCTCGCCCGCCTCTCGGTCGCGTGCGACGTCAGCGGCGATCAGCTCGTGCGGTGGTTCGACGCCCTCGACGCGCAGGCGGAGGCGATCGAGCGGCTCCGCGCCGGGGCCGCCGAGGCCGGCCCCGTCGTCTTCCCCGCGGGCGCGGACACCGCGACGATGCTCAGGCTCCAGATCGAGGTCGCCGAGCGGCGCAGCCGGACCCGGATCGCGATGGAGCCGCTCCGCGATGCGCTGCTCGCCGACCTGATCGTCCCGCTCACGGAGCCTCAGGCGGATCGCGCCATCCTCTGGCGCAACCTCGTGCTGCTCGAGCCGGCCCTCGCGTCCGGCGAGGCGCGGGGGTGGAGCGTGCCGACGGTCTTCGTCGAGGCGTCGCTGGCCGAGGTCCCGGCGGACCGGGCTGCGCGCACGAGGCTCGGGGAGATCGCGTCCGCGACCGCGGACACGCGCCGTGCCCTCGTCGTCGCGGTGGGGACCCGCGACGGCGGCGGCTCCGCCCGGCTCACCCGCCGGATCCTGCACCACCTCGAGGCGGGACTCGAGTACCCGGCGGCGTTCCAGGCCGCGCTCGACGACCCCGACGACGCGATGGCCGCGCTGGCGCGCGACGGCGAACGCTACCGCGACGCCGTCCTGTCGGTCCTGCGGACGATCGCCGCGTCCGACCTGCCGGCCGCCGTGGCCCTCGAGGCCCGCGCCCGGATCCTCGCCCGCGCCGACGCCAACGTCGGACGCTCGGCGTCCATCGTGGCCGGGGCCGCGCGGCTCCTCGCCACCGATCTCCCCGAGGACCGCCGGCTCGAGCTCCGCCAGGGCGCGGAGGCGTCGCTCGAGGCGATCCTCGACCACGTGCGCGACCGCGGCAAGGCCGCCACCGAAGAGGCGACGTGGATGGAGGCGATCGAGGCCATGCGGGCCCCGTCGTGGCCCCTCGCGCGGCGGGTGCGCGAGCACGGCGGCTCGATCCCCGACCTGCCCGTCTCGATGAACGTGATCATGCGGGCGACGGACGCGGAGGCCGGCGGCGCGACCGGCCGGCTCGGCCCGGCCGCCGTCATGACGCGGGCGGTGACCGCCCTCGCGCCCGCTCTCGGGCTGGAGGCGGACGCGGCAGCGGAGGTGGCGACGCGGATCCTCGAGGGGGCCGCGGTGGGCGAGGTGATCCCCGCCGACCCCGCGGGGGGCCGGGCCCGGACGGCGACCGCGCTCCTCGAGGCGGTCGCGGCGACGGAGGCGACCCTCGAGGCCGCGGCCGCCGCGCGCGCCGCACCCGGCGCGATCCGGGGCGCCGTCGATCCCGGGGATCGCTGGGCCGACGTCCCCGTGGTGCCCATGGTCCTCGCGGCCTCGCCCCCGGATGCCTGGACGACGGAGGACCTCGAACGCTTCCTCGCCTTCGAGCGCCGGCGCCGTGCGAACCTCGCCTCCGTCCCGAGCCCGCCCGCGGGTCTCGACCCCGCCGATGGCGACCCCGCGGTTCGCGAGCGCATCGGCGAGCATCTGAACGCGCTCGACCTGGCCGCCCGGGAACGGGCCGAGATGGTCGACGTGCTGCTGGCCGACGTGGCGGCGCGGCACCCCGAGGTCCACGCCGCGGTGACCGGCGAGCTGGACGAGCGCCGGATCGGGTGGATGGTCCGCCGGCACCGCGAGCTCGAGGCCCTGCTGGCCGAGGTCGAGGACGAGCTCCGCATCGGTCCCGAGCGCCGCCTCGCCCTCCGCGAGGCGGGCGCCGAGCTCCGGGCGATCGCCCGCCGCGTCGACCCGTGGCTCGCGGGCGACACGGACGCGGCCGACCCGCGGCCCGGCGACTGGCGCCTGGTGCCGGAGTACGAGCGACGGCAGCGCGCGTGGCGCCGCCACGCCCTCGCGCCGGAGATCGTGCGCTGGCGGCGGGAGCTGCTCGGGGCGCCGTGAGGGCCGGCGCGGCGCTGCGCCGACTCCACCGCCGCGGAGCGGAACGCCACCCGCCGAGCCGGCGCACTCGGCCGAGCGGGGAGGGCGGAGCCGGTCGCGAGCCGTGGTCGGGGGGGGTCGCGCGCGACGAGCGACCCGTCCGACCCGCCCCGGGCGCACCGCGCGGACGAACGAGCGTGAGACCGGGACGCGCCCGCGGCTGGCCGGCGCCGCGTCGTCGCCCCCGCCGGGAGCGTGCGATCCCGCCGCGGCCCGGACGTACGGCCGGCGCGCGGAGTGCGGAGGCCGCCCCGGATGCGAGCGTCTCGCCTCAGGGGCTCTCTTCCCGGTCGACCGCACGCGGCGATGGACGCGGGGTGATCGTCACGCGATCGACCGCGAGCACCGATCCCGGATCCCCGACATTGCTGATCGAGAGCACGAGCCGGCGGCCGATGGCGGGACGGTGCTCGTCGGCCAGGACCGAGACCGTGACCGGACGCCAGATCGTCGGCCAGCCGTCGACCCACTCGAGCCGGCGGATGCCGATGCGGTCCGAGTCCTCGCCGGCCGGGCCACGGGCGGTCCGGTAGTCGTAGCCGAGGTAGAAGATGCCGGACTCCTCCCAGAGGTGCGGGTGACCCGGCACGAGCTGCTCGGTGTCGTCCCCGAGAAGCATCGTCCCACCGCCCGCGAGCAGGGGCGTTCCGGCGCGATCGAGGTACGGTCCGCGCGGCGTCGTCGAGCGGCCGACGCGAATCGTGTAGTCGTACGCGAGATGGCCGTAGGTGGCGAAGTAGTAGAAGAAGCCGCCGTGCCTGAAGATGGCCGGGCCTTCCTGGTACGTCGATCGCCGCCACGGGTCGTCGAGCGCGTCCTCCGGCAGCTCCCGGACCACCATCGTGTGGACGGGGTCGTCGAGCACGTCCGGATCGAATCCGCTCAGGTCCGGATCCACGAGCTCACCGCTCGCGTCGATGGCGCGTCCGGTCCCGGGGTCCAGCTCGGTGACGTAGAGATCGTGCCCGCCCCAGGCCATCCAGAGACGTCCGGTCTCCGCGTCCCGGAACGCGTGCGGGTCGATCACCCAGGGGAGCTGGTCGTCCGGCCGTCCCGTGTTCGGTCGCTCGTTCGAGAGCACGAGCTCCCGCGGTCCCCAGGCGAGGGACGGTGCCGATCCGGCGACCACGCGGCGGGTGATGAAGCTCTCCCAGGGCTCGCCGACCGGCGGGTCGTCGGCGTAGAAGCAGTCGAGGACGAACCGGGGTCCGCCGGGGACGTCGACCACGCCGACGGCGCTGTCCTGGTCGTACGAGGGGTCGTCGAGCCGTCGCCACGGATCCGCGATCGGGTCGCGGGCGACGGGCTGGAGGAGCACCGAGTCGCCCAGATGGACCCGGAACCCCCCGTCCACCCAGACGTTCGCGCCGTCGTCGTTCGGGCTCGTCGCGGCGTCGCCGCGCAGGGCTCTCGGGCTGACGTCCACGTCCGTCGACGCCAGCCGGGCTCCGTCGACCCGGACCGCAAGCCGCGCCGTCGCACCGGCGGAGGTTCCGATGGCCGGCATGTCCTCGTACGCCGCGGCGGCGAGGCGCGCCGTGTGGGCATCGTCGTAGACGCTCCGGGCCCAGACCGTGACGTCGTACCGCGTGCCCGGTCGCAGGACCACCTCCGTTCGCTGCTCCAGCGGGCCATCCCGAACCCCGAGGACCGCGTATCGGCTGCCCTCCACCGGCGCGTCGTACGCGACGTCGCGGGTGACGAGTCCGCTCCATCCCTCGTCGGACTCGAAGCCCGGACTCGCGATGCCCGTCGACGGCCCGCCCCGGCCCAACGTGGCCCGCGGGTCGGCGCCCCGGTCCTCCGCCGCGACCCCCGGGCCGATCGCGAGCAGCAGGCCCACGCCGAGGGCCCGGGCGGGCGTCGTCGATCGTCGTGCCGGTGTCTCCATCGTCATGACCTCTCCCGGTGTCGTGGGTCGCCCGGCGCGGGCTCCGATCCCGCGCCACGGATCACCGGTTGGATCCGGATCGCCACCTCGGGCGGGTTCCCGATGATCCCGCAAAGTGCTCCGGACGAGCCCGAACGGTTCCCTTCGGTGTCGCTGCGGTCGGGCCGGCTCCCGGCTGCCCGGGGGCCTGCCCGGTCACTTCGCCGGCCACTCCGCCGGCGGACGCAGGGCCCCGGCGGTCGGCTGCCGATCCCGCGTCGCCCGGGATCCTGTCCAGCCACCGGCGGAACGGTCAGTCCGCCGCTTCCGGCCCCTCGGCGGCCGCCTCGGGCGTCCGGCCCTCGACCGTCAGCCGCGCCGGATGCCCGAACCACTCGTGACGGCCCCCGCCGTACCGCCGCTCCATGAGGGCGATCGCGGGCTCGAGCGTCTCCGCCGGCTCCACCCATTCGTCGACGTCGGGGAAGTCCACGCGGCAGTTCGCGCACTTGGCCGCGTCGAGGAAGCGGATCGGGCACCAGAAGGACTCGACGTTGCGCAGCATCTCGCCCGCGAGGCTGTAGACGCCGGTCATCCAGTCGCAGTAGAGGCACCAGATGAGATCGTGACCCACGAGGGCGTCGTACTTGTGGCGGCTCACGTTCACCCAGTCGCCCTGGCGGTACCGCGGGAACCGGGCACAGGCCCGCAGCGGCGGCCACACGAGCAGCTCGCCCAGGCGGATCATCCAGAAGATCGGCAGCACCACGACGCTCAGCCAGAGGGCGACGTGGTTGGCGGTCCGTCCGAGGAGACGGTTCTGCACCCGGAGCATCCGCGGGGCGCGGGCGGCGGCCGGGTGGGCGAGCTCGTGCAGCTCGACCCAGAGGTGCAGCGAGAGCACCTGCCCGAGGATCGCCGCTCCGAGGCCGGTCCAGCCCGCGAGGACGCCGGCCGCGATGGGCGGGGCGAGCGTGATCAGGAAGACCACGACGTCGAGGCCGGGCGCCCGGCAGAGGAGCTCGTGCAGGCGACCGAGCCGGCCCGGGGCTCGCCGGAGCAGTGAGAGCAGGCCGGCGAGGACGAGCTCGCCGAGGATCGTGGCCCCGAGGACGACGAGGAAGCTCATGCCGCGGACCTCCCGCAAGACGGGCGTGCGCCGGCGCGGCCGGTTCCCGGCGACTCGGCGCGGGACGACCGACACGAGGCGGCGGCGGGGCGGGGGCGCGACCGGATCGGTGCACTGTACCGCGGCGGTCGACATCGGCCGAGACGCGCCGGCTGGAGACGGGCTCGGGACGGGGCGGCTGAAGAGAGCCCCGGAACGGACGGATGGCGCACGTGGCGAGGCGGCACGCGGGAGCCCCGGGGCGCCCACCGGGCGCGGCGGATGCCTCGAGTCGCTCGGGCTCCGCGAGGCGAGGCCCGCGGATTCGATCCCGTCACCACCCGGCGCCGGGCTTCACGATGGATCGTGGCCCGAGGAGCGACTCCGCAGCGAGCCGGACGGGATGCCTCGTGCTCACGGCCGTCGATCGCCGCCGTGGCCGGACTGAGGGGTCAGCCCTCCGGAACCGGCGGCGGGCCGACGCCACCTCCGATCCCGTCGTGGCGATGCCGCACGAGCCGCCGTTCGGTCGGTCCGCACGGATGCTCCCGGAGCTCGAGCGCGTCCGCGCGACGGAATCCGTTCCGAACGAGCACCCGCTCGGACGCGACGTTCTCGCGCTCGATCGTGGCGAGGAATCGATGGATCCCGAGGCGGCCGACGAGCTCCTCGAGCATCGCGGAGATCGCGGTCCGGGCGTGGCCCCGCCCCTGCCAGGGCGTCGAGATCACGAACCCGATCCAGGCCGTGCCCCGGCCGACCACGGTCGCCTGGACGAAGCCGATCGCCGGCCGCGGGACGCTCGCCGCCACGAGACCGCCTTGCGGAGTGAGCCCGAGCCGCACGATCCAGTTGAGCCACGCCTCGTCCCGGCCGCTCGGAGGGCCCTCGATCTGTCGGCGATACCGCTCCCGGAGCGCGCCGGGCGACACGGGGGGCGACTCGTCGAGGAATCGGTACAGCTCCGGTCTCGCCAGCACCGGGTACATCTCGTCCGCGTGGTCGACCGTCAACGGCTCGAGGCGGAGCGATCCCGCTTCCAGCACGACGGCGTCAGGGCGAGGGGGCTGCATGGCGATGACGGGTCCGATGGGCGAGGTCGTCGTCGATCTCATGGGCGTGCCCGCGGGGCGGGACGCGGAGCGACTCGGGGCCCTCCGGCAGGCCCTGCTGGACTGACTCCGCCCGGGACGTGTCAGCACGCCTGGTGGCGGCCGCGGACTTCAATTCCGTCTGAGGGCTCGCGAGGCGGGTCCCCGGTGGGTTCGATTCCCATCCACTTCCGCCCCGATCGCCCGAGGCCGGCCCCGGACCCGGACCGCGGCCCGCATCCGCGTCCCGATCCGGGCCGGGCCACGCGTGGCCGAACGGCCGGGGGATGGCCCCGGCCCTCGCCGATCCCGCGGGCCCGCCGTACCATCCGGGCCTGCGCACCTCCACCATCCTCCAGAGCCTTGCCGCCGGGGTCGTCGGCGCCGCCCTCGGCGGGTGCGCCGGCCCGGCCGGGACCGACCCGTCCCCCGCGGCCGGGGTCACGCGGGACTTCGTCGCGACCACGATCGCGGGCGACGAGATCTCCGGCGAGTCCCTCCGCGGTCACGTCACGATCATCGACTTCTTCGCGGTGTTCTGACCGCCGTGCCGGGCATCCTCGCCCAACGTGCAGGTTCTGCACGACACGTTCGCAGACGACCCCCGGATCACCGTCCTCGGGGCCCACTTCGGCGCCGGCGACCCACGGATGACCGGCCGGGAGACCCCGGCCCAGTACGCCGAGGCGGGGGGCTACACCTACCCGATCGTCGCCGACGGCCGCGGCATCGCGTCCGCCTTCGACGTGACCGCCATCCCCTCCTTCATCGTGGTCGGCCCCGACGGCACCATCGTGGCGGAGCACCGCGGCATGCTGCGGGACGAGGCCCGCGACCGCCTGGCCGAGGCGGCGAGGGCGGCCCGCCCGTCCCGCTGACACGGCGTCATCCACGCTCGAAGCCGGCGAGGGCCGCAGCACGCGCTGCGGCCCTCCGTCGTCGACGGGCGAACGCGAACGCATCGCCGAGCCGGCGGCGGGGACGCGGATCGACTCGGCGGTTCCCGTGACGCCGGGGCCCGGACGACGCGCACCGCTCCGAGCGCTCGGATCAGGTCACCGATCGATGAGCGCGCCGTGAGGCAGGTGGCGCAATTCGACGGTTCGTGTCGACTGCGGCGCGGATCGCTCCGCGCCGTCCCCCGTGCGCCATGAACGCCTCTAGATTCCGGACAATCCCGAGTCCGCAGGACGTCGGGCGTGCTTCGTCCGAGGCGCCCGGACGAACGACCGGGGCCCCTGAACCGTGCCGTTCCGGACGCCGGCCTCGATGCCGCGGGCCGCATCCGCCTCGGACATGACTCCTTCCACCCGCCGAGAAACCGTCCATGTCCGTCTCCTGGTCCCGCTGGCGTCTCCCCGACCACCTGCGCGACGTGCTCGAGCACGCCCCGTCCGTCGCGATCGCCCACTCCATCGACGAGCTCGTCGAGCTGGCGGTCCGCGATGCGGGCCCCGACGGTCGCCACGAGGTGGCGTACGACGTGCCCGGCGGGGAGCGCACGATCGAAGCGCACGTTCATCGCCTGCGCAACGGCGTGAGCGCGAACTACGTCGAGCCCTACATGCGGCGCCGGGATCCCGACTGCATGGTGATCGGCGACGACCGCCCGACCGACAAGCCGATCTACCGGGAGCGTTTCGGTGCCTCGTTCGACGCGACGCGGGAGGACACCTTCCGATGGCTCGCCGGTCAGCCGCTGGCGATGTTCCCCTTCCTCGCCGGGGCCGGAGAGGAGGGCACGCCGGCCCTGGCCATCGTGCCGGACAACGCGGGCTTCTTCGCCCTCGGCCTCGCGATGCTGCAGGGCATCCTCGCCGCGGGCGAGACGCCGCAGGACTTCGAGCCTCGCGCCATCATCTACGCGGCTCCGCCATTTCGGCACAGTCACTTCGATGGGCGTCAGGTCGTCGTGCACGACCGATCGGACGGGATGCACGAGCTCTTCAGCTACAACCTCTACCCCGGCCCCTCCGCCAAGAAGGGGATCTACGGCGTGCTGCTCAACCTCGGCGAGCCGCAGGGGTGGACCACCGCACACTGTGCGACCGTCCGCGTCGTCACGCCGTACGACAACGAGGTCGTGTTCATGCACGAGGGTGCGTCGGGCGGCGGCAAGAGCGAGATGCTCGAGCAGTTCCACCGCGAGCCCGACGGCGAGCTGCTGCTGGGCCGCAACGTCGTCACCGGCGAACGACACCGTCTCCACGCTCCGCGCGGCTGCCGGCTCCACCCCGTGACCGACGACATGGCGCTCTGCCCGCCGCGCCTCCGGGGCCACGGCGGAGCGGAGGGCAAGCTCTCGCTCACCGACGCCGAGGACGCCTGGTTCGTCCGCGTGAACCACATCGACCGCTACGGCGTCGATCCCCACCTCGAGGGCCTGTGCATCGATCCCGGCGAGCCGCTGCTGTTCCTGAACATCGACTCGGCTCCGGGCGGCACCGGACTGATCTGGGAGCACATCGAGGACGCGCCGGGCCGGCCGTGCCCGAATCCGCGGGTGGTGATCCCCCGATCGGTCATCCCGGGCGTCGTCGACGGACCCGTGACGGTGGACGTGCGGTCGATCGGCGTGCGGACGCCTCCGTGCACGGCGGAGCAGCCGACCTACGGGATCCTCGGGCTGTTCCACGTGCTCCCGCCCGCGCTGGCCTGGCTCTGGCGCCTCGTCGCCCCCCGCGGGCACGCGAACCCGTCCATCGTCGACACCGAAGGGCTCAGCAGCGAGGGCGTCGGGTCGTACTGGCCGTTCGCCACCGGCAGACGAGTCGATCAGGCCAACATCCTGCTCGAGCAGATGATGTCCACGCAGGACACGCTGTTCACGCTGACGCCCAATCAGCACGTCGGGGCCTGGGCCACGAGCTTCATGCCGCAGTGGCTCATGCGGGAGTACCTCGCCCGGCGCGGGGCCGCCGCGTTCCCGCCGGATGCGCTCGTGCCCGATCGCTGCCCGCTGCTGGGATCCTCCCTGCGCAGCCTGCAGATCGAGGGCACGGTCATCCCGGAGTGGTTCCTGCGGACCCACGCGCAGCCGGAGGTCGGCGAGGTGGCGTACGACGAAGGGGCACGGCAGCTCGTCGCGTTCTTCCGGCGCGAGCTCGAGCTGTTCCTCGCCTCCGACGACCTGCACCCCTTCGGCCGGACGGTCATCGAGGCGTGCCGGGACGGAGCGTCGGTGGCGGACTACGAGCGGCTGTCGGGGGAGGCGCCGTTCCCGGCCCGGGCGAGCGCCTTCGTCGAGTCGGCGGCGCGCACGCCGGAGCCGGTCTGACCCCGTCGGCGACGGTCGCGCGACGCGGGCCGGGCCTCACGGCCCGTCCGTACGGTCGGCATCGACCTCTCAGCGGAGGCGGGTCGCCCCGACATCAGCCGCCGAAGCCCGCGAGCACGATCAGGAGGTCGTCGAAGCCCGCCACGCCGTCGCCGTCGAGGTCGCCGGGGCAGGGGGCGGGCGGATCCGGGCACGCGCCCCAGGCCGCGAGCAGCGCGAGCACGTCGTCGAAGTCCACGTCCCCGTCGCCGTCCACGTCGCCCGGCACGCCCGCGGGCACGCTCACCACCGCGATCGAGGACGCGTCCCAGCCGCCGCCGCCGATCACGCCGAGCAGCGTGGCCCCGCCGGTCGCGGCGTCCAGCTCGTACAGCCGCGCCGGCAGGTCCGGGCCGCCGGACTCGAAGCCCTGGAACATCGCGTAGAGCGTCCCGTCGGGGGCGAAGTCGAGTCCGCTCTCGAACGCCTGCACGAAGCCGAGGCCGCCGATGAACGGACCGTCGGTCGGTGCGCCGGTGGCCGGGTCGACCACCACGAGCCGCGCCCCGCCGCCGAGGTTCTCCACGAGCAGCAGCGTGCCCGCGGGCCACGGGAGCCCGGCGCCCTCGGGCACCGTCGCGGCGCCGCTGAAGCTGCGGCCCACGATGTCGATCCGGTCGAGCAGGGCTCCGGTCGCGGCGTCGGCCACGAGGATGCGGGCGAAGGCGCCCTCGTTGCCCACTGCGTACGCAACGGTCCCGTCGAGCGAGACCGTCAGGCCGCCGACGAGGTCGTCCACGAAGCCCACCGAGTCGAGCAGGTCGCCCGCGGTGGCGGGGGTGCCGGCCGGGCCGAGGCTCCGGAGCGCGTTGGTCGAGGTGTCGAAGGCGAGGCGGTCGCCGGATGGCAGCTCGTCCACCCCGGCGGGATTCAGGCCGCCGGCGAGGTCCTCGAGGCGGCCGATGATCTCGACCTGCTCGGGATCGGCGGGATCGAGCCGGCCGATGGTGCCGGTCTCGATGCCGGGGGCGGCGAAGAAGCCCGAGTCCTCGAGGACGAGGATCGCGTGGCCGGCCGGGCCGCCGGCCGCGGCGACCGGGGCGGCGGCCCGCGAGCCGGTGGTCGCGGCCGGGTCCGCCGTGGGGGCGGCCGCGACCTCGCGCGGCCGGTGCTGCGGCCCCGCGGGCCCGGCCAGCGGGATCGGTCCGACCGCCGCCCGCTCGACGTAGCGGAACTCGGAGCCTTCGAGCAGGGTCTCGGCGAGCGTGCCGTCGGCCTCCAGGATGTGCACCCCGCTCGAGCTCGTGACGAGCAGTCGCCCGTCGTCGAGGAGGCTCACGCCGCGGAAGCCGCTCAGGCCCGCCGGCTCGTAGGTCGCGACGACGGTGCCGTCGGGGGCGAGCTCGACGATCCGTCCGGCCGAGAACTCCGCCACGAGCAGGGTGCCCGCCGGCGTCAGGTGCATCTGCTGCGGGAAGTCGATGTCGGTCGCGAGCCGCTCGATCAGTCGGCCGGACGCATCGAAGCGGGTGATCGTGTCGCTGCCCTCGCTCGCGACGAGCAGTCCCGCGAGCGGCCCCCCGTCCACGCGGAGGACGTCGAACGGTCCGTCGATGCCGCCTTCGCGCTGGAACACCACCGGCGGGATCTCGGCTCCTTCGGCGTCGAAGGTGACGATGCTGTCGCGGTTCGGGTCGTTGCCGAGGCCGGCATTCGCCACGAGCAGCGAGCCGTCGGCCGCGAGCTCGATCCCGCGCACGTTGTCGAGCTGGTCGGAGTCGGGAACGCCTTCGTTGGAGAAGATCCCGAGGTAGGTCCCGCTCCAGTCGAACTCGAGCACCACGTCGGAGAACTGGTCCGAGACGAGGATCGTCCCGCGGCCCGAGTCGATGGCCGCGATCGGCCGCCGCAGGACGTCGAAGCCGTCGACGACGCCGGGGTCGGGCACGATCACCCCGAAGCTCGCCCCGGTCGCGGGGTCGAAGCCGAGGACGACGTCGGCCTCCGAGTCGCACACGAGGATGACCTCCGGCGGCAGGCCGAGCGGAGGCGGGGCGGGGGCGCCCGTGGCCGACGCGGGGGCGGGGACGGGGGCGGCGAGCGCGGCGGCAAGACCCGCGATCGGCAGGAAGGGCGAGCGGTCGGACATGCGTGGGACTCCTCCGCCTCGATCGTCGCGACTTGGACGGCGGGGTTCAAGAGGCTTCCCGGCCGGTCCCCGAGCCCGCCGGGTCTGCTCGCGACGCGGCGCGGTCGCCTCCGAGGCCGCCCGCTCCCGGGTCGCGGTCGGCGTGTTCAGTCCGGTTCGGCGTCCTTCGCGTTCCGGCGCTTCGCGTGCCGCAGCACCAGCGCTCCGATCACGACCGGGATCCACCCGACGACGATGACCACCGGGATCGCCATCGAGATCAGGACGCCGAACCCGATCAACGCGACTCCGACCACCTCGAGGCCGCATCCGGCTTCCCCGTCGTCGCTCGTCCGGGGGGCGTCGTAGAGGTCCGCCGCCGATGCGGTCGGATCGGGGGTGGTGGTGGAAGGGCGGTCGTCGTTCGTCATCGTGGAAGCGTGGCGGAGAATCGTCCGGAGGGGAGCGAGCCTACCACCGGGATCGGGCGGGCGGGCCGTCGGCATCGCCCGTATCGCCCGCGGGGCCGATGCGTCGAGGGGCGGATCCGGCCCGCGACTCCCGGGCCGGCGGACCGCGGCTCGTTCGATCCGCGGCAGATGGAACGCGGGGCGATCGACGAAGAGGCCCGGCGTCCCGGGCTCGTTTCAGCGCATCGGGCCCCCTCCCCCCGATCTCGCCACGCCCGCTCCGAAAGCACGGACGCCGCCGAGACTCTCGGCGGCGCCGTTCTTGAACCGTGGGGCCGGCGGCGTGTGCCATCGACCGGGCGCTGGTGCTGCACGAAGGGAGTCCAGACCCAAGGTCGGCGGCGGGGCCACCATTCCGACCCGGGCGGGGGTTCGATCCTCGCACGGCACGGCATCGCTGGGCGGACGCGAGGCGGGAAGGGGCGGGCTGGCCGGTCGGCACGATCGTCTTCGGGACGTCCCGCCGCGCCCGGCAACGGATCGGCGGCGTTCGATCGGATTCTCGCGCAGGCGGCGGCCGGCGGCGGCGTACCACCCTTCGCACGCCGTCGGTGCGGAGGGCCGGCCCCGCCGAGACGGCTCCCCACTCGGGCCGGGCATCGGAGACTTCCGTGTCGCTCCATCGTCCTCGATCCGCCGATCGCCGCTCGACGGGAAGGTCGGGCTCCGTGGTCATCGCCGCCGGTCTCGCCCTCGCCCTCTTCGGCGTCACTCCGAGCAGTCTCGCCGCCGAGGACGGCTCGCCCGGCCTGCCCGAATGGGTGGCGATCACCGACGTCCACCGCTCCCTCGACGCCTTCGCCGTCGTCGCCGAGGATCCCGCCGGGGATCCCGTCCACGAGGAGGAGGACGTCGTCGAGATGACCGGCTGGGGTGGGCCGCCGCTTCGCGCGTGGGCGGACGTCGCGCCGCTTCCGGGAGGCGAGGCACGGTCCGCGGCCGCGTCCACCGTCCACGTCGCCGACGGAGTCGTGGTCGGTCGCGGGGCCGCCGCGTCGGAGGCGGTCGCACAGGCGGCCCAGTCCGCGCTGGCCCACAGCGACCTCCGGTTCCGCGTCGAGTTCGAGCTTGCCGGACCGACCCGGGTCCGACTCGAGGGCATCACGACCGGGAACCTGCCGCTCTTCCTGATCGAAGCCGACAGTGGGTTCATCGTCGAGTCGACGACCGGGTCCGTCTCGTTCGATGACGTCCTCCCGGAGGGGACGTACGTGTTCCGGTGCTCCTCGTTCTCGTCTGGGCCGGGGACCTTCGGCCCGCCCGTGACCCAT
>CAYLNM010000059.1:0-23819 GCA_964385045.1 uncultured Isosphaeraceae bacterium
CTGCGGGGCACTGGTATCGGCGGTGAGCGGCTCGCAGCGCGGCGCTACCAGGGCCAGGTCGGAGAGGCCCATGTTGTGCATGGCACGGGCGGTGCCGCCGATGTTGCCGGGATGGCTGGTGCCGATCAGGACGATGCGGATGCGCTCGAGCATGGTGGGCCTGTAGATCCGGGACGGGTAGGCGGGCGGACGCTCATGGCTCCACGGGGTCTCGGATCCCGTCCGGGCCCTCCGCCGTCGATCGATTGGGCATCGTACCCCGCCGCCGGGTGAGCTCGCGAACGGGCCGGCCGAGCGCGGCGGGGGGATCGCGGCCATCGCGATCGGCGGTGCCGGAGCCCGCGGCGCGTCGCGTGCGATTCGCGGCGAGCCCCGTGCAGGTTCCCGGCCGGGCCGTCGGAGCCGGACGAGCGCGACGGCCGGGCCATGGGAGCCGGACGAGCGCGACGGCCGGGCCATGGGTGGGCGAGCCCGACCGCCGGGGCGAGCGCGACCACCGATCCGGCTGGCGGGGCCGCCAGGTGGAACGTGGACGTGGAACGTGGACGCGGGCGCCGGCGTGGTGCCCCGCTCCTCCCCCGTCGCCGCTCAGCGACCCTCGGGACGGTGCAGCCGCTGGCTGAACCAGCCGCGGTGGCCGTCGATCTCGAGCTCGGCCAGCAGATGCAGGTGCAGATGGCTGCGGTGCAGGTCGCTCACCGCCAGCGGGTCGTCGGTGAAGACGTGGCCCTGGGGCCGACGCGACGGATCGATCGCCGCGTCCGGGCAGGCCAGGGCGAGCAGCTCGGCGTGGGTGAAGGCCCAGTCGGCGACCAGCGGCAGGTCGCGGACGCTGGCCACGCCGCCGAGGACGTGGAGCGTGCCGTCGGCGTCGACCGCCAGCTCGACGTCGGGGTGCGCGGGGGATCGGGCGGCCAGCGGGCGCAGGCCCTCGACGTGGCGGGCGTAGGTCGGCCGCGCGGGCGCGGTACCGCGGCCGCAGACGCGGTCGGCCGGCGGGACGATGCGGGCGAGCGGCGCGAGCTCGTCGTCCGCCGCGTCCGGGCGGGACCCGTTCCGCCGGCGGCTCGCGTCGGACGGCGCCGGCGTGATCTCGAGCGGCGCGGACACGAAGGGCAGGCCCGGCGAGGCGCCGCGCTCGTCGGCGAAGCCGCTGCCGAGGACGGCACCGAGCGGGGCGTCGTGACCCGGGGCCGTGACGGGCGGGGCGCCGTCGATGGATCGGGGCGGCAGGGCGAGGCCCGCCTCGCGGCGCGGGTCACGAGCGGCGGCATCGGGGCTCGAGCCGCCGGCGGAGGACGGCGGAGGGGACGCGTCCGCCCCGTGATCACGGCCTGCGCCGCCCCGCACGAGCTCGCTCAGCCGGACCGGATCGGCGTCCTCGGCCCCGCTGCGGACGATCGCGACGGGCATGCCGCCGGGCGTGATGCGGGGCACGCAGCAGCGAAGCTCGACCGTCGCCGACAGTCGCTCACGGGTGATGCGGTCGAGCTGCTCGACGATCGACGCGGCCTGCGCCGGGGGGACCCCGACGACCGCGAGGCCGAGCCGCGGTCGCGGGCGGCCCGACTCGTCGGCGGCCGCGATGGTGCCGCGGGCGACCTCCCACGCACTGGCCACCGCCACCGGATCGCCGCCGGTGAGGATCGTCACGCGATCGGGCTCGGTGGCCGCGAGGACCGGCGAGGGCACGTCCGAGGAGGGGCGGAGGAACCAACGGCGAACACCGCGCCGCAGCGCGGTGATCGACTCGGCGAGGCTCGCGGCGTCCGGCGGCTCCGGGGCCGGGCCGTGGAGCTCGAGCTCCGCCACTCCGCCTTCGCAGCGAAGCAGGCCGGCGGCCCGGTCGGGTCCGGCGATCGCCCGCACCGAGGGAACGAGCCACGCCGACGCGCGGATCGGCAGGTGGCCGAGGACCAGCAGCTCGAGCTCGAGCGGTGCCGCGTCCTCGACGGGACGCCGGCGGGCGGCGCCGGTCCGGGGCCGCGGGCCGCCGAGCAGGGCGTCCGCGGCCGCGGCCGACGACGGGAAGCTCGTCACCGTCACGGCCGGCGGCGCCGGTGGCGCCGGCGCGGGGAGCCGTCCGCCGTGCGGCCGTGTCGGGCCGGGCGGCACGAGCGTGCCGAAGACGGGGGCGGCGGCGTCGCCCGCCCGCGGGGGTGCGGATCCGGCGGCAGCGCCGGCGGCGGCGCGGTGGGCCGCGAAGGCGCGGGCCGCCTCGCCGAAGCTCCCGGCGGCTGCCGCCGCGGCCGCGGCCGCGGCAAGGTCGTCGTCGTTCGTCGCGGGCTTCCCGGGCGTCGCGGAGGCCGCATGCGTCGCGGCGGTCGCGATCGGCTCGCCCGCGGCCCGCATCACGGGGGCGGTGGAGGCCGCGACGTCGACGGCGCCGGCCACGTCATCCGCCGTGCGCTCGTCCCGGCGCCCGGTCGCGCCGGCCGTGTCGACGGTGTGGGCTCGGGCCCGCGAGTCCGCGCCCTCCGGCGAGGCGTCCGCGGTCTCGGCCTCGGCGGTCACCCGGTCCTCGGTCCACGCGTCCGGATCCTCCGACCCGCCGCCGGGCAGGAAGATCGAGGCGAGGGCGTCGTAGGGGTCGACCGACTTCTTCATCCCCCGACGTCCGCCGTGACGTGGACCTCGACGAGGCTGTGCGTCTCGCCCTGGGCGCCGTGCACGCGGTGCTCGTTCCACGCGTCGGGCTCCCACCGGCCGTCGACGACCAGGCGGTAGCGATGCCGTCCCGGCGGCACGTGCACCAGCACCTCCAGCACGCCCGCCTCGGGGTTCGGAAGCATCACGTGGCGGGTGGGCGACCAGTTGTTGAAGTCGCCGGCGACCGCGACGTGACGCCCGCGATCGATCGGCTGGGCGAAGAGCACGCCGCGGCTCGTGATCGTGACGCCGTAGCGAGTCGCCGGATCGTCGCTGCCGCCGTCCTCGCCGCGGACGCGGTAGCCGGCGCGGGGCGAGTCGATGCGGGTGGGACGCCCGGGTCGCCGGTCGACCGGCTCGCGGGGATCGCGGGGATCGCGGGGCTCAGTCGGCCGATCGTCGCGCCCGGGGCCGGCGCCGCGGCGCTCGCCCGGCCGGCCGCCGGGGGCCGCGTCCACGCCGGGCCGTCGCGGCACGTCGTGCCCCGGGGCCGAGCGGACCGGCTCGGGGCGGCCGGGGGCGGGAACGTCGGGACCGCCGGGCGGGCCCGGCACGGCGGCCGGGGCGGAGGCGGGACGCGGGCCGGGCGCGGCGTCGGTGCCGGGCCGCACCGGTCCACCGGTGCGCCGTCGCATGATCTCGAGGACCTCGCGGGCGCGGTCGCCGCTGCGGCCGCCGGGCATGGTCGCGGGGGCGCCGATCGGCGGCCGCGGGGCGGGCGGCGCCGCGCCGGCCTGCACCTCGACGGTGGCGGTGGGCGAGGCGTGCTCCTCGAGCCAGTCGGCGAGGAGCTCGTAGTCGTGCCGGGCCGAGCTCTCGGGGGCGTACTCGGTGATCGGCATGCCGAGGGCCGCCGCCTCGCGGAGCGACTCGTGGTAGCGGATCTCGATCGGGAGCAGGAACTCGGGGAACGCCCGCTTCATCTCGACGAGGATGTCCCCGGAGAGCCGCGAGTCCGGCCGGTGCAGCGTCGGCAGCATGTGGCAGGCGATCGGCCGCCGGATGCGGTCGATGACGCTCCGGATGGCGGACCACTGCATGCGGGCGCCGCGGAAGGCGTAGTAGCTCGTCTCCACCGGCACCAGCACCTCGCGGGTCGCGCGGAGGACGCTGTAGGTGAGCAGGTTGAGCGTCGGCGGGCAGTCCACGAGGCAGAGATCGTGCCCGGGTGCGAACTGCTCGAGCACCGACTGCAGCCGCAGGTCGCGGTCGGGCATGGACGCCAGCGGCCCGTCCGGGGCGTCGAGCCCGGCGAGGCTGACGCTGCTCGGCAGCAGTTCGAGGTCCCGCGAGACCCGCCACAGGTAGCGGCCCGGATCGAAGCCCTCGTCCAGCCGGGCGGTCAGGGCCTCGGCGACCCCCTGCTCGATCCGCTCCAGCGGCACGCCGAGCCCCAGAGCGCAGTGCGACTGGGGATCCAGGTCCACCAGCAGCGTCCGCAGGCCCCTCCGGGCGAAGACGGCCGCGAGGCTGACCGCGGTCGTGGTCTTTCCGCAGCCGCCCTTCTGGTTCACGATCGCGATGATGCGCACGACCCACCTCGTCTCGAGTTCCGCGCACCGCTCGGACGCCTTCCGAGCGCGGCGCAGCCCACCAGTGCGGGTTATCGGGAGTCGGGGCTCGCTCGCTTGAATCCCCCGGACGGTGCCTCGGGAACCTGTCCGGGCCCCGTGGCCGCACGAGCACGACCCACGCCCCCCACGATCCCGGCCCGAGCTCCGGACGACCGCGCGGGCCCTCGTCCGGCGGGCTCGTCCGCGGTCCGGTGCGGGCGAGCAGCGGCTCGGCCTCGGCCACGCCGGGATGAGCCCGGACCCACGCGGGTCCGTCCACCGGTGTCGGCCCCAGCGTCGCATGAGCCACGAGGAAGGGCCGCCCTTCCGCGACGAGCTCGCCGAATCGCCACGGCGGTTCGGCCGGTACCTGCCCGAGCCGCAGCGGAAGCGAGGTCCCGGCGGAGCCGAGGGCGACGACGCGCAGTCCCTGCGCGGCCGCCACCCGGTTCGCCGCCCGCGCGACCTCCGCGATCGCGTCACCGGCGGCCGCCGGCACGCCGTGCGTGGGCCGCCGGTGGTGCACCGCGAGCAGCGCGAGCACCGTGGCCGCGGCCACCGCGACCGCCCACGGGGCCCGCGGATGGACGGCCCGATCGCCGCGGACGAGCCACCACGCGGCGGCCATCGCGGCCGCGGGCAGGCACGGCGCGAGGTAGTCCGCCCGCTTCCCGGCCGACAGGGTGAAGACGAGCAGCGTGCCGACCACGAGGGCGAGGGCCAGGCGGGGTACAACGACGTCGGCCGGCCGGCGACCCCGCGGCCGCGTCGAGAGCGACGGACGCAGCGCCAGCGCCGCGGCGAGCACGAGGGGCAGGCTCCACGGCAGGAAGCGGACGATCAGGTAGGTCGGCATGTACCCCGCGGTCGCCAGCAGCCGGGACGGTCCGTCGCCGCCGGCCTCGACCAGCTCCCCGGTGACGCGGTCGAGCACCTCGGCGCCGAGCAGGCCCTCGGTGACCCACGCCGGGTCGCTGGCGTGCGCCCAGGCGAGCCACGCCGCGGGCGGCCCGAGGGCGGCGGCGAGGACGCCCGGGGCGAGGAGCCGGCGACCGACTGCTCGTCCGGACGCTCCCGCCCAGAGCAGCCCCAGCCCCAGCCCCGGCACGAGGACGAGGACGGCGGGCCCCTTGGCGAGCCCGGCGATCGCGACCCCGGCGGCGGCCCACCACGCGGCCGGGCGACCGGCCCCGGCCCCGGCCCCGGCGATGCCCGACGGGTCGCGGGCCGCCCGCACCACCGCGTCCGTCACCGCCAGCCACGCCAGGGTGACGCCCGCGGTGAGCAGCATGTCCGGCCGCGCGAGGGCGGCGTTCTTGGCCGCGATGAAGGACGCGATCCACGCGGTGGCGGCGACGGCGCCGACGTGCCCGCCCGAGCGCGGCCACCACCGCCCGCCCGCGACGACGAGCCCGACCGCGACCGCGACCGCGGCGGCCACGTCGGGCCAGCGGTGGACCAGCCACGACTCGGGGCCGAACGCGGCGACGGCGGGGGCGACGAGCCAGGGGTGCAGCGGCGGCTTGGTCGCGGGCAGCCCCGCCTCGTCGCGGGGCAGGGCGAGCGGCCCGCCCCCCGCGACGTCCACCGCGTAGGCCATCGTCCGCGGCTGGGCGTGCCCCCAGCCGTCGTCGGGCGCGGTCGTGGCGACGAGCAGCCACGCGAGGACCGCCGCGGCGGCCACGAGGACGTCCCGGCGGCGGAGCCGTCGGCCGCGGCTCACGTCGCCCCGACCGCCGCCCAGGCCGCCCGCACCTCGTCCTCGTCCGCGTCGTCGACGACGGTGCACGTGCCGGGGGGCCCCGCGAGCACGAGGCGGAGGCGCCCGCCGGCGACCTTCTTGTCGTCGCGCATCGCGGCGAGGAGGCGATCGACGGGCAGCGCGGCCGGCAGCCGCACCGGCAGGCCGAGCGACTCGAGCCGCTCCACGAGGTGGTCCACGTCCGCCGCCGCGAGCCGTCCGCGACCGGCCGCGAGCCGGGCCGCGGCCACGAGGCCGATCGCGACCGCCTCGCCGTGCCGGACCTCGCCGCCGGCGAGCGCCTCGATCGCGTGGCCGAAGGTGTGACCGAGGTTCAGGTGCGCCCGCACGCCCGCCTCGCGCTCGTCCGCGGCGACGGTCGCGACCTTGACGCGGGCGGCCGCGGCCACCAGCCGCCCGCACGCGGCCGGATCGGCGGCGAGGATCGCCTCGCGGTCGCGCTCGATCGCCGCGAGCAGCGCCGGGGCCGCGATCATCCCGTGCTTGACGCACTCGGCGAGTCCGCACCGCAGCTCGCGGGGCTCGAGCGTGGCGAGCACCTCCGGGTCGGACACGACCGCGAGCGGCTGCCAGAACGCGCCGATCATGTTCTTGCGCAGCCCCCCGTCGGCCCGCGGCAGGTTGACGCCGGTCTTGCCGCCGATCGCGGCGTCGACCATCGCCAGCAGCGTGGTGGGCACCTGCACGACGGGCACCCCCCGCCGCCACGTCGCGGCCGCGAACCCGGCGACGTCCCCGGTGATGCCGCCGCCGATCGCGAGCACCGGCGTCGACCGCTCGACCTGCGCCGTCGCCATCGAGGCGTGGAGCCGGGTCACCGTCTCCGGCCGCTTCTCGGCCTCGCGGGCGACGACGGTGGCGGCCCCGGGATCGTTCGTCGCGACGCCGGCCGCCGCGAGCCCGTCCGCCACCGTCCGCGCGTGCGAGCCCACGAGCCGCTCGTCCACCACGAGGAACGCGCGGCCCGCCTCGGCCAGCTCGGGCACGAGCTCCGCCACGCGCCCGGCGAGGCCGCGGCCGACGTGGATCCGGCAGGTGCCGGCGGCGTGCCGCAGCTCCAGGGTCTCGACGTGGTCGCTCACCGGCTCGCGCTCCCGTCGGGCCCGTCCGCCTCGGCCGGCCCGTCCCCCTGATCCGCCTCGTCCGCCCCGCGCCCGAGGCCCGACGGCTCCGGCGGCGGCTCCGCATCGTCGGCCGCCGCCTCCGCCCGGAGTCGGGCCAGCGCCGCGGCGGGGTCGGCGGGAAGGCTAGCGGGGCGCGGTTCGGCGTGGGGCGCGGCGCCGCCGCCCGGCGATCCGGCCCCGGGGCTGCGGTGCCGTCGGTCCCGGCGTTCGCGGCGGACCGCCAGCACTGCCGCCGGCGCCGCCCCCCCCGCACCGCGACGCGGCCGCGCGAGCCGCCGGGCCACGAGCATCACCCCCGCCGCGAGCACCAGCAGCCCGGTGAGGAGGCCGATCCGCGTGCCGAGCCCCGAGTCGCGGGCGACCCCCTCGACCGCGATCCGGTGCGGCGCGGCCACGACGAGGGGATACCGCCGCCGCGTGCCGTCCCGCGCCTCGGCCGCCAGGACGCGCACGAACCAGCCCTCGACCCGGACGCGGCGACCCGGCGGCACCGCCGGCCCGTCCGGCACCAGGACCGCGACCGCCCCCGACGCATCGCGGACGAACCACTCCTCGACGCCGGGTCCCGCCGCCGGCCGCGGCGCCGCCTGCTCGAGCCGCCCCGCCACCACCGTCGCCCGCCCCCGGAAGGCGTCGGGCGTCTCCAGGACCCGGGGGTCGAGCGGCACCGGTCGCTCGGGGCCGATGGACGCGCTCGCCCCGCCGGCCTCGACGCCCCCCACCCCGCCGGTCGCAGAATCCTCGTCCACGCGTTCGCCCGCCGAACCGGCCGCCCCCGCCGCCACCCGCCGGGCGTGCTCGAGCATGACCGCCACCGGCTCCCCCAGCCGGTCCGTCCCGTCGTCGGCGGCGGCGAGCACGATGCGGGCGACGCCGTCCGGCCGCGGCAGCCCTTCGGCCGAGGCCGCCGCCGCGCCGGGCCCCGGCGCCGGGGCCGACGCCCGGACCGGCTCCGGCCCCTGCCCCACGGCGAGGCGGGCGAGGTCGGGCGGCCCCGCCACCACGGCGAGCACCAGGGCCAGGAGCCCCGCCGCCTCGCTCCGCGTCCGATCGCGAATCGTCCAAATCGGCACAGAGCGACCCACCGCACCGCCACGCGTCCGATCGCGCTCATGCGGTGGACCGGGGGTGTCCGGCGAACCGACGCCACGCCGGGGCAAGGAGCTCCGGCGATCGCGTCCAAGAGACCGACGCGCGCCGGGTCGGGAGGTCACGCTCATGATCAGGCTCACCGTCGCCCGCCGACTGGCGGCCGGTTTCAGCGCGTTGCTGCTCATCCTGCTGACGGCGGTCGGCATCACGCTGCTCGGGTCGGCCGAGTCGGTCGAGCGGATCGACGCGTCGGTCGCCCTCGGCACCGACGCCCAGGCCGCGGCCCGCGCCGAGGAGGCGTCGCTCGGGATGCGGCTCGCCGCCAAGGGCTTCCTCGTCTCGAACGACCCCTCGGAACTCGCGCAGTATGACGGCTACCGCGAGGAGGTGGCCCGGGAGCTGCGGTATTGCCGGGAGCACCTCGAGCGTCGTCCCGAGCACCTCGCCTCCCTCGACGCCCTCGCCGACGACGCCACGGCCTTCAAGGCCGCCTTCGAAGAGGCGAGCACCGTGATCGCGGACCGGAACCGCGTGCGCGACGAGGTCCTCGTGGCCCGCGGGACCGCCCTGCGGGAGCGGCTCGCCGCCGCGATGGAGTCGGCGTTCGCGGCGGGCGACGCCGAGTCGGCCGCCGCTCTCGCCCGCGCGCTGCAGGGCGTGCTCCTCGTCCGCCTCTACGCCGAGCGGTACGTCCGCAGCAGCAACCCGGACTTCCTCGACCGCGTCCGGACGGAGCAGGCCCGCATCCCGGAGCACCTCGCCGGCGCCGGGGCCCACCGGCCCGACGACGCGGCGCCGATGCTGGACGAGCTCGGCTCCGCGCTCGACGAGATCGAGCGGCTGGTGGCGGCTCGCGACCGGCTCGTGGAGGAGCGGCTCGACGTCGTCGGGCCCCGCCTGACCACGGGCTGGCGGGCGATGACCGACACCCTCGACGAGGAGGTCACCGCCACGCTCGCCGCGGTGAGCGACCGGACCCGGTCCATGATGGCCAAGGACGCCGCCCTCGCCGCGGGCGGACTCGTGCTCGGGATCGTGCTCGCGGGCCTGACCGCCCGCAGCATCGTCGGCCCGCTCCGCGTCATGCAGCGGCGACTCGAGGACATCAACGCCGGCGGCGGCGACCTGACGATGCGGGTCGGGCTGGACCGCCGTGACGAGCTCGGCGAGATGGCCCGGGAGGTCGATGCGTTCATCGACGCGGTGGAGCGGCTCGTGGCCCACGCGACGCTGAGCGTCGGCGTGCTCGATGACGGCGTCATGCTCACCGCCGGCTCGTCGACCAATCTCGCCGACATCTCCTCCCAGCAGGCTGCGCACCTCGAGCAGATCACCGCCGCGGTGCAGGAGTCGACCGCCCAGTCCACGCAGGTCGCCAAGCGAGCCCAGGACGGCGACCGGCTCTCCCACGAGGCCTCGGACGCGGCGACGGGCGGCGCAACGCAGGTCGAGCGCCTCGCGAAGGCGATCCACGAGATCGACGAGGCGAGCGGCGACGTGACGCGGGTGATCAAGGTGATCGACGAGATCGCGTTCCAGACGAACCTGCTCGCCCTCAACGCCGCGGTCGAGGCCGCGCGGGCGGGCGAGGCGGGCAAGGGCTTCGCGGTCGTCGCCGAGGAGGTGCGCGGCCTCGCCCAGCGCAGCGCCGAGGCGGCGCGGGAGACGGCCGAGCTCATCGAGCGGAGCGTCGAGCGGGCGGCCCACGGACGCTCGTGCTCGGAGGAGCTCGTCAGTGCCTTCGACACCATCCGCGGCAGCACCGCCTCGGTCACGTCGGTGCTCTCGGAGATCAGCGGCGCGATCCAGCAGCAGGCCGCGGGCCTCGAGGAGATCAACGCGGGGATCACCGAGCTCGATCAGGGCGTGCAGACCTCGGCCGGCAGCGCCCAGCAGCTCGCCGCGATCAGCGAGCAGGGCGCCGCCGAGGTGCGGGAGCTGCGCGGGGTGCTCGAGCGCTACCGGGTGCGGTCGGAGATGGCCATGGCGCCCGACGGGCACGCGGCCGGCGCCGCGGAGGAGCCGGCGGGCGCGAGCGCGAGCGAGCCCGTGCCGAGCGCGGCCTCAGCCGCGGCGTGAGTCGGGGTCGGCGTCGGCGTCGCCGGCGCGGTCCTCGGCGCCGGCGTCCCGGGTCGATCGCTGCTCGAGCTCGGCGAGGCGGGACTCCACCGTCCTGAGCTCCCCGAGCAGACGGCCCATCGCCCCCCGCAGCGCGGCGATCTCGTCCTCGGACGAGGTCGCCGCGTCGCGTTCCGGGCCCGTGCCCGCTGCCGCCCCCGCCCGCGCCGCGTCGCCGCCGTCCCCGGGGCCTCCGGCGCCCGCATCGGCCTCGTCCCCGCCGGCCGGTCGCGTCCCGCCGCCCATCCAGCCCATCGCCCCGGGCCACTGGGCCGGGTTCATGAAGGCCGCCGTGGCCTGGGCCCACGCGTCCATCGGCTGCGTGGCCGCCCGCGCCTGCTCGCCGAACCACCGCATCGACTGGTCCATGCTCGAGCGGACCAGCGACTCGTGCCCCTGCACCAGCAGGTGCATGAAGACCGCCGGGATCGCCGCGAGCCGCGAGGCGTCCCGATCCACCAGCAGCTGCATGAGCACCGCGTTGGTGATGTCGTCGCCGCTGGCGGAGTCCGTGATCCGCACCCGCCGGCCCGAGGCCACCATCTCGTGCAGCTGCTCCTGCGTGAGGTGGCGGCTGTGCGTCTGGTCGTAGAGCCGGCGGTTGGGGTACTTCTTGATCCGGACCTCGTCGTCCATCGTGGGCCCCTCGGCGGCGCTCCGCCCGGCTCCGGGAGAACCCGCAACTCCGCCCCCGACGGGGGGATGCGGCGCGGACGGGTCCGCCCGAGACCTCCGACCCGGCAGGATACGCGAGCCCGGCCGGGGGTGCATCCGCAGAATTTTTGTGCAAATGCAGCACGGGGGCCTTGCAGGGATGCCGACAAGGCGTATGGTGTTGTGCAGTTGAGCAAAGAGCTCGTCCGGATGGCGACCTCCGACCTCATCGCCCCGCCACCGAAGGGCACTCCGATGACGACCAGCAAGACCACTCCGAAGACTTCCGCCGGCAAGGCCGCCGCCGCGACCACCGACGCGATGAGCGAGCAGATCGCCTCCGGCCTCGACACCTGCCGCGACCTCACCCTCAAGGGGATCGAGGCCCACCGTCAGGTGGCCGAAACCGCCTTCTCCACCTTCGACGGCCAGCCGGACCCGTTCGAGGTCCGCCAGCGGAGCAAGGCCTTCGTGAACGGCCTGCTCGAGATCGCCGAGAACGGCGTGAACGACGCGACCACGATCATGAACGCCTACTTCAAGGGCCTCGTCGCCGCCGGCGGCACCGAGACCGGCACCCCCAAGGACTTCGCCGAGGTCGGCACCCGGATCGAGAAGACGGTCGGCGAGCTCACCGGCCTCAATCGAACCGCGACCGAGCAGGTGATCGAGATGACCACCCGCCAGGCCAAGGGCTTCGAGAACCTCGTCCGCGAGTCGATGCCGGTCGCAGTCGCCTCCTGATCCACGCGACGCGGGACAGGACGGCCCCCGCCGCGCGGGACCGTCCCTCCCGCCTCGCCGCCGTCACCTCCTCCACGGGAACGGGGGGATTCGACGCGGCGAGGACACGCAGTAGGCTCCCGGAACAACTTGTTTCCTGGAACGGTCATCCGCGGACCTACCCCCCGGGACCTACTGCGTGTCCCCGCCGCCTCGATCCCCCCGCCCCGCCCCCGAAGGAGCCTGCTCCATGAGCGACCCCGCCAACCCCGCCGACGCCGCCGCCCGCTTCATGCAGGACATGTGGAAGGCGTTCACGCCGGGGGCCGCGGGATCGCCGGGAGCCGGCGCCGGTGCAGCGTCCGGGTCCACCCCGTCGATGCCGTTCATGCCCACGCCCGAGATGGTGCGGAGCATGCAGAACGCGTTCCTGACGTCGATGGAGGAGGCGGCGGAGCGCACGATGCGGACGCCCCAGTTCCTCGACGCGATGCGACGCGGGATGGAGGAGTCCCTGGCCATGCAGCAGCAGCTGCGGGCCTTCATGCAGCAGAATCTCGAGCAGTCGATGCCCGCCGCCACCGGCGGCGGCGACGTCGCCGCCGCGACCGTGGCCGCCCTGCAGCGGATCGAGCGGAAGCTCGACCGTCTCGAGGAGCGGCTCGACGCGATGGAGCGCGAGCCGGCCGCGACGCCGGGCCGTCGCTCCGGCAGTGCGGCGGGGAAGGACCAGACCGCATGATCGCGACCGACGCGCCGGGCCACGCGGGCCCCGACCCGATGGACCCGTTCGGCTTCGCCACCGCCGCCGGCGCGTGGGCGGAGGAGTTCCAGCGGCAGTCCGCCCGCCTCGGCGCCCTCCCGCAGGCTCTCGACAAGGCGCGCTCGGCCCCGAAGGGCGTGACCCCCCACGACGTGGTGCACCGCGAGGAGCCGGTCCGCCTGCTGCGGTTCCGCTCCGACGCCGAGCACCGCCACGGCACGCCCCTGCTGTGCGTCTTCGCCCTCGTCAACCGGCCCTACGTGCTGGACCTGCTGCCCCACAAGAGCGTGGTCCGCCGTTTCCTCGACGATGGGTTCGACGTCTACATGGTCGACTGGGGCACCCCGAGCCCGGCCGACCACGTCAAGACGCTGACCGACTACGTCGAGGGCCACCTGCACCGCATGGTGAAGAAGGTGCTCGAGATCAGCGGCCGCCCGTCGCTCAGCCTCCTCGGCTACTGCATGGGCGGCACGATGAGCCTGATGTACACGGCGCGGCACCAGGAGCTGATCCGCAACCTGATGCTGATGGCCGCGCCCTGCGACTGGTCGCACCGCGAGCACATGCTCGGCTGCTGGGTGGCCGAGGACCACTTCGACGTGGACGCCGTGGTGGACACCTACGGCAACGTCCCGGCCGAGTTCCTCGGCGGCAGCTTCGGGCTGCTCAAGCCGATCGCCTCGGCCCGCAAGTGGATGGGCTTCCTCGACCGCGTGGACGACGAGAAGTTCCTCGACGACTTCTGGGCCATGGAGACGTGGTCCAACGACAACATCCCGATCGCCGGCGAGACGTACCGCGACTTCGTGAAGTACGGGCTGCAGCAGAACCGCCTCGTCAAGGGGACCTTCCCGCTCGACGGGCGGCCGGTGGACCTCTCCGCGGTCACCTGCCCGGTCCTGCAGCTCGTCGCCACCGCGGATCACCTCGTCCCGATGGAGCAGAGCACGCCGCTGTCCGAGCACGTCTCGAGCCGCGACGTCTCCACCGAGTCGATCAAGGCGGGACACATCGGACTGGCGGTGGGCTCGCGGGCCCACCGTGAGCTGTGGCCGAAGGCCGTGGAGTGGCTCGGCGAGCGCAGCGGGGACTGAACGACGGCCGCCGGAGGGGCGGAAGGACACGCCGGCCCGGCGAGCCCGGACGGCAGTGAAGGAACGCACGTGCAGATGAATCTCGAAGGACGACACGCCGTGGTGACCGGGGCCGCCAGCGGCATCGGACACGCGGTCTGCGAGCAGCTCGCTCAGCGCGGCGTCGCCGCGATCACCGCGGTCGACCTCTCGGAGCAGGTCGAGGACTCGGTGACCGCGCTCAACGCCGGTGCGGGCCGGCCGGTCGCCACCGCCTACCGCGGCGACACGTCCGACGGCGACTTCCGCCGCGGCGTGTTCGACGCCGCCGTCGCCGCCCACGGGCCGGTGACCCTGTGCGTGCCCGCCGCGGGCATCACGCTCGACGGCCTGGCGGTGAAGCTCGACCGGGAGACCGGCACCGCCGATCTCTATCCGCAGGAGCGATTCGAGCGCACCGTCGCGGTGAACCTCATCGCGCCCGTCTACTGGGCCCTCGAGTCGATCCGCTCGGTGGTCGAGGACCGCGAGGCCCGCAGCGCCGGCCGCTGGATGCCCGACGAGGGCATGCAGGGAGCGATCGTCTTCATCGGCTCGGTCAGCTCGCACGGCAACGTCGGCCAGCTCTCGTACGCGGCCTGCAAGGCGGGCCTCGACGGAGCGCGGGCCACCCTCGCGATGGAGGCCAAGAAGTGGGGCGTGCGAGCGGCGATCGTCCACCCCGGCTTCACCGACACGCCGATGGTCTCCGCGGTGCCGGGCGAGGTGCTCGAGGAGCACATCCTCCCCCAGATCCAGATCCGCCGGCTGCTGCGGCCGGAGGAGATCGCCGAGACCATCTGCTTCGCGCTGTCCAACGCGTCGATCAGCGGCGCGGTGTGGGCCGACGGCGGCTGGCACGCCCCCGCCTGAGCGCCGAGCGACCGCCCGTTCGCGAGCGGCCGCCGCCGGTCGCGACGCGAAACGGTCATCGGACCGACGCCGCGCGAACGAATCGAACGACCCTCGAGCGCACCGGCCGCGTCCTCGCCCTCGTCGACGCGGTCGGTGCCGTTTCGGGCGTTCCGCACGAAGATCCGCCTCCGGCCTGTCGGCGCCGACGGACTTCGGGTATCTACGGGTTGACGGATCGTCCGCGTGGACGGCCACACCCCCGGGGGGCGAGGGACCGCACGACCGGCCAGGGATGGCATCGATGCAGTCGGGGGGACCGAGACGGCCCCGCACCGACGGGAGACGAACATGCTCGACGTGGAGCACGAGACCGCCATGGCAACGGATGCACAACCCCTGCTCGGCAAGGTGGCCCTCGTCACGGGAGCCGGTCGCGGCATCGGCCGCGCGATCGCGATGGCCCTGGCCGGGGCCGGCGCGGACGTGGCGCTGAACTACTCGCGGAGCCGCGACGCCGCCGAGGCGGTGGCCGAGGAGATCCGCGGCCTCGGCCGCAAGGCCGCCTGCTACCAGGCCAACGTGTCGACGGACGAGGAGAACCGCGCGATGGGACGCGCGATCATGGACGAGCTCGGACTCGTGCAGATCGTGGTCAACAACGCCGGGATCACCCGCGACGCCTCGTTCAAGAAGCTCGGCAAGGAGGACTGGAACGACGTCCTGGCGGTGAACCTCTCCGGCCCCGCCCTCATCTGCCACATGATGCTGCCGCGGATGCTCGAGGCCGGCTGGGGCCGGATCATCAACATCACGTCGATCATCGGCCAGATGGGCAACTTCGGGCAGACGAACTACGCCGCGGCCAAGGGCGGCCTGGTCGCCTTCACCAAGTCGCTCGCCCGCGAGACCGCCCGCAAGGGCGTGACGTGCAACTGCGTCGCCCCCGGCTTCATCCGCACCGACATGACCGACGCGGTGCCGGAGAAGGCGCTGGAGCAGGTGGCCCAGAGCACCCCGGCCGGCCGGCTCGGCGAGCCCGAGGAGATCGCCCACGCGGTGACGTTCCTCGCCCACCCGCGGGCGGCCTTCGTCACCGGCGAGGTCCTGCAGGTCAACGGCGGCCTCTACATGTGAGGCCCCGCCGGTCCGGCCCGGTCGCCCCTCGCCCCGCCCGGCCCGCCCGCGCGGCGGCGCGGGGCGACCGGATGCCGCACCGGCGGCGAAGCGCGACCGGGTCGCCGAGCGCGGCGCGAACTCGCCGCCCGACCCCGGGAGACCCGGCGGACCCGCGGGTCCGCGGCCCCCGTCCGGGAATGCCGGCGAGGGGGTGGAACCGGGGTCCACCCGTCCCGAATCGTGCGGGAAGAACGGGGAAACGCCCGCGGGCGGGTTTCCCGATGGATCGGCGGTCCGTATCCTGCGCGAACGCTCGCGGCGGGACGCGTCCGCCGCCCGTGAATGGAGTCGAGCGTGGCCGGCGTCACCCTCATTCCGTCCCCCCCCCAGATCGACCGCGACGCGGCCGCGCCGTCGCCGGGGCCGTTCGTGGGCGGTGACGTGGACGGCGGCATCCGACCTCGCCGAGTCCGGGTCGTTGCCGCCGCGGCGACCGAGGACGACTCCCCGGAGGACGGCGAGGGGCCGGTCCCCATCGACGCGGTCCGGCTGCTGGGCCGCTGCGACGCGATCCGGCTTCGCGGCCGCCATCGCCGACCCTGACCCGCGCTCCTCGAGTACGGGGCCGCGCCGCCGAGGCTCGTCGGCGTCGACCTGTTCCGGTCGTCGCTCGCGTCCGCTGAAACGACCCGCACGTGAGGTTCGCGCCCGGTCCGGCGCGTGTCCGGCTGCGTGTCGTTCGGTGCCGGCGAACGCTTCTGCTGCCACGAGCACGGAGAAGCCGGCATGGACGTCCCCCCGCGAGATCCTGGTGATCGAGCTCGACGCGACGAGCTGATCCGACGCGAGCGGAGCGCCATGGAGCGCTCGAGAAGACCGACGTCGCTGCCCAGGAACGCTTGAAGGACGCCCCCCCTCTCGTGGATGTCGTTCGACGGGCCGCGGTGGGTCTCCGTGCATCGTGGTGCCGGGGTCAGAACTCGAGCGGCTCGCCGTCGTGGCCGGCCCGCCGCGCCTCGGCGACGATCCGGTCCATGTCCGCGTGTCGCGCCACGGGAATCACCGTCCGGACCAACTCGATGAACGCGTCGTTGACGGCACGTCGCTCGGCGGTGATCGGCCGAAGGCGTTCCGGTTCATCGCCGATCCGTCGCCGGAAGTCGACCATGCCCGGCCGCACGTCGTCCTGCGTCACGCAGGCGATGAACGCCTGCTGCATGCGTCGCCGCAACGCGCGACGGCGTTCGAGGTGCTCGGACCAGGCGGTTGCGAGCATGGCCCGCCGGTCCGCCGGGACCTCGTCCTCCGGGAGTGATTCGATCCAGTCCCACACGATGTCGGCCGACCGGGGCTCGTGGAGCCGGGGAAACAGGGCGCGGTGGTAGGCGTCCATCCAGGCCCGGGGCGCGGCCTCATCGCCGCCGATCGCGCCGATACGGTCCGCGACGGCACGGGCGTACTCGTCGGTCAGCCGATGAATGGCGGCCCAGCGGCGCAGCGATGCCCGCTGAACCCGCTCGAGCGCGGCCGCATCGCGATCCACCGTCGCCCGAACTCGCTTCAGATGCTCTTCCGCCCGCTTCCACGCCGCCTCGACGAGCAGGACGTCGAGCCGTTCGGCGTACGCGTCGAGCACCATCTCGATGTCGGGATGACGGGGGACGGCGTCCGCGGCGACCCGGTCGGCGTGGCTGGATCCGTCGGCGGCGCGAGGATCCGGAGCCGTGAGCACCGGCGGCGACTCGCCGAGCCTCGACAATCGGAGCCACGGACGGAGTGACGCGTCGGCATCGGCCGCGTCGACCGCGAGCATGAACAGGTCGACGTGCAGGCCGAGATCCTGGCGCGCCCTGACCGGATCGTCCGATCGGCCTTCGTTCAGGAGCAGCGCGCGGCGCCACGCGCGAATCGCTCGGTCGAGAAGCGGCACCTGGGAGTCGTCGAGGCATTCCCGCATGCGGGCTTCCAGCCCGGCGTTGGCGGACTCGATGCCCCGACGAAGGCTCCGCAACGCCTCGTCCAGGACGCCGGCGAGCGTGCTCAGGTCGGCGGGACCAGGCTGCTCGGGCCCGGCGGCCCGGGCGAGGAAGTCCGCGATCGCCGGTTCGATCATGTCGCCGATCGAGACGCGGAGCCGGCCGATGTCGGCCTGGTACGCGGCGAACGCCTGGCGGGCGAACTCGAACTGATCGGCGGAAAGCCGCACCGCCTGACCGATCTCCACGAACGACGGCTCGTCCATCACGAGCACGAAGAGCTCGTCGAGCGCGGACGAGATCACCGGAGCGGTGCGTTCGGGCTCGATCGCCAGCTCGCTCGCCGCCACGGCGACGGACCGGTGGAGAGCAGGCGTGCCTCCGACGTACGCGGACCGTGGCTCGCCGATGGACACCGGGGTCGACGGCACGATGGCGGGAGGAACGGCGGCGAACGCCCGCGACAGCATCCCGCCGAGGACGAAGACGACGACCGGCACGTGCCGGCGACTGCACCGCGGCCTCCGGCGGGGCCCCACGGTCCGCGGCGACGGATGGCCCCTCATCGCCTGCGCCCCGCCGGGAGCGCGTCCGCGTTCGCGGCATCCGTGGTCGCGGACACGGCGCGACCATCACGGAGTGACACCGTGACCTCGCCGAGACCGTCGACGGCGATGCGCAGCTCGGTGAGGGGACGATCGGGCGCCACGCACGCGGCGGGATCGGGCAGCACCAGCGTCGTCTCCCATCGTGACGGCAGGCCTCGCTCCGGACACCGCTGCTGAATCGACGACCACGGACGGGTGTCGAGCGTGCATCCCCGCGGCGCATCGACCAGCCGGGGCCCGGGCGGCGGCTCATCACCGTCGTCACGCACCGCGTGGAGACCGAACGTCACCGACGATTCCCCGGTCACCGCCCGGTGCGACGGCACGGCCGCGAGGCCGTGAACGCTCCGTCCGACCGCCGTGACGGAGAGTCGCAGGAGCGGTGACTCCGAATGGTCGGTCAGCACCGTGATCCTGCCCCGACGCCGGCCGGAGTCCGAAAGCCGAAGGCTGGTGGAGATTCGAAGCGGGTGGCCGGGGGCCACGAGCTCGTTCTCGATGGCGACCGCGGTGCACCCGCAGGACGCCGACACGTCGAGAATCGAGACGGGTTCCTCGCCGTCGTTGATCAGCGTGAAGACATGGGTGAGCGGAGGATCGTTCCCGACGAGCCTGACCACGCCGAAGTCTCGGGTCGTCGCGCCGCGCCACGGCCCGTAGCGGACGGGCTCCATCCGGAGCTTCGGCACGTCGTCGGAGGACGGGCCGTGCGGCCCGGCCGCGACCTCGCGCTCGGACACCCGGCCCGAGTCCGACGTCCCGCCCTCCTCGCAGGACGTGAGCACGCCGACCGGCAGGATCCACGGCAGCACGGCGATGACGCGGATCGTGCCGCTCGGCCCACGGCCCTCGAGCCGCGGCAGGGAGCACGATGACCGGACACCGCGGCTCACGCCGCGTTCCTCGCGTGACGCAGACGCCAGAGTCCCACTGCGGCGATGCCCGCGGCCAGGATCACGAGGCCGAGCCGGCCCGCCGGCGTGCCCGAGGATTCGTCGTCCGTCCGTGCCCGACCAACGCCGGGCGAGGTCGATTCGGCGCGCCCGCCGTCGCTCGGGGGGATCCGGGGCGTCGCGCCGCGCAGCAGCTCGCCGAGATCCTCACCTGGATGCTCGAGGATCGGCGCGTCGAGCTCGTACGGGACGCCATCGAGCACGACCCAGGATTCCCCCACCCGAAACGAGAGATCCAGACGCTCGTCCGTCACGTCGACGCCGATCGGCATCGGAACGTCGAAGATCGTCGGATCGACCGACCCCGGCTCGTGGATCAGCCGAAAGCTCGTCCGATCGATCCTGGTCATCAACGAGACCGGGCCGGGGATGTCCGGATCGACGCTCGTCGCTCGTTCGCCCCGGATCTCGGCCGACTCCGGGATCCACTGCCCGGGCCGCACCTCTCTCCAGGCCGTCACCGCATACGACTGACTCACGACCGGTGGCCCCAGCCGATTCGTGCGCGAGTCGAGCGAGAACACCGTGACGGTCGATTCGAGAAGCCGGTGCGGCGGCTCGGCTTCCACGCGAAGCTCATGCTGCGTCTGATGGTTCGGGACGCCCGCGAGCGCGAAGCGATGCGTGAGGATGCCGTCCTCGATCGACTGGCCGAGCATCGTGCCCTCCTCGACATGGCGGGCGAGCGGATGCAGGCGGCACGGGAAGCGATCGTCCATGACGTTGAACATGAAACCATGGGCGAGCATGTCCCCTTGTCGAGCAAGGGCATGGACACTCAACGAATCGTCTCCGTCGACCCAGCTGAAGTACGCCTCCCCGGTCCATACGCCGATCGCCCTGTACGCCTCGGATGCTGGCCGGGCGGCATCCCGGGCCGCCCGGGTCTGCTGGACATGGAGCCGGGAACCAAGAACGACGTACCGGAAGCGCTGCAGGAGATCGAGGTTCTCCGTCGAGAGATCCCACGCCTCCGTGATCGAAGCGGAGCGAGCGCGTGCCATGCGGAGCTCGAAACTCGTCTCGAAGTCGCTTCGCGTCAACACGTTCGACGCCCGCAGCCACTCGGCGACCTGCCGGCAGGGGATCACCGGCGACGCTTCGGCGATGGAGACGAGGGCAGGCACCCCGAGGAAAGCCGTGACGCCGACTGCCGGAGGCTTGCCGAGCATCGCGAGGACGAGCGGAAGCGGCAGCGGTGATGATCGCATGATGGTGCTTCGATCGCGAGGATGACGTGGAGCATGAAGGCCCGCGACCAGCGCGCCGGGTCTCCTCCGGGGGATCGGTGAACGGGCATGACGCGTCGCCTCCGCGGCGCCCGGCGCCGAGGCTCCGGCGAAGCCGCCCCGATCTGCCACGGCGTGCGGGTCGCCGGACGCCCGCCACATCCGCGTGCCCGCTCGATGGCTCGCCCTCCCGGTGCGCCCTTCGCGCGCGACGCGGGGCGGCCGGAACCGCCGTGCGATCCCGTCCGCCCCGTGGTCGGCGGGCGACGTGGCCCGCCCACCCGTCGCGCGGCAACGAGCGGGCGGCCGCGCCGCGACTCAGAACTGGAACTGCAGGCCGGCGAGGATCCGGAAGTCGTTCTTGTCGGTCGGGTCCTCGTTCTCCGACTGGTACTCGTGCTCGAGGCCGAGGGTGAAGCTCATGTTGAGCTCCTCGTCCAGCAGGGTCGAGATGCCGGCGCGGCTGAGCGTGCGGAACTCGCCGACGTCGCTGAGGCTCGGGAAGATCTCGGTGCTCGCGGTGAGCTCGGTGCGGTCGGTGAGATCCCAGCGGAGCTCGGCGCCGAGCAGGGCCTCCCAGCGGAACTCGTCGTCCGGACTGTTGAATTCCTGCGCACCACCGACGCCGGCCCGGCCGAGCAGCTCGAAGTCCTCGCGCTTCTCGAACTGGTAGCCGACGCCCACGTAGCCGGAGAGCCGGTGCTCCCAGCTCTGGAACTCGTCGTACTCGTACTTGACCTGGGCGAAGTACTCCCACTTCGAGCCGTCGATGAACCAGTCCTGCCGCAGGGCGGCCTCGAACTCGTTGTCGGTCCGGTCCCCGTCGGACGCGCCGTAGTAGTACGCGGCGCGGAAGGTGGTCTTCTCGTCGTCGATCTCGCGGTTGCCGGTGAAGACGACGAAGGCATCCTGCTTGTCGGTGTTGCCGAAGGAGGCCGAGCCGCCCGCGTTGACCGCGAAGCTCCAGACGCGCTCCTCGTCGGACCCCGCGTCGTCCGCGGCGTCCTGCATCGCGGCCATCAGCACCGCGTCCTCTTCGGCGAGGACGGTGCTCGGCGACTCGGCGTCGGTGCCGGCGAGGGTGAAGCCGGCCGCAGCCGGGGCGAGACCGCCGGCAACGAGGCCGGCGACGAGCAGGGGCCGGGCGGACCCGGTACGGGACGGGGACATCGGTTCGTACTCCATGAGCGGGGTGCAGGTCCGCCGCGGTCCCGGGCTCCGGAAGCACCGGAGCCCACGTCGGATCGCGACCGGGCGAAGAGGATAGCCGCCCCTGATCGCGGGTTCCCGGACCGGGCATGGCGAGTCCGGACCGATCGCCGGCCGGCCGGCCGGCGGATGGCGCGGGAGGTCGAGGCGTCCGTACGATGGCGGCCATGACCGCCGCCCGGCCATCCGGGGCCGATCCCTCGCCCGACCCGGCCTCGCCGAGCCCGGCGGTCCCATGGCCCGAGCTCGACGACACCCGCCTCGGCTGCGTCGCCTGTGACGCGGCGGGGCGACCCGTCCGATGGAATCCCGCCGCCGAGCGGCTGCTCGGCCGGGAGCTCCTCGCGCGACCGGTGTCGGCGTGGACGACGATCGCCACGATTCGCGGCGACGACGGGCGTCCGCTGCCGGCCACCGCCCTGCCCTTCGGCCCCGGCGGGCTCGTGGCCGCCGCGGACGGCGGGCCGGTCGAGCGAACGCTCGTGCTCGAGCGGCCCGGCGAGCGGCCGGTCCCGATGTCGGCGGTGGTGGAACGGTGGCCGGCCGGAGACCACGGCGGGGACGCGGCGGCGGGGGGCGTTCCGCGCGCGGAGCCCGCGGAGGCGCCGAGCCCGAGCGGCGATGCTCCCGGGCCCCCGACCGCCACTGGAACGCTGACCTGGCTTCGATCGGCCGAGCGCGATCGCCGCATCGCGGACGCCGGCCGCGAGCGAACGCTCGACCTCGAGCGGCGGCTGCGGCGGCAGGTCGCCCTGGTCCGGGCGACGCGGGCCGCGGCCGCCCCCGACGGCAGTGCCCGTCCCGTCACGCTGCTCGAGCGGCTCACCGCCGATCTGCCCGCGGACGTCGCCGCAGTGGTGATCACGCGCGACGCCGCGGGGGGAGCGAGCGACGGCGCGGACAGCGACGCGCGATCCACCGTCGTGGCCTCGGCCTCCGGGGAGGCCGCTCGCCGCGCGGTGCTGGCGCGGCACGCGGGCGGGGTCGGCGACTGGATCGTGGAGCACCGCCGTCCGCTGACGATCGGCGAGCCGGGGCTCGATCCCTTCGCGGGGCCGGACGCGGCGTCGGACGCAGCGGCGGGGGCGCCGGCCACGAGCTGGCCCGCGTGGGCGGCGGTGCCGCTGACCATCGGCGACGAGCCGCCGATGGGCGTCCTCTACAGCCTGCATCGCGCGCCACGCACCTTCGACGCCGACGACCTGGCCTACCTCGAGGCGGTGGCGGCCCAGGCCGCGGGCGTCATCGCGCGCGGCCGGCTGATCGCCCGGCTCCGCGGCCAGGCGGCCGAGCTCGCCGCGCACCGCGACCGACTCGAGGAGCTGGTGCGGGAGCGGACGATCGCGCTCGAGGCGACGCACGCCCGGCTCCGTGTGGCGGACCGGCTCGCGGCGATCGGCACGTTCACCGCCGGGCTCGGGCACGACATGGAGAACGTGCTCTTCCCACTCCGCTGCCGGCTCGACGCACTGGAGCTCGGAGCGACGCCCCCCGACGGACCGGTCGCCGAGACGCTCGAGGCCACCCGTCACGCGCTCGGCTTTCTCCGCGACCTGTCCGACGGGCTCCGGCTGTTCGCCCGCGACCCGCTCGACGGGCCGGCGGGCGCGGCCACCCCGCTCGCGGCCTGGTGGACGCGGGTCGAGCCCCTCCTGCGGCACGCGACGCCGGACGACGTGCGGCTCGAGGCGGACGTCGATCCCGCCCTGCCACCGGTTGCGGTGCCCGCGGCGGGGCTGACCCAGGCGGTCCTGAACCTCGTGGTCAACGCGGCGGACGCGATCGACGGAGCCGGGACGGTCCGCGTCGAGGCGGCGATGGCGCCGGACGCGCCCGAGCCTCCGGCGGCGGGGTCCGCGGCCGCGGGCGGGGCCCGGGCGGACGCCCCGGACGCCCCGGACGCCGCGGGCGCCGGGGGCGGGGCGAGCGCTGAGGACGCCGTGAACGCCGTGGACGCGGCGGACGCCGCGAGCGCCGCGGACCGGGACCCCGACGCGCCGTCGGCCGCCCGTGACGGAACGCCCGTCCCGGCCGTCCTGCTCCGCGTGCGCGACGAGGGCCGTGGCATGGATCCCCAGGTCGCGTCGCAGGCCTTCGACCCGTTCTTCTCCACCCGCACCCGCACCGTCTCCACCGGCCTCGGCCTGTGGCTCGTCCATCAGGTCGTCGAGCGGGCCGGCGGCCGCATCGAGGTCGACACCGCTCCCCGACGGGGCACGTGCATCACGCTGCGGCTGCCCGTCGCGGCGTCCGCGGCCGCGCCCGCCGCGGCGGGGCTCGAGGCGGGCGGTGCGGCCGGTGCCCGCGGTACGAGCGGCGC
>CAYLNM010000060.1:0-8749 GCA_964385045.1 uncultured Isosphaeraceae bacterium
GAGGCGGGGGGGAGGGGGGCGGACGGGGACGCACACGCCACCGCGCGGGGCGCGGCGGACGACGATCGCGGACGGGCCATGGGACGGCCTCCGGACTCGCCCCGAGACGCGCGGGGCGGTTCCCGACGGGAACGGACGAGGCCGGGCCGGAGCGGGCGCGGGGCCGGGGCGGGAACGGACCGCCGGCCGCGCGTCCGGACGTCGCCGGAGGTCCGCGGCCGGGTCGGGCCACGCGCACGATCGCCGTCCACGAGGGACGGCCGGCGCAGGGTCCGGGACCCGGGGCCGCGACCGGAGACGCGCCGGTCTCGCCCCGCGATCCCGGTCGGTCTTCCGGCTTCGGGCATCATCCTCCGGCCGCCTTCCCATCGCCGGCAGGCGACAGTGGCGTAGGGCCGGGGACTCGGGAGGGACGCGACGCCCGGAGGCCTCGGTCCCGCCCGCCCGTCACGGCGGCGCGTCCGCGGCGGATTCTCACCGCCTTCCCTGCCCGCGAAGGGGCATCCGGGATCGCTGGGATGAACGCACGGACAGCCTATCAGGTCCCGGGGATCCGCGCGGATCCGCCGGCGCCGCGGACGGCGCTCGCCGTCGCCGCCACGTCGACGGTCGGCCCGCGTCACCTCGGTGCGCCGCGGCCCGGACGTCTCCCGGCCGCCGGAGGGAACCGCAGGCCTCCGGCGGCCGGATCGGGAGGCCGGGAGCCCCGTTCCCGTCGTCGTTGACACCCCCCGGACCCCCCGGTACGTTCGCCGACTCGGCCGATGCCGCGGCGGTCCGCGCCGCTCGGCCCCCTCGGCCGTCCCTCCCGATCCATCCCCCGTCCCCGTGCAGGAGCCCGTTGCGATGCTGACCCCCCAGCGCCTCGGCCGCACCGCCGCCGCGCTGGCGCTCTGCGCCGGCACGACCCTCTTCTCCGGTGCCGCCCTGGCCCAGCCCGCCGCCGGGGACGACCCCGCCGAGCTGCTGGAGGAGTTCGTCCACTACATCTCCGTCGCCAAGCCCGATCTCGCGATCGGCTACGGCCAGGAGCTGGTGGACCTGCTCGAGGGCGGACGCCTCGACGCCGCCGACCTCGCCCGCCTCGTGGACGAGGGCGACGTGGACCTCGCCCGTCTCGATCGCGCGTTCGAGCGCGGCCTGCGGGTCGCCAGCCTCGAGGGCGTCGTCGAGGAGGTCGCCTCCCGCATCGAGCAGGGCCGGCTCGACCTCGCCCGCGAGCGGGACCGCATCGTCGAGGCGATCGAGATGCTCGACGGCACCCTCCGCCAGCAGCGGATCGCCCAGCGGCGGCTCGAGGCGGCGGGGGAGTACGCGGTGCCGTACCTGCTCGACGTCCTCACCAGCGACGCCACCGAGCTCAAGAAGCAGGCGGTCCGCGAGGTCGTCATCTCGATCGGCGTGCAGGCGATCACTCCGCTGACCGTCGCCCTGCCGCACGTGGACCCGGTCCAGCAGCGCTCGATCATCGAGATGCTCGACCAGCTCGCCGGTCGCGGCGGCCGCGGCAACGCCTACCGCCACGCGGCCCCGGCCCTTGCCCGCGTCGCCGGCGACGAGACCACCACCGACGCCGTCCGCGAGCTCGCGGCCCGCACCTTCGAGCGGATCTACGGTGCGATGGCCCCGCTCGACGAGCTGCACGTGGACCTCGCCGACATGTACATGAGCGATCTCGGCTCGCTCGTGGCCTTCCCCTTCGACCCGACCCAGAACGTGTGGAAGTGGGAGAGCTTCGGCCTCGTCGCCGATCCCGTCCCGACCGTGATCTTCAACGAGGTCATGGCGATGAAGCAGTCGGCCGACGCCCTCGAGGTGGACGCCGGCAACGTCGAGGCGATCAGCCTCTACGTCGCCGCCGACCTGCGGCGGGAGAACGAGCTGCCCGCGGGCGGCGTCGACCCGATCTTCGGCGACAAGCCCTACACCCCCGAGTTCTACGCGACGGTCTTCGGCACCGACGTGGCCCAGCGGGTCCTCGGCTACGCCCTCGACACCAACGACACGCCGCTCGTCGGCGACGCGATCGATGCCCTCGCCGGCACGACCGGCGGCTCGAACCTCTTCCCCGAGGGCGGCCGCCGTCCGCTGGTCGAGGCCCTGAGCTACCCCGATCGCCGCACCCGGCTCGACGCGGCCCTGACCCTCGCCCGCGCCACGCCCCGCGACTACTTCGCCGGCAGCGGCGACGTCGTCCCGCTGCTCGCCTCGGCCGTCCGCACCGCGGGCGAGCTGTTCGCGGTGGTGATCGCCGACGACGCCGAGGACGGCCGCGTGGAGGCCTCGCGACTCGAGGACCTCGGCTTCACCGTCGTCGCGCAGGGCCCGACCGCCTCGGACGTGCTGCCGGCGGCCACCGACGTCGCGTCCCTCGACCTCGTGGTCGTGAACATGGACTCGGGCGAGGCCGCGGTGCAGGCCAACGCCGACGTCCGCGCCTCCCGGATCGGCCGCGTGGCGCCGGTCATGCTCGTGGTGCCCGGGGTCGACGTGCCGCAGCTGGCCCTCGAGTACCGGGCCGACGCCCGCACCGCGGTGACCCGTCCGCTCGACGAGGCGGCCTTCGCGGCCGAGGTCGAGGAGCTGCTTCGCCGCGGCGCCGGCGGACGTCTCTCCGGCGGCGAGGCCGAGCGGTACGCGATCGAGGCCCTCGCGGCCCTCCGCGACGTGGCGATCGCCGACACGCCCGCCTTCGACGTGGTGGACGCCGAGCCGTCGCTGCTCGACGCCCTGGCCGCGCGGAGCGGCGGCACCCGGATGCTCGTGGCCGACGTCCTCGCCCTGATGCGGTCGTCCACCGCCCAGCAGGCCCTCTTCGAGGCCGCCCTCGACGCGGGCGACCCCGGCGAGCAGATCGACCTGCTCACCCGCGTGGCCGACAGCGTCAAGCGCTTCGGCAACCTGGCCGAGCCGCGGCACGTGGACGCCCTCGTGCGGCTGGTGGCCGGCAGCGAGGACGACGTCGCCGAGGCGGCGGCCCTGGTGCACGGGGCGCTGAACCGCGACCCGGCGGCGGCGGTCGGCTTCGTCGACGGCGGCGACGGCTGAGCGAGGCCAGCCCCGGCGGGGGCCGCTCGACGCGAGCTCGTGCGACGCGCCACGGGGCCGGTTCCGCCGTGGGCGGGGTCGGCCCCGCGGTCGTTCCCGGGCGGGCCGGTCGCCGGGGAGGCTCCGGGTGGACGGTCGCGGGGGAGCGGATATCCTGTGGGACTCGCGGCACCGCCGCGGGACCCGATCGCCACCCTAGCTCAGTTGGCAGAGCGAAGCTTTCGTAAAGCTTAGGTCACGGGTTCGAGTCCCGTGGGTGGCTTGCCCTCCAGAGAGCCGGACCGCATCGCGGTGCGGCTCTCCGTCGTTCCCGGGGTCCCGGACCGGCCGGCCGCGCGGTCCTTCCTCCGCCGAGTGGCGTCGCCGCTCGACGGTCCGCCGGGCGGCGGCGACGCTCGAGTCGCGCGGGTGGCTTCACCGCGAGGAGCCGCACGGCCTTCGCGGCGCGGCGGTCCGTCGCTCCGCCTCCTCGATCGGTTCGGCGACGTCACCCGCGTGGCCGGCTCCCGTGGGTGCCCCATCGGGCCGTCCACCACGCGCGCGTCCGAGAATCGGCGCTGCGACTGGATCTCATCGAGCAGAACCGCCCCACGCTGCGCTTGCCCTCGGTCGATTCGTTCGGGACGGTCGAACGTGATCGCCCTCGAACGGAAGGAGAGACCGATGATCTCGATCCAGGACGGACAGTGCGGGACCTGCGACCACTTCGGCGCCGAGCACTCCGACGCGCCCCAGCTCGTGCAGATCCGGATCTCGGGACAGGCCGAGCCCGACCACGTCGAGCCGTGCGGCCATCCCGAGAACGCTCCGCTCGGCCTGAAGGTGTCGCCCGTGAGCACCTGCAGCGGCTACACGCCCAAGAAGGTCGCCTGACGAGCCCCGGGCCGTCGGCCGCCCGGCCTCGCGTCGGCGGGCCGACGACCCCACCGAGCCACGCCCCGAGCACGCCCGCGGATCCTTCGGATCGGCGGGCGTGCTCGCGCGCCCGGGGCCGCGGCCGGCCGCATCCGGTCGCATCCGGTCCGTCCCCTCGGGGCTCGGCAGGCGACCCGTCAGTGGGTACCGTGGACGGGTCGGCGGCGGTCGTCCGTGGCCTTCGCGTGCCGCGCACGGCGCGGCCGTCGCCCCTCCGGAGCCCGCCCATGACCGGTTCGTCCTGCTCTCGCCCGCACGACGCTCGCCGCCCCCGTCTGCTGCCCGTCGTCCTCGCGATCCTCGCCGCCGGCACGCTCGCCCTCGTGGCCGGGCCCGTGGCCGCCACCGAGGACGACCCCGCCCCCGCCCCGGCGCCCGCGCCGGAGGACGCCCCCAAGCCGTTCCCCGACTCGTGGTTCTTCTACGGCGAGAAGCGGCCGGCCACGCTTCGCGCCATGGAGGGCACCGCCGCGCCCGAGCTGTCGGTCGACGCGTGGATCGGCGACGAGGTCGAGCTGGACTGGGACGAGCTTCGCGGACGCGTCGTCATCGTCGACTTCTGGGCGACCTGGTGCGGGCCGTGCCGCCGGGCGATCCCGAAGAACGTCGAGATGGTCGAGCAGTACCGCGACGAGGGCCTCGTGTTCCTCGGCCTCCACGCCGCCGACAACGGCTGGGCCGCGGCCGAGGACATGGTGCGCGACACGAAGATCAACTACCCCGTCGCCCGTGACGCCGAGCGCCGGTCGCAGCGGGCGTGGAACGTCCGCTTCTGGCCGACGTACTTCGCGATCGACAAGCACGGCCGCGTCCGGGCCGCGGGCCTGCTGCCGAGCCGGGTCGACGACGTGGTGAAGGTCCTGCTCGCCGAGGAGGGTCCGGCCCCCGGCCCCGCGCCCGCCGCCGCGGACGACGACGGCGACGACGCCGACGCCGGCCCCGGGACGGACGGCGGCGGCATCGACGGCCCGCCCCCGGCCGCCCGCGACTGACGCGGACCCGGCCCCGCCGCCGCGCGCGGGCCGCACGCCCATGGAGCGATGGACCGCCCTGCTCGGCCTCGCCGTCCTGTTCGGACTGGCCTGGCTGCTCTCGACCGACCGCCGCCGCGTCCCGTGGCGGCTCGTCGCGATCGCGATCCTCGTGCAGGTCGGCCTCGCGTGGCTGCTGCTCACCGTGCCCCCGGCGGTGCGGGCGGTGGAGGCGGTCGCGCGGCTCGTGACCGCGGTGATCGGGTCGGCGGGGGCGGGGGCGGAGTTCGTCTTCGGCGGCCTCGCGGACGCGGACGGGCCGTGGGGCTTCGTCTTCGCGATCCAGGCCGGCTCGGTGATCATCCTCTTCGGCGCCCTGATGGCGATCGCGTACCACCTCGGGCTCATGCAGCGGCTCGTCGCGGGCCTGGCGTGGTGCCTCCGCCGGTCGCTCGGCATCACGGGGACCGACGCCCTCGCGGTGGCGGCCAACGTCTTCGTCGGACAGACCGAGGCCCCGCTCGTGGTGCGGCCCTACCTCGAGCGGATGACGCGGTCGCAGCTCATGCTGCTCATGACCGGCGGCTTCGCCACGATCGCGGGCAGCGTGCTCGGCGTCTACGTCGTGATGCTCGGCGGCGACGACGAGGCGCGCCGGCTGCTGTTCACCAAGCACCTGCTCATCGCGAGCGTGATGTCGGCGCCGGCCGCGGTGGCGATGGCCCGCGTCATGGTGCCCGAGACCGAGACGCCGGCGGACGAGACCGGGCTGCGGATCGAGGGGGCCACCACGGCCCGCAACCTGATCGACGCCGCCGCGACCGGCACCACCGACGGCCTGCGGATGGCGGTCAACGTGGCCGCGATGCTCGTGGCCTTCCTCGCGCTGCTGGCCCTCGCGAACATGCCGCTCGCGGCGCTCTCGGAGTGGGAGCCGGTCGCCGCGTGGCGGTCCGAGCGCGGCCTCGGGCCCTTCACGGTCGAGGGCGGGCTCGGCCTGCTCTTCACCCCGCTGGCCGCGCTGCTCGGGATCCCGTGGTCCGACGCCCCGGCGCTCGGCTCGCTGCTCGGCCAGAAGCTCTTCGTCACCGAGCTCGTGGCGTTCAAGAACCTCGGCGACCTCGTGTCGGGGGAGGACCCGGCGATCGATCCGCGCACCGCGCAGGTCGCGGCCTACGCGCTGTGCGGCTTCGCCAACGTGCCGTCGATCGGCATCCAGATCGGCGGGATCGCGGCCCTCGTGCCCTCGCGTCGCGGCGAGCTCGCGGCGCTCGGCCTGCGGGCGATGCTCGCGGGGGCGTTCGCGTCCTTCTGCACCGCGTGCGTGGCCGGGCTGTTCATTCCGGCGGGGTGACGTCGCGGGAGGAGGGGCCGCCGCCGGGCACGACGGACGCGGTCCGGGAACGGATCGGAGTCCGGTCGTGCCGGTCGGCGAAGCGCTCGCCCCCGGGATCCCTCGGGAGCACCCGCAGTCATCGTGTGGCGGTCGGTCGATGGTGTCCCGGTCCGCAGGAGCGGACGGGGGCCCCATGCGTCGACTCCTCGCGCGAACCCGGTCGCTGCCGGGACGGTCGAACGGCGGCGAAGCCGCCAGCCATCCCGACGTGGTGACCGCCGTGCTCGACGGCGACGGCCGGTTGCACCGGGCGGATCCCGGGCTCGGCGCCCGGCTCGGCCGGACCGCCGAGACGCTCGTCGGCGTCGAGGCGGCCTCACTGCTCGCCGAGCTGCCGCCCCGTCCGTGGCGGGCCCGCATCGCCGCCCGCCTGCGGGCGGGACGACCGTGGCGGGGGGATCTGGTGCTCGCGGGGGGCGATCCGGGCGATCCGGGCGGCGCGGGCGTCTCGGACGGGCGGGACCCCCCGCCGTGCGTCCTCGACGCCGTCCTCGTGCCCGAGCGCGGATCCCGGGGCGAGCTGCGCCGGATCACGGTCGAGGCGGTGGACGTCACGGACGCCCGGGCGTCGGCCGACCGGCTCGCCCGGAGCGAGGATCGCTTCCGGCTCGCGATCGAGGGATGCGTGGAGGGGCTCTACGACGACGACCCGGCCACCGGCCGCTGCTGGTGCAGCCCGCGATTCGAGGCCATGCTCGGCCGGGCCGCCCGTCCCGCCGACCGGCCGATCGAGGCGTGGCCCGAGCTCGTCCATCCCGACGACGCCTACCTCGCGGTGGGGGCGATGCACGCCCACCTCGTCGACGAGCGGCCGCAGGACGCGACCTACCGCATGCGGACCGAGGACGGCGGCTGGCGCTGGTTCCGCGTGCGCTCGCAGTCCCGCCGCGACGACGCCGGGCGCGCGACCCGGGTGGTCGGCTCGATCAGCGACGTGGACGAGCTGCACCGCGCCCGCGCCGCGGTGGAGGAGGCCGACCGCGCCACGTCCGCGTTCCTCGCCGCGATGAGCCACGAGATCCGCACGCCGATGACCGCGATCCTCGGCTTCGCCGACCTGCTCGACGATCCGACCGTCCCCGGGGACGAGCGGGCGCGATGCGTCGACGTGATTCGCCGCAACGGTCGGCACCTGCTGTCGGTCGTCGACGACATCCTCGATCTCTCGCGGATCGAGGCGGGACGGCTCGAGCTCGAGCGGGTGCCCGTCGACGTCGCGGAGCTGGCGGCCGACGTGGTCGAGCTGCTGCGCCCGCGGGCGGAGGAGCGGGGCCTCGCGCTCGCGGTCGAGCACGAGGGGCCGTCGCCCGGCCTCGTCGCGAGCGACCCGGTGCGGCTCCGCCAGATCCTCGTGAACCTCGTCGGCAACGCGATCCGCTTCACCGACGAGGGCGGCGTCACGATCCGCGTGTCGTGGCCGCGCGAGCCCGAGGGCCGGCGGCTGCGACTCGACGTCGTCGACACCGGCATCGGGATGACGGCCGAGCAGCTCGCGCGGGTCTTCGAGTCGTTCGTGCAGGCCGACGCGAGCACCACCCGCACCCGCGGGGGCACCGGCCTCGGGCTCACGATCGCGCGGCGGCTCGCGGTGCTGCTCGGGGGCGACCTCGAGGCCCGGTCGACGCCGGGGGTCGGCTCGACCTTCACCGCGACCGTGGCCGCGGATCCGACGCCGGCGTCGGCCGGGCGTCCCGGCGGCCCCGCCGAGCCCGGTGATGCGAGCGGCGATCGGACCGCCCGGACCCCGCTCGCCAGCTGCCGCGTTCTGGTGGCCGACGACGAGGCCGACGCCCGCTCGCTCACCACGGCGGTGCTGGAGCAGGCCGGGGCCATCGTGCGGGGGGTGGCGGACGGGCAGGCCGCGCTGGACGCGCTCGAGGAGTCGGTGGACCGGGGCGAGCCGATCGACCTGGTGGTGATGGACATGCGGATGCCCGGCGTCGACGGCTGGGCCGCGGTGCGGGCGTTGCGAAGCCGCGGGCTGCGGCCCGCGGTCCTGGCCTGCACCGCCGACGCGATGAGCGGTGCCCGGGAGTCGTGCCTCGCGGCCGGGTGCGACGCGTACCTCGCCAAGCCGGTCGACCGGCGGGCGCTGCTCGCCGCCTGCCTCGAGGCGCTCGGCACCCGGCCGGGCGCCCCGGCGACCGCCGGGCGGGCACCGGCGGGTGTCGCCGGGGGAGCAGCGGCCGCGGGGCAGTGACCGCCGGGGGCCGGTCGCCGGGGACTGGTCGCCGGGGACTGGTCGCCGGGGACTGGTCGCCGGGGACTGGTCGCCGCGGACTGGCCGCCGCGGACTGGCCGCCGGGGGCTGGCCGCCGGGGACTGGTCGCCGCGGGCTGGCCGCCGGGGACTGGTCGCCGCGGGCTGGCCGCCGGGGGCTGGCCGCCGGGGACTGGTCGCCGCGGGCTGGCCGCCGGGG
>CAYLNM010000060.1:8849-23791 GCA_964385045.1 uncultured Isosphaeraceae bacterium
TGGTCGCCGCGGGCTGGCCGCCGGGGACTGGTCGCCGCGGGCTGGCCGCCGGGGACTGGTCGCCGCGGGCTGGCCGCCGGGGATTGACCGCAGGTCCGGGGGCGGCGATCGTGGGTGCGTCCGGCCGGTCGCCGGACCACCCGTGTCCATGAGCCCATGAGCCTCCCGCCGCTTCGCCCCCGATTCTCCGCCGAGCTGCCCTGTCCGCCCGACGAGGCGATGGACCGGGTGCGGCGCGCCCTCGACGCGGCCGAGGGCCGCTTCGTCGGAGCGATCGCCGGCCACCACGCCGACGTGAACCTGCCGGCGCGGGAGCGGCGGATGTGGTCGCCCTGCCTGCACCTGGAGTTCCGGGAGGAGGACGGGCGTCCGGTGCTGCACGGCCTGCTCGCGCCGCAGCCCGCCGCGTGGACCTGCTACGCCCTCACCCTGCTGTCCACGATCACGGTGGCCGCGTTCGCCGCGTGCTTCGGGCTCGTGCAGTGGATGCTCGAGCGCCCGCCGACGGGCCTGGCGGTGATGACGGGCGCCATCCTGGTCTCGGTGGTGCTCTACCGCATCTCGCAGATGGGCCAGGAGGCGACGCGGCCGGAGATGCGGCGGCTGCGGGACTTCGCGTACGAGGCGATCGGCATCGAGGCCACGGCCGCGACGGGGAGCGCGTCGGAATCCGCGTCCGCGACCGGGGCCGCCGGCGGGCCGGGCTCCCCCGGCGCCGTCGCTCGGCCCGAGATCGACGAGCCCGCCGGCACCGCGTGATTCCCGGACGCGCGGGCGGACGGACGACCGGGGCGGCGAAAGAGCGTGACACGTCTCCCCCCGCGGGGTAGGTTCGACGCGGCGGCTCCCGGGCCGCCGGTCATCCCCGATCCCCGATCCCCGATCCCCGATCCCCGGAGCCCCCGCCCCATGTCCCGACGCCTCGCGCCCGCTCTCCTGGCCCTCGCCGCCGGGCTGCTCGCCGCCGCGCCGGCCACGGCCCTCGCCGCCGCCGAGACCGCCGGCGCCGCCGCCGCCGACGCGGCCCGCACCACCGCCCGCGCCGCCCGTGCCGAGGCCATCCTCGAGCGTCCCGCCCTCCGGCCCCCGGTCCGGGCCGCGGCGGTGTCGGACCCGGGCCTGCTGCTCGCCGCCCGCGCCGAGCACCGCCTCGCCGACGCGGAGCTCCTGGAGCTGCCCGGCCTGCCGGCCGCCGCGGCCGAGCTCACGGTCGAGCTGACCCTCGACGGCGAGCCGGCGACGATCGAGCTGCGCCCGCACTCGATCCGCTCGGCCGACCACCACCGCGTCCTGATCGACGACGGCGGATCCGACCTGGTCGAGATCGACCCCGCCCCGCTCCCGACCGTCCGCGGCGAGGTCGTGGGCCGGCCCGAGCTGCTCGTCGCCGGCGGCCTCGTGCGCGACGGCCTCGTCCTGTCGGTGATCCGAGCCGACGGCCGACGCACCTTCATCGAGCCGGCCGCGCTCGACGCCGCCCCCGGCCGCGCCCTGCACGTCGTCTACGAGGACCTCGCGGTGATCCCGATGCCGGGCCACGCGTGCGGCAACGAGGGCTTCGGCCCGCCGCCGAACCCCGAGGACCCGCCGGCCGATCCGGGAGCGCCGGTCGAGGGCGGCGAGCTCGACGTGGCCGAGCTCGCCTGCGACGCCGACTTCGAGTACTTCCAGGACTACGGCAGCGTCGAGGAGGTGCAGGCCCGCATCGAGACCGTGATGAACACGGTGAACCTGCAGTACGAGTCGGAGGTCGGGATCACCCACGAGCTCACCGGGATCGTGGTCCGCACGACGTCGTTCGACCCCTACTCGTCCTTCGACTCCTTCGGGCTGCTGTGCGAGTTCATCGAGGAGTGGACCGAGAACCAGGGCGCGATCCCGCGCGACGTGGCCCAGCTCTTCACCGGCCGCAACGTCGACGGCGGCACCATCGGCCGGGCCGCCGACATCGGCGAGACCGGGATCTGCGTGAACGACGGCGGCTGCTCCGGCGGTCAGTTCGGCACCTTCGGCAGCTACTGCTTCTCGCAGTCGGACTTCAACGGCAACTTCGCCAGCGCGACCGACCTCTCGGCCCACGAGCTCGGCCACCTCTGGGGGGCCTTCCACTGCTCGTGCCCGAGCTTCACCATGAACCCGTTCATCACCAGCGCGAACGAGTTCTCCGGCGGCTCGATCTCGAGCATCATCGCCTATCGCAACACGCGGAGCTGCCTCAACGTGCCCGCCGAGCCGATCACGCCCGGGCCGTGCTGCCTGCCCAACGGATTCTGCGTCACCACCGACACCGAGGGCGGCTGCACCAACCAGGGCGGCACCTTCCTCGGGCCGAACGGCGACTGCGCCGAGTGCGATCAGCTCGTCGGCGCATGCTGCCTGCCGACGGGGGCCTGCGTCGAGCTGGACGAGGCGACCTGCGTCGCGGCGGGCGGCACGTTCGCCGGCAACGGGACCACCTGCGCCGGCGGCGGATGCGACGCGGACTGCCCGGCCGACGTGGACGGCGACGGCGACGTGGCCTTCGGCGACCTGCTCGAGGTCCTCTCGTCCTTCGGCCCGTGCGACGGCTGCCCCGAGGACGTCTCGGGCGACGGCACGGTCGGCTTCGACGACGTCCTCGAGGTGCTCGCGACCTTCGGCCCCTGCCCGTGAGGTGAGCCGCGCCCGCCGGGGCGCGGCGACGCCGCCGCGCCCCGGCGCGGAGCACGAGTCCCGAACGTGACGCGGGGCGTCCGGCCGATCGTCGGGCCCCCCGCGTCGTCGTCCGGGGCCGCCCGCCCGCGGCGACGGCGGGCGGTGCGGCGAGGGATCGCGGCGTCAGTCGAAGGACCGCGACGCCCCCGGCTCGAGGGCGTGGACGGTGCCCGAGGTCGGCTTCAGGTTCGCCGGATCCTGCTCGATGGGCGGCCAGGTGTCGTAGTGGCACGGGATCACGTGGGGAGCGCCCACGAGGTCGGCGGCCTTCGAGGCCAGCTCCGGCCCCATGGTGAAGCGGTCGCCGATCGGCAGGATCGCGACCTGCGGGCGGTACAGCTCGCCGATCAGCCGCATGTCGCCGAAGAGCCCGGTGTCGCCGGCGTGGTACACGACGACGCCGCCCATCTCGAGCACGATGCCGCAGGGCATGCCCATGTAGCGGCCCTCGTACGAGGAGGAGTGGAACGCCTGCGTGAAGGCGATCCACCCGAAGTCGTGGGCCACCCGGCCGCCGGGGTTCATCGGGCTCACCGCCTCGTGACCCTGCTCCTGCAGCCACTCGGTGAGCTCGAACGCCGCGTGCACGGTCGCGCCGGTGCGCCGGGCGATCGACAGCGTGTCGCCGACGTGGTCCGCGTGGCCGTGGGTGAGGGCCACGTGGGCGACGTCGAGCTCGTCGGCCGCGCACGAGGCCTTGGGGTTGCCGGTGAGGAACGGATCGACGACGAGGCGGCGGGTGCCGTCGTCGAGCAGGAAGGCCGAGTGGCCGAGGAACGTCAGCTCGAGGGACATGCGTGGGCTCCGAAGGGTGGCGGGGGTGCGGCGCGGCCGGGGAGCGGCCGGATCGCCGCGGCGGACCGGGCGGCAGGGGGGACGGCGGTCCCGCTCACCGCCCGCGGTCGAAGGTCAGGTCGAGGGGGACGGCCCCGAGCGTCCCGTCCGCGTCCGCGGTGACGCGGAGGAGGAGGCGGCCGGTCCATGCGAGGGCGACGGTCCGCGGGGCGGACCCGTCGGTGGGGCCGCCGCCGGCTCCGTCGGTGCCCGGCACGGGCGCCGCGGCCAGCGGGGTGACGCCCGCGAGGGGCGCGGGCCAGTCCAGGGGCGCGGAGTCGGCGGGCCCGTCCGGGCCGCCGGCGGTCCGGACGAGCTCGCCGCCCGCCGCCCGCGTCCATCCCCGGGCCGGCGGGGCCTTCGCCGCGGTGCCGTCCACGGGCACCAGTCGCAGTCGGCCTGCCTCGGTGGGCTCGGCCCGCAGCGGTCCGTCGGGGCCGACGACCTGCGCGGCGCCGCTCGCGAGCCACGTGCCCTCGCGGCCGGGCAGGGCGCGGACCGCCCGTCGCCGCGAGAGGTCGGTCAGGTCCACGATCACGGGGACGTAGGCCCACTCCCCGGGGCCGTTGCGCTCGGGCGCGAACAGCAGCAGCCGATTCCCGTCCGGCGACACCGAGGCTGCCGGGCCGGCCGCCGGCGGCAGGAGGCGGGTCTCGTCGAGGATCTCGAGCTCGGGGAACGCGCCGAGGTAGGCGAAGGGGCCGCGGATCCGCGCGAGGCCGACGTCGGGCCCGACGAGCACCAGCTCGACCGGGCCGCCCTCGGTGGCGGCGGCGGGGCGGGGGACCGCGAGCTCGATCGTCCGCACCGTCGCCCCGCGGCGGCCGGGCAGGCGGGGCAGGATCGGGGCCGCGGCCCCGGTTGCAGGGTCGACGTCCAGCAGCACGGTGGAGCCGGGGGTGCGGTCCCGCCAGGCCCGCAGCACGTACGCCGAGCCGTCGGGCCCGACCTCCACCGAGCGGATGGGCCCGGTCCCGACGAGGGCCGCCTCGCGTTCGCAGCCTCCGGCGAGGGCGCCGAGGGCGCCCACGAGGGCGGCGGCGGCGACTCGCCGGCGGGCTCGGCGGCGACCGGGGCCGCCGCAGCGGGCGACGCCGGCGGCCAGGGGCATCCCCCGGCGCAAGGGCCGGGCCGACGAGCTCGGCCGCGGCGGCGATGCAGCGGGAGCGCGGGGGCCGGAGGCGGGGCTGACGGGGGCGGCGAGCATCGCGGGACAGGGTATCGCCGGGACCGGGCCCGGCCGCGGTCGACCCGCCGCCGCATCCCTCGCTCGGAGGTCCGCGGACCCGCGCAGGGCTTGCCTCGCCCGCACGACCGCGAGGGTCCACCGGTCGGGGGCGAGGGGCGGGGCACCCGGGCCCACGCCGCCGCGCGTCCGACTCGATGGTGGGGGCGGAGGTGCAGTCATGACGTCACGACGCATCCACGCCCTGCTCGTGACGCTGCCGGCCGTCGGGCTCGCGGCCGGAGCGGTGGTGCTGGCGACGATGATGGCCGAGGCGGTGCTGCGGGGCGGCGACGCCGATCGGGCCGTCCTCGTGGGCCTTTTCGCCTGGCCCATGGCCGTGGCCGCGGTCTCCTTCCTGGCCCGCGCGGTCTGCGCGGTGCGGGACAGCGGGCGCCCGGACCCGGTGCGGACGCTCGGCATCACGCCGGTGGGCGGAGCCTGGCGCATCCCGGTGCGCCGCCGTCACCCGCTGTCCACCGCCTGCCTCGTGGTCTCCGCCGCCGGCGTCCTCATGGCCGCCCTGACCGCCCTCGGCGTGCTCGCGAGCCCGGCGTGGTGGCACCTCGCGGTGTCGGTGGGCGGGTCGCTGGTGATCGGCTGGGGCTCCCTCGCGGTCGCGTCGGTGCTCGACCGGGACGGCCGCGCGTCGATGGTGCTCGAGCCGCGCGAGCAGGTCCTGATCCTGCCCCGGGCCGTCGGCCGTCCGCAGGTCGTGCGCGTCGCCCTCGGCCGCGTGCGGTCGGTGATGCCCGAACGGCAGGGGCCGCTGGGCCTCCTGCAGCGCGTGAGCGTCGAGTTCGACGACGAGCTGCTCGGCCGGGGCGTGCGGCAGGTGCTGCTCCGCGGCGTCGACCCGGGCCGCGCGATGGACCTGACGGCGTGGCTGCGCGGCTGGGTGGCCTCGGCCGGCGGCACCCCGGCGGCCCCGGCGGCCCCGGCGGCGTCCACCTCACCCGGGCGGAGCGCGGCGCCGAGCCTTCTCCACGCGACGACCCCCGCGGCCGTCGTCGCCACCGCCGCCGCGCCGCCCCCCGTCGCCCACGTCCACGCCTCGCCGGCCGCGCCGCCCTCCGCGGCACCGCATGTCCCGGCCGCCGCCCACGCCGGCATCGCCCCCGCGCCGCATGCCGCCGCGGCCGTCACCATGAGCCCCCGACGGGCTCCGCGGCGCGGCGCGGCGATGACCGCCCTGATCGGACGCGTGAACATGCCCGCCGCGCTCTCGGGCCTCGGGCTCGCGTGCGTGCTCGCGCTGGTCGCGATGGGCGTGCGGATCGACCCACGGTCCTCGGTCGCCCGGCCGGTCGCGGCGACGCCGGAGCCCGCGGTCGTGGGCGTCATCGGCACGTCGATCGACGGCGACCCGGTCACGGCGGAGGGCCTCGGGGCCCCCTGGATCTGGGTGATCGAGGCGTCGCCCGCGAGCGGCGTCAGCGACCAGCAGGTCGGCGTCCTCGGGCCGCTGCGGGAGCGATTCCGGGGCGCGGCCCGCTTCCGCGTGGTGCTGGTCGCGGGCGAGCGGGCGGGCGAGCAGCCCGACGCCCGACTCGCGCAGCGCTACGCCGCCCGGCACGGCCTTCCGCCCGGCATGGTGCTGCTGCGCCCCGAGTCCGGCGTGCCGGTACCGCGTCACCGGCTCCTCACCGCCGATGGCCGGGTCGTCCACGAGGCGACCGGCTTCATGTCCGGGGGCTCGATCGAGCGTCAGATCGGCGTCCGCCAGGCCGCCGCCCGCATGGAGGAGCGCCCGTGAGTCCCGTTCCGTCACGTCTCCGCGGTCCGCGTCGGACCCCGGGCGGCCCGCCCCGGTCGCGCGTGGCCGTGGCCACGGCAGTGCTCGGCGCCGCGGCGCTGCTCGCCGGCGGCTGCGGCCATGGCACCGCGGCCGCCGGTGACCGCGAGGAGCCGGAGGAGGAGCGGCTCGTCGAGCTGCTCCGCGTCCTCGGTCACGATCGCGAGGATCGCGCGGAGGAGTCGCCTGCGGGTCGCACGCCGGGCCGTCTGGCGATGACGATCGAGCGCCCGTCCGCGTTCGGGACCGACCGGGTGGTGCCGCCGGCCGATCACGAGGCCGCCTCGCGGCTCACGCCGGAGGAGGTCCTGCTGTCCTTCGCGATGTACGGCGACGAGGGGCGGCACGCCGAGCAGTGGGAGCTGCTCTCGGAGCCGACCCGCCGGGCGTGGCGGGAGCGGGTGCGCCGCGCCGCGCGACGGGTCGGCCTGCCCGAGGTCGAGGACCGGGTCGCGGCGAGCGAGGCCCGCCGCCTCTGGGCCCGCGGCTTCGACGCGGGCGGGCCCGCGATCACCGATCTCGCCGTCCGCTGGCGTACCACCGTCGCCGACGACCGGGCGACGGTTCGGATCCTCCGCGAGGACGGAACGGTGGTGGACGACGTGCCGCTGGTCCGAGAGCACGGCGGATGGCGGCTCGAGCTCGCCGACCGCCTCGGGACGCCGGGCGACGCCGGCGGCTCGGACCAGGACGACGCCGGCGGCGGCGACGGCGGGACGGGTCACGGGTCCCCGGCCGCTTCGGCCGCGGCGCCCCGGTCGACCGACTCCGACCCCGCGGGCGGGCTCGGCGGCTGACCCCGCCCTTCGGCCGCAGTCGGGCGGCCGTCACCCCGCCGGTGCGCCGGCCCCCGCCGGGCCCCGGCCGCCCCCCGTCCGGCCTCCGTCCGGGCTATCCTTGCCGCCCCACGCACGGGGCCGAGGGAGGCCCGGGAGGCATCGATGCTGAAGCCGGAACAGGTGGCCGCGATCGAGCGGTCCCTGCAGCGGATCGAGCGGCGCCAGCGCCGGATCGAGCTGACCGTCGTCCTCGTCTTGCTCGCGACCCTGATCGCGCTGCTCTCCGAGGGCGACCAGTTCGCCTTCACGCTCGTGGTGGTCCTCGCGGTGGCGCTCGCCTTCGTCGCGGTGGTCCGCGCGGTCGCCGAGGCCGGGCGCGAGGACGGCCCTCCCCGCTGAGCCCGCCCGCCGGAGCCGGCCGTCCATCCGACCCGACGACGCCCACCGTGGGGCCCGAGGGGCTCGCCGCCCCGGCCCCGGCGCACGAAAAAGGGCCGGTCGCCCTCGCACGCGCGGTGACGGCCGGCCCCGGCTCATGGAGCGGGGGGATGGGGTGCCCGCGCTCGCGTCCGCGATCGGACGGGAGGGGCGGCGGCGGGGCGGCTCAGGCCGCCGGCCGCGGTCCCCGGGGGCCGGAGCCCGGCGGGGAGAGCTTCATCGCGTGACCGCCGTCCATGGCGGTCCACGGGATGAAGGACGAACGGTGCAGGAGCGGCGACGCCGGGTCAGGTGTCGACGCCGCCACTCCCGCATCCCACGTCGAGACACGACGCGGGTGGATGGAGAGTCCGTGGGGCCGGGTGCCGTCGGATGCGGCCAGGGGAGACGCCGTCCGCGCGTCGCGGCCGTGGCGGCCGCGGGGATCGGCGTGATCCCGTACGAGTCGAAGCGTGCTGCCGGGTCGTGCGCTGCTCATCCGTGAGGTCCTCGATCCAATCCCTTGCGATCGCGAACTCCGTCGCGCAGGACCCGGTCCGGCTCCGCCGGCACCCCTGTCGGCCGGGATCCTTCCCGGCCACGGGGGGAATCGGGGAGGGACGGCTCCGGGCTGGACCGGATGCGACAGGTTCTCCCGGATGCCGGTTATCGGTCCTCCCCGGAGGGCATCGAACGGCCGGGCGCTAGAGTCGGGCTCCCGTCCGGAGACTCCGCCGTGCGCACGCTCGTCTGGTTCCGCAGCGACCTCAGGATCCACGACCATCCCGCCCTCGCCGAGGCCCGTCGCCGGGGGGACGACGGCACGGTCGCGGCGTTCGCCCTGTGCCCGCGGCAGTGGCGGATGCACGATCTCTCCGCCGCCCGGGTCGACCTCGTGCTCCGCAGCCTCGGCCGGCTCTCGGAGGCCCTTGCCGAGCTGAACGTGGCCCTCCGCATCGTCGACGCCGGCGACTACGCCGGGGTCCCGGACGCGCTGCTCGCGCTGGCCCGGGAGCACGAGTGCGACGCCCTGCACTTCAACGCCGGCTACGAGGTCAACGAGCGCCGCCGGGACGAGGCGGTGGAGCGGGCGTTCGTGGCCGCGGGCCGCGGCGTCTCGATCCATCACGATCAGTGCATCCTCGAGCCCGGCACGGTGCTGACCAAGGAGGGCTCGCCGTACGCCGTCTTCACGCCCTTCAAGCGCAACGTCCTCGCCCAGCTGCGCGAGGACGGGGTGCCCGACGCGGTGCCGACGCCGACGCCGGCGCCGACGATGGTAGGGACGTCCGACGCCGTCCCCGACGCGGTCGACGGCTTCGAGGCTCCGCCACCGTCGATCCGCGCGCTCTGGCCCGAGGGCGAGGACGAGGCGGCCCGGCGGCTCGAGCGGTTCCTCGACGAGCGGGCCCGCGACTACGACGAGGCCCGCGACTTCGCCGCCGCGGACGGCACGAGCCGGCTCTCGGCGTACCTCGCCACCGGCTGCATCTCCGCCCGCACCTGCCTGCGGGCGGCGAAGGAGGCCAACCACGGACACCTCTCGAGCGGGGCCAAGGGCATCGACGTCTGGATCAGCGAGCTGGTGTGGCGCGACTTCTATCGCCACGTGATGGTGGGCTGGCCGCGGGTGTCCATGCATCGAGCGTTCCGACTCGACACCGAGGCGATCCACTGGAACGACGACGAGGAGCCCTTCGAGGCGTGGTGCGCCGGCCGCACCGGCTTCCCGATCGTGGACGCGGGCATGCGTCAGCTCAAGGCCGAGGCGTGGATGCACAATCGCCTGCGGATGATCGTCGCGATGTTCCTCACCAAGGATCTGTTCGTCGACTGGCGCAAGGGCGAGCGGCACTTCATGCGCCACCTGATCGACGGCGATCTCGCGAGCAACAACGGCGGCTGGCAGTGGTCCGCGTCCACCGGCACCGACGCCCAGCCGTACTTCCGCATCTTCAACCCCACGACGCAGGGCCAGCGGTACGACCCCGATGGCGAGTTCGTCCGCCGGTACGTCCCGGAGCTCTCGCCCCTGCCGGGGAAGAAGGTGCACGAGCCGTGGAAGCACGCGGGACTCTTCGACGACCGACCGGCGTACCCGGAGCCGATCGTGGACCACGGGAAAGCCCGTGAGCACGCGCTCGCGGCGTTCAAGGCGCTGCGCTGAGTCGCCGGACGGCGCATGCGGGGCCCGTCGTGCGCGCCGCCGCCGCCGCCGCCCGGCGCCCGGCGCCGGGCAGGGTGAACTTTGCGAAACCATCGCATTCCTGCGTCGCGGGTGCGCCATCCGGTCGCTACCGTCGCCGCCTTCGCCCAGCCAGTCCCTCGCGCCTCGGTGCGGAGGAGGCCCGAGCGTTCCCCGGAGCGCTCGGACGCCCGGGGTTCCGGGGAGGGGTGCCGAGGGAACCGGCACCGTGGAGCCCGACATGACGACGCGCGCGATGCCTCCCGAGTCCACTGGTCGAGACGACGAACTTCCCGCGGACCGCACCGCCGGCCCGTGTGCCCGCCGGCTCGCGAGCTCCGGCATGGCGGCAGTCTCATGCCTCCTGTGTGCCGCGGCGGCCGCCCCGGGCACGCCCGGGCCCGAGTCGAGCCCGCCCGTCGCGGCGGACGAGCCCGTGCGGGTCACGACGTCGCCGCCCGCCGGGAGCGACCGTCGCGTCGCGACCGCCGCGGAGGCGCCGCCGTCGCCCGGCCGCGGCGACCGACGCCTCGATCCACCATCCACCCTGGAGACGGGGCCGGAGCGTCGCGGTGTGCCCGGCGCCGGACCGGCCCCGACGACGTCCGCGCCGCGCCGGCTGACGACGCACGGGCCGGCCGCCCTCCCGCAGTGGCGCGACGGTGTCGACCCGCCCGCCGGCGGCGGCCGGCTCCACGTCGAGCCCGGTCGGTTCATGCCCGCGGTGGCGGCGCCGGGACGGGGCGTGGCGGTGGAGGCCATCGTGCGGGGCGCGGGCGGCGGATCCGGGGCCGGGGTCCGGGTCGTCGCCCACGTGCGGGCTCACGCGGCCCTCGACTGGACGGTCCACGAGATGCGCCGCCTTCCGGGTCCGCTCGGCCGGTGGCAGACGGTGATCCCGTGCTCGCCCTGCCTGTCGGAGCCCGAGGTGTGGCTGCAGGCGATCGCCGCGCGGGCCGACGGCGTGGAGTCGGCCTGGTGGCCACCGGCGGGCGGCTCCGCCCCGGCCGACTACGCCGTCGGCTACGAGCGGGTCGTCGCCGGCGCGGACGACGCGGTGCTCGGTGGCGCCGTGGCGCCGCGCGTGGCGGAGCGCGGTCGCGGCCTGATCCACGGCGCGGGGGCGACCTGGACCGGCCCCACGTGGCCGCTCGAGGGCGTGCGGGTGCCGATGATCCGGCTCGGCGCCCGGCTGGACGCCGGCCCTTCGCGGGACGCTGCCCTCGAGATCCTCGTGCGTCCCGGCGGACTCGGTCCGTGGACGCGGGCTGCGGTGCTCGAGTCGCCGGTGACGGGAACGCGGGACGTTCGGATCGACGTGCGGGATCAGCTGCCCGACGCGGCCGCGGTGCAGGTGCGCGTGCGACTGCTCGGCGGCGACGCGGCCACCGCCCGCGTGGAGGCGCCGAGACTCGCCGACCTCGTCTGCAGCCCGGGCCCGGTGCACGGGCCCGACGTCGACGGCGACGGCGTCGTCGGACTGTCGGACCTGGTGGCGGTCATGTCGGTCTTCGGCCCGTGCGATCGACCGGCGGGCTGCCGCGAGGACGTCGACGGCAGCGGCACGGTGGACCTGCGCGACGCCCTCGACGTCATCGCGGCGTGGGAGCCCGCGGCGACGGCCTCGGCGAGCGGCGCGGCCTGAGACCGACGGAGTCGGTGGATCGGCGGCCGGGCCGCGGGAACAGGTGGCCCCCCGCGGGCGGTCGGACGCGCTCGTCGCATCCGCCGCCGGTCATCGGTAGAGTCATGCTCGTGACCGACTCCGCGCCCACGTCGTCCCGACGTCCCGACTCGGACGGATCCTCCGATGCGGCCGGTGCCGCCGGTCCCGCCGGTGCCGCCGGTGCGGCCGAGGCCGCGGCCGCCGATCGCGACCAGGCCCGGCTCGACCGCCTCATCCGCTCCGGGGTGCCGTGCCTCCGCATCGTCACCGGCGACGAGCGGCACGCGCTGGACCTGCTCGTGGCGGCGGCGATGGGCGGGGGCCACCGCCTGCTGCGGTGGTCGGCGGTCACCGGCGTGCGGGACGGGCTCGGATCCGACGCGTCGGCGATGGAGCGCACCGAGGGCCTCCTCGAGGGCCTGTGGGCGATCCGCCGGGCCGCGGCGACCGCGCGCGAGCCGGTCCTCGCGGTGCTGCTCGACGCCGGGCCGCACCTCGAGGAGCCGCGGGTGCGGCGCCTGCTCCGCGAGCTGGTGCACGAGCTCGACGGACTGCACGGCGATCGACCCGGCGGCACGCTCGTCCTGCTCGGGGTGGACGATCACCTCCCGCCGGAGCTCGAGCCCTTCGCCCGGTCGTTCACGCCGTCGCTGCCCGATCCCGAGGAGCTCGAGCGGATCGTCCGCCGCACCGTGCGCACCGCCGCCCGGGCCCGGCCGATCGACGCGCGGATGAGCCGCGGCGACCTCGAGATCCTCGTGCGCAACCTCCGCGGCCTCGGGCGGCGGGAGGCGGCCCAGCTCGTCCGCGAGGCGATCGAGGACGATCGCCGGCTCGACGCCGACGACCTCTCCCGGATCCTCGCGTGGAAGCGCGAGCAGCTGCACCGCGGCGGGGCGCTGGAGTTCGTGGAGGCCCCGGTGTCGCTCGACGACGTCGCCGGCCTCGCGCGGCTCAAGGCGTGGCTCGCGGCGCGGCGGGAGGCCTTCGACCGGCCGGAGCCCGACCCGACGCTGCCGCCGCCCCGTGGCGTGCTGCTGCTCGGCGTGCAGGGCGCGGGCAAGAGCCTCTCGGCCAAGGCGATCGCGACCGCGTGGTCGGTGCCGCTGCTGCGACTCGATCCCGGCGCGCTGTACGACCGCTACGTGGGCGAGTCCGAGCGGCGACTGCGCGAGACGCTCGAGCAGGTCGAGGCGATGGCCCCGATCGTGCTCTGGATCGACGAGATCGAGAAGGGCTTCGCATCCGCGGCCGCCCGCTCGACCGACGGCGGCCTGTCGAAGCGGATGTTCGGCACGCTGCTGACGTGGATGCAGGACCACGTGGCCCCGGTGTTCCTCGTCGCCACCGCCAACGACATCGAGGCGTTGCCGCCCGAGCTCCTGCGCAAGGGCCGCTTCGACGAGATCTTCTTCGTCGACCTGCCGGAGCCCGAGGTGCGCGAGGCGATCCTCGCCATCCACGCCCGCCGCCGCGGGCTCGACCCGGCGGACCTCGATCTGCCGCGGCTCGCGGCCGCGGCCGAGGGCTTCAGCGGGGCCGAGCTCGAGCAGGCGATCATCGCCTCGGCCCACGCGGCCCGGGCCGAGGGCCGGACCGCCGGTGACGAGGACGTCCTGGCCGCGGTGGCCGGCTCGCCGCCGCTGTCGGTCACGATGCGGGAGCGGATCGCCGAGCTGCGGGCGTGGGCGGACGGACGGTGCGTGCCCGCGGACTGACGGCGGCGCCCGGCGCGGTCAGCGGTCCGTGCGGACCCGGCGTCGTCGCCGCTCCCATGCGTCGCGCAGCGCCGGGTCGAGGATGGTGATCGTGGCCCCGCCCGTCAGCTCGCGGGCCGCCTCCTCCATCGCCACCCGCTCGGCGGCGAGGCGGGCGGCGCGGGCGGCGTCCGCCCGACCCTCGTCCCACGTGGTGCCGTCGCCCTCGATCGTCGCGACGAGCTCGAGCAGGGCGGCCCCGTCGGGCAGCAGCACCGGCGTCGAGACGTCGCCCTCGGCCTCGAGGGCGAACGCCGCGCGGCGGATCGACGCCGGCATCGCGGGGTCGAGCCGGCTGAACGGCTCGAGGAGCCCGCCGCGGGCCGCGCTCAGGTCGGTCGACCGCTCGGCCGCGACCTCGGCGAACGAGCGGCCGGCGCCGATCTCGGCCCGGGCCGCGGCGGCGGCGTCGAGGCCGGGCAGCGTCATGATCCGCACCTGTCGCCGCGGTCCGTGGGCGACGTCGAACGCGGCCCGCACCTGGGCCTCGGTGACCGTCACCGTCGGGGCCACGAGGGCCCGCAGTCCGGCGTTGCGCCGCAGCAGGGCCTCGTAGCGGCCCGGGCCGAGGCGACGCCGGTCGCGCAGGTCCGCGAGCAGGCGGGCGGCGCGGTCCGGGTCCTCCGCGAGCCGGGCGAGCAGCTCGTCCTGCTCGGCGGCCACCATCTCCGAGGAGACCCGGATGCCCGCGTCGAGCAGGGCGGCGCGGAGCCGGCGGTCGAGGATCCAGTCGCGGAGGACCTCGGCTCCCGCGGCCTCGAGCAGCCGTGGGCGCAGGTCGGACCACGGCACGCCCACGCCGTCCACGAGGGCCACCGGCCGCCCGTCCACCGACACCTCGGGCGGCACCTCGCGGATCACGGTCTCGGGCGGGCGGGGCGTGTCGGAGGCGGCGCAGCCGATGCCGGCGGCGGCAAGCGCGAGGGGCGCGAGGCCGGCGAGGACGGCGAGCCCGCGAGGGGTGGGGCGGCGGCGGGGAGGGCGGCGTCCGGTCATGCGGGCATGGTCGCACATCCGGCGCTCGCGCGGGGGGGCGGCGAGCACCCCTGCGACCGCGGGCGCGGGTAGGGTCATGCGATGGCCTCGCCCCGACTCATCGTGTGCCCGTGGTGCGGGCACGCCGCCGCGCCGGCCGACGCGTGCGCCGCCTGCGGCGGCGGCTTCGACGCCGAGGCGCGACGGCTGACCCGCAACGCGATGGGCCCGTGGTTCGTGCGCGACCCGCGGCGGCCCTTCCTGCCCGGCTGCAGCTACGAGGCCCTCGTCCGGCGGATCGACCGCGGCGAGATCGGGCCCACCACGATCCTGCGCGGCCCGACGACGCGGCAGCTCTGGGCCGCCGCCCGCCGCGTGCCGTCGGTGGCGCACCTGCTCGGCTACTGCCACGCCTGCGACGCGAAGGTGCCGGCGGAGGCCGACCGGTGTCCCGCGTGCCGCGCGGCCTTCCTCCCGTGGCTCGAGCGCGACCGGCTCGGGCTCGGGCCGGTGGAGCTCGACGCGGACGAGGTGCCGGCGGGGGACGGAGCGGCGGCGGCGCCCGTCGCGGCGGGCGCGATCGTCGTGCGGGCGGCGGACGGCGGCGGGGGCGAC
>CAYLNM010000061.1:0-23617 GCA_964385045.1 uncultured Isosphaeraceae bacterium
CGGCCCCGCCGCCGCACCGCGGTCGTCGCCGCGCGGCGCGGCCTTGCCGTCACACCGCGGCCGTCGCCGCGCGGCGCAGCCCCCGGCGCCGCGCCGCCCTACGATCATCGCCCATGGCCCTCAGCCCGATCCCCGAGATCCTCGCCGAGCTTCGTGCCGGCCGGATGGTCATCCTCGTCGACGACGAGCGGCGCGAGAACGAAGGCGACTTCGTCATCGCCGCCGAGCACGCGACTCCCGAGGCGGTCAATTTCATGACCCGCGTGGGCGCGGGCTACCTGTGCGTCGCGATGACCGGCGCCGACTGCGACCGACTCGACCTCAAGGCCCAGACCGCGGTCAACTCGAGCGTCTGGGGGACGCCGTTCACCGTCTCGGTCGACGGCCACCCTCGCCACGGAGTGGGCACCGGGGTCTCCGCGTCCGACCGGGCGACCACGATCCGGCTGCTCGCCGATCCGGGCTCCACGCTCGAGGACTTGGTTCGGCCCGGCCACATCAACCCGCTGCGGGCCCGTGACGGGGGCGTGCTCGTTCGCACCGGCCAGACCGAGGGCTCCGTCGATCTCTGCCGGCTCGCCGGGCTGCGGCCCGCGGCCGCGATCATCGAGATCGTGCTGCCCGACGGCGAGATGGCCCGCATGCCGGACCTCGAGCGGATCGCGGCCGAGCACGACCTGAAGATCTGCTCGGTCGAGCAGGTGATCGCCCACCGGCTGAGCGTCGAGGGGCTGGTGCACCGGCTCGAGCCGGCGTCGGGCACGGAGGTCGAGCTGCCCGAGGGCCGATTCACCCTCATCGCCTGGGAGTCGACCATCGACCCGGTCCCGCACCTCGCGCTGACCACCGGAGGCGTGGGGGTGCCGGGGCCCGACGGGCGCGTGCATCCGACCGACGAGCCGACCCTGGTGCGGATGCACCGACGCGACCTGCTGGGGGACGTGTTCCTCGAGCGGGGCAACCCCTCCGGCGAGTCGCTGCGGCGCAGCCTGCGGATGATCCACGAGGCCGGGCGTGGCGCGGTCGTGTACCTGCGCCCGGAGGGGGCGGGGGCGGGACTCGCCGCACGGCTGCAGCAGTACCGACGCTCCGGGGGAGAGGACGTGAACGCGCCCGATCTCACTCGCCCGGAGGGAATCGGCGGCAAGGTCCAGCCGATGGACCGCCGCGACTTCGGGATCGGCGGGCAGATCCTCCGCGATCTGGGACTGCGGCGGCTGCGCATCGTCACGAACCGGCCGAAGAACCTCCTCGGGCTCTCGGGGTTCGGGCTCGAGGTGGTCGAGCACGTGCCGTTTGGGCACTGATCGGAAATCTCGGCGTGAGGCGGCCTTCACGCCGCCGGCCATCGAGCGTGCGGATGCGCGGCGAGACGGGCTCGGGTGGCGCATGGTCGCTCTCCGCGTCCCTCGAGCCCGCGAACCGCGCGAATCTCCGCCATTTTTCTCGGGCTGCCACTCGACGTGCGGCATTCGGCCACTACACTTCTTTCGTCGTCGTCATGACGCATGTCCCGAGGGGCTGACGCCCCGAACGGATCTTCGAGTTCGCCCTTCACGGGGCGAACCCCGGACCCCCGGAAGGGCTGGGGTGTGGTCTTCGGACCCGCCCCGGCCTTTTTCGTGCGCGGAGCGAGCGCCGCGGACCGCCGACGCCCGTGATCCGCCCCGCGCACGAACGCCGCCGCTCCCGGGGTGGAAGCGGCGGCGCGTCATCGGTCGGGCGGTGATGCCGTCGGGCGTCGCGGCGTCGGCTCGAGGGGCCCGCCTTGCGGCGGCGATCGGGGCGCGTCAGTCGTCGCCGCCGCCGCCGGTGGTCGGCATCGACTCGAGCACCTCGTCGACGAGGCCGTACTCCTTCATCTCGTCGGCGCCGAGCCACTTGTTGCGCTCGCAGTCCTCCGCGATCTTCTCCGGCGACTGCCCGGTGGCGTTCGCGTAGATCTCGTACAGCATCTCGCGGAGCCGCAGCATCTCGCGGGCCTCGATCTCGAGGTCCGACGCCTGGCCCTCCATCACGCCGCTGAGCAGCGGCTGGTGCATGAGGTTGCGGGCGTGACGCAGGGTGTGTCGCTTCCCCTTGGTGCCGCTCGCGGCGATGATCGAGCCCATCGAGGCGGCCTGGCCGATGATGTACGTCGCCACGTCGCAGGGTACGAACTGCATCGTGTCGATGATGCCCAGCCCGGCGGTCACGCTGCCGCCGGGACTGTTGACGTACACGTGGATGTCGGCCTTGGGGTCGTCGTTGGCGAGGAACAGCATCTGCGCCACGACGAGATTCGCGCCGGTGTCGGTGACCGGATCGCCGAGGAAGACGATGCGATCGTTGAGCAGGCGCGAGTAGATGTCGTAGGAACGCTCGCCGCGGCCGGTCTGCTCGATGACGATCGGGACGAGGTGGGAGGCGGAGGGAGTGCTCACGGGTCGGTGCTCGCGTGTGCGGGAAGGGGACGGCGGGGGACGGGGCCGGTGGCCGGGAGGCCGTCGGCGGGCTTCAGCTCTTCGATTCCTTGCGGCCCTCGAGGGAGAAGACCTCGTCGACGAGGCCGTACTCCTTCGCCGCCTGGGCGTGGAAGAACTTGTCGCGCTCCCCGTCCTTCTCGACCTGCTCGACCGACTGGCCGGTGTGATGGGCGAGGATCTCGTTGAGCGTCTTCTTGGCCGAGATGATCTGCTCGGCCTGGATCTGGACGTCGGTGGTCTGGCCGGTGACGCCGCCGTACGGCTGGTGGATCATCACCTTGGCGTGGGGCAGGATGTACCGGCGGCCCTTCTCGCCCGAGGCGAGCAGGACCGCGCCGCCCGAGTACGCCCGGCCGACGCAGTACGTCGCGACCTTCGACGAGATGAACTGCATCGTGTCGTAGAGGGCCAGCGTGTCGTCCACCGCTCCGCCCGGGCTGTTGATGTAGAAGTTGATCTCCTGCCCGCGCTTCTGATCCTCGAGGTAGAGCATCTGCATCATCACCCGCGCGGCCGAGACGTGGTTGATCTCGCCGATCAGGAAGACGACGCGGTTCTCGAGCAGGATCTCGTCGATCGTCATCTCGCGCGTGCGCTGATAGCTCGCGGCGTTGACGATCTCGGGCAGGCCGGGCAGGCCCATCGCCGCGCCGGACGCCACGCTCCGCAGGAAGCCCGGGTCGGCGGGCCCGCCGGGGGCGGGAGCCGAGAGCGGGCCGCCGGGGGCGGCGAGGGGACCGGCGGCGAGCCGGGCGAGGTCCACGCCCGGGATCGAGCCGGGCAGGCCGGCGGGCTGGCCCGTGAAGGGGCCGCGACCGGACGAGGTGGACGGGTTCTGGCCGGGGTGATGCATTCGGGGGAGCCTCCGAAGTGGGCCGCATGATAGGGCGGCGGCCGGGGAGTCGGGTTCTTATCGGCAGGCCGGACTCGCGTCTCCCGCGGGAATGGGGAAAGCCGGGGGTTCGGGGACGGATGCGGGACCGGCGCGAGGCGGTGGGAGGCGGTGGGCCGCCGATGCGGCACTCGGCGTTCCCCCCGCCGCGGGCTGCGGTCCGGCCCCGCTGGGCGGGAGACCGCGTCGTCATAGGGTCGCTTCGGAGTCACGCCGCGGGGGCGGCATCCCACGACCGACGGAGGCCACGCCATGTCCGACCCACGATCGACGCTCGTCGCCCGCTCCGGGACCCGCCTCCCGGCCCTGCTCGCCGTCCTGGGCCTGCTCGCCGCGGCGCCCCTCGGCTGCACCGGTGGCGAGGGCGGCGAGGACGCCCGGGACGCCGAGGGCGGCGGAGCCGACGCGCCCGCCGACGCCGGTGGCGGTGACGGCGGCTCGCCCGGCCGCGAGGACGCGAACGCGGCGGGCGACGACGAGCAGGCCTTCGGCACGGAGGCCGATCTCGACCGGGCCGAGGAGCTCTGGCAGGCGATGGACGGCTACCGCGACTGGCCCGGCTACGGCGGGGAGGAGGGCTTCGAGGCCGGGCAGAGCCCGCACGGGGCGTTCCTGACCTACCACCTCAACGACGTCGCTCGCGACGCGAGGCCCACCGCGGACGGCTCCATCATCGTCAAGGGCAACTACGCCGAGGAGTCGCAGGACGCCCTCGTCGCCCTGACGGTCATGCGCCGGATCGACGGCTACGCCCCCGAGCACGGCGACTGGTTCTGGGTCAAGTACGCGCCCGACGGCTCGGTCATGCGCAACGACGTCGGCACGCCGCTGGCCGGCCGCGTCGCCCTCGGCACCGGACAGGGCTGCATCGCCTGCCACGAGAAGGCGCCGGGCGAGGACTACCTGTTCGACAACTGATGCCGCGGCGCGGGCGGCCGGACCCGCCGGCCGTCGCCGTCAGTCCCCCGCCTCGTCCCCCGGCAGCCGGGTCGCGTGGAGGTCGGAGCGTCCGACCTCGATCGGCAGGATCGCCCGCACCGTCGTGCCGACCTCGGGCTCGGTCTCGAGGACGACGCGGCCGCCGTGCTGCTCCATGATCTTGCGGGTCACCGCGAGCCCGAGGCCGGTGCCGCGCTGGCCCTTGGTGCTCGAGAAGGGCACGAACGCCAGCTCCCGCTCGGCCGGGGTCATGCCCGGTCCGTTGTCGCTCACGCGGAGCTCCCACGTCCCGCCCTCGGGGTCGAACGAGGTGCCGATCGTCACCACGCCCCGCCTGGCCGGCACGGCCTCCACCGCGTTCATCAGCAGGTTCATCAGCACCTGGTGCATGCCCACCGGATCCGCGGGCACCGGCGGCATGTGCTCGTCGTGGTCGACCACGAGGGCGATGCGGCGGGCGTCGCAGTGGCGGACGATGAGCTGCCGGGCGTCCTCGATCAGCTCGCCCGCGTCCACCAGCTCCACGTCGACGCCGCCCTCGCGGGAGTAGGCGAGCATGTTGAGCGTCAGGTTGAGGATGCGGTCGAGGTTGCGGGCGAGGATCGGCCAGCCCTCGCGGGCGAGGCCGAGGTCGTCCTTGTTCAGGGCGAGCTCGATCGTGTCCGCCCCGCCGCGGAGGCCCTGCAGGATGTTCTTGATCGAGTGGCTGAGCGACGCGACGGTCTGCCCCATCGCGGCGAGCCGCTCGTCGCGGACGTGCGCGTCCACCAGCTCGCGGGCGCGGATCGACATCGCGGTCAGCCGGCCCACCGCCCGCAGCAGCCCGAACTGCTGGTCGGTGAAGGTGAAGTTGGCCAGCTGCGAGTCGATGTGGATGACGCCCCAGGTGCGGTCGCCGGCGGCGATCGGCACGCAGATCGCCGAGCGGATGCCGTAGGCGGCGACCGAGTCGCCGCTGGCGAAGCGCTCGTCGTTCATCGCGTTGGTCGAGAGCACGCCCGCCCCGGTCTCGCGCACGTGGCGGATGATCGTCCGGCTGACGGGGATGCGCTCGCGCCCCGCCGCGGTTCCCGCCGGTCCGCGGCCGCCCGGGCCTCCCGGCCCGCCGGGAATCACCGGCTCGCGGTGTCGCTCCACCGCCACGGCGAGCGGGCCGGTCGCGAGGTCGCCGAGCAGGATGAACCCCCGGTCGGCCCGGAACTCGGCCATCACGAGATCCATCACCCGCTCGAGGAGCTGATCGGTGGCGATCGTCTCGGAGGCGATGCGGACGAGCTCGGTCAGGATCCGCAGGTGCTCGCCCGCCGCCGCCACCGGGTCGGGCGACGCGAGCACGAGCGAGTCCTCGTTGGGGTCGGCCGACGACTCGATCGTGACGTCGAGCTCGTCCTCGGCGAGCAGCCGCGCGGTCGGCGCGGTGGCCGACTCGGCCCGCCCGGTCAGGATGAACAGCGACGAGCCGCAGCGCACCTGGTCGCCCGGCTCGAGCCGCACGCGCTCGGCGATCCGCCGGCCGTTGACGTAGGTGCCATTGGCCGAGTCGAGGTCGCGGATCCACCACGTGCCGTCGTCGGGCGTGAGCTCGGCGTGACGGCGGCTCACCGACGTGTCGGTGACGGGCAGGGCCTCGGAGCTGCGGCCGATGAGCTGCGGCTCGCCGGGGGGCAGGTCGAAGCGGCGACCCCGATCGGGGCCGCGGATGCACTCGAGGGCGAGCATCGGAGGCGTGGTCCGGGGGCCTCAGACCGCGACCGGGGCCGCGATGTGCGGATGAGGGTCGTATCCGTGCACCGCGACGTGCTCGAAGCGGAAGTCGTCGAGCTCACGCACGGTGGGATCGAGGTCGAGGCTGGGCAGGGGACGCGGAACGCGCTCGAGCTGGGTGCGGGCCTGCTCGAGGTGGTTGCGGTAGAGGTGGGCGTCGCCGAGCACGTGCACGAAGTCGCCCGGCTCGTGGCCGGTCACCTGCGCGACCATGTGGGTGAGCAGGGCGTAGCTGGCGATGTTGAAGGGCACGCCGAGGAAGACGTCGGCCGACCGCTGGTAGAGCTGGCAGGACAGGCGGCCACCGGCGACGTCGAACTGGAACAGGCAGTGGCAGGGGGCGAGGGCCATCCGCGGCAGGTCGGCCGGGTTCCAGGCCGAGACGACCAGCCGGCGCGAGGACGGGTTCGTGCGGATCTGCTCGACCACGTCCGCGATCTGGTCCACGGTGCCGCCGTCGCGGGTCGGCCAGGATCGCCACTGGGCGCCGTAGACCGGGCCGAGGTCGCCCCGCTCGTCGGCCCACTCGTCCCAGATCGAGACGCCCTCGGCCTGCAGCGAGCGGACGTTCGTCTCGCCCCGCAGGAACCACAGCAGCTCGTGGATCACCGAGCGCAGGTGGATCCTCTTGGTGGTGACGAGCGGGAAGCCGTCGGCGAGGTCGAACCGCATCTGGTGGCCGAAGACGCTGAGCGTCCCGGTGCCGGTGCGGTCGTCCTTGGACGTTCCCTCGTCGAGGATCCGCCGCATCAGCTCGTGGTACTGCTCCATGGCGCTGCCTCCGTACCGCCGCCGGGCGGATCCGCGTCCTCTCGGCGATCGGGAGCGGCGGGGTTCGTCGTGGCCGCCGCCGCCGCCGCGGCCGCCGCGCGCCGCCGTGCGTCGGCCTCCCTCGGGTGCCGGACGGGCACCGCGGCGAGCAGGGCGCGGGTCGCGGGATGCCGCGGAGTCTCGATGATACCGGCGGTCGGTCCCGACTCGACGAGTCGTCCGGTGTCCATCACCGCCGTGCGATCGGCGATCCGCCGCACGACCTCCAGGTCGTGGGTCACCAGCAGCATCGAGAGCCCGCGCTCGCGCTGCAGCTCGGCGAGCAGGCCGAGGATCGCCACCTGCACGTGCGCGTCGAGGGCCGACGTCGGCTCGTCGCACACCAGCAGCTCGGGCTCGAGGACCAGTGCGCGGGCGATCGCGATGCGCTGCTGCTGCCCGCCCGAGAAGGCGTCGGGGCGGCGGTCCGGTGCTCCCGCCGGCAGTCCGCACCGCTCCAGCAGGGCCGCGGCGCGCCGACGGGCCTCCGCCCGGCCGGCGAGCCGGTGCACGAGGAGCGGCTCGGCCACCTGCTCCCCCACCCGCATGCGGGGGTCGAGCGAGCCGGCGGGATCCTGCCAGACCATCTGCATCCGACGCCGCAGTCGGCGGAGATGCCGCCCGCGGGCGGCGAGGACGTCCGCGCCGTCCAGCCGCACGGTGCCGGTCGCGGGCAGCAGTCGCAGGACGGCCCGGGCGAGGGTCGTCTTGCCGGAGCCCGACGCCCCGACGATCGCCAGCGTCTCGGCCGCGGCCAGCTCGAGCGCCGCCCCGCGGACGATCGGCTCGGCTCCGGCGGGTCCGCCCGGCACCGGCACCGTCAGGTCACGGACGAGCAGCCGGGGGGCGGCGGGCGACGGGGCGCAGGGGGGCGCCGGCCGGGGCGCCGGTGCGGCCGCGGCGGCGGCGGGCTTCGATCGGGAGGCGGTCACGGACGCCGGGTCGCGGGTCACGGCCGGCGAAGGTCGCGCAGCCAGACGTTCGCCTCGCGGCCGTCGGGCAGGATCAGCCGCGTGGCCGACCCGTCGTCGCGGGGCCCGATCGGCACGGTGCCCAGCGCGGCGATGAAGGAGTCGACGTCGGTCACCGGGATGCCGTTGGTCGCGATGACGATCGCCCCGTCGGGCGTGGACGACTCGCCACCGCGCCCCGGCATGTCGCGGCGGAACCGGGTGCCGGGCGTCCACTCGGTGACGATCACCCCGGGGTGGTACGCGATGCCGAGCGCGGCGCAGCGCTCGGGGGTGGCGGTCTGCATCGACTCGATGCCGAGCTCAGGGATGCCCGCTCGCGACTGGTCCGCGGGCAGGCGGCCGTCGATCGCGAGGGTGTCGCGGCGCCCCAGGACGACGTCGAACCGCATCGGCTGGAGCTCCCCGCGCTCGGCGTCCGGTCGCTGCACGCCCAGGTCCACCTCGGTGCCGGGCGGGGAGGAGCCGACGCGGGCGATGAAGGACGTGACGCCGTCGATCGGCTCGCCGTTGAGGTCCACGATCACGTCGCCCGGCCGCAGCCCCGCGTCGTCGGCGGCGGTGCCGGGGCTGACCGTCATCACGCGGATCCCGGCCGCGTCCCATCCGAGGGCCGCCCGGTCCACCGGCTGCAGGTCGCGGAGGGAGACCCCGAGGAAGCCCTGCAGCGCGAAGCCGCGATCGATGATCTGGTCCACCACCGGCTCGATCATCTCCAGCGGGATCGCGAGCCCGATCCCGGCGAAGCGGCCTTCGTCGTTCACGCTCCGCTGCCCCGTGGTCGCGATCGCGGTGTTCATGCCGATCACGCGGCCCCGGAAGTCGGTCAGCGGGCCGCCGGAGTTGCCCGGGTTGATCGCGGCGTCCACCTGGATGAAGTTCTCGTAGCCCCGCCGCAGGCCGGACGCGAGGACGCCGGCGTAGCGGTCCTTGCCCGAGACCACGCCCTGGCTCATCGAGAAGCGGAAGTCGAAGGGCGAGCCGAAGGCGAAGACCAGGTCGCCCTGCTCCACTGGCTCGTCGATCGGCCGCCGAACCGCGGGGATGATCCGCTCGTCGTCGATCCGCAGCACCGCGATGTCGGTCAGCGAGTCGGAGCCCACGAGCTCGGCCCGTCGCAGGGCCCCGCTGGAGAGCTGCACCTCGATCGCGACCGAGTTGGCCACCACGTGATGGTTCGTCACCACGTAGCCGTGGTCGTCGTAGATCCACCCGGAGCCCGTGGACAGGGAGGGCGCGTCGCCGCGGCCCGGCCGCATCTGGCGGGCGGCGACGTGGACGACGGACGGCTCGACCGCCACCGCGAGGTCGCGGAAGGCCTGATTGAGCTCCCCGAGGATGCCGCGGCCGGCGAGCCGCTCGCTCGCGAGCATGACGCGGGACTGGTCGTGACGATGGCCGAGCTCACGGACGACCGCCGGGCCCGCGAGCAGGACGGTGGCGGCGGCGGCGAGGACGACGAGGCTCGGGCCGTAGGCCTGGGGCAGTCGCATCGAGACGGGGTCTCCTCCGTCGGTCGCCCGCGCCGGGGCGTGCCGGATCCCGGGACGAACGTCCGGGAGGAGGCATCATTGTCGCGTCGCCCCGAATCAGGACGGCGCGGCGGGCCAATCGAGCCGCGACCGGATCCGCCGGGCGCCGATCGGGCGGCGGGCGACGGGCCGCGGTCCGCGGCGGCGGGGGTCGGGCCGCGGTCCGCGGCAACGGGCCGCGGCGGCAGGCGACGGGCGGCGGACGAGGTCGCCGGTTGCCGCGGCCGGCCACGTCAGGGTCGGTCCGCTCAGCCCTCGGAGGCCGCCTCGGGGCCGGCTCCGGCCTCGACGCCGGCGTCGAGCCGCTCGGCCTCGCCCTCCCGCATGCGGTAGGGGTGCTCGCCGAGCTCGCGGCGGCCGACCCGCCCGGCCCAGTCGGCCGCGAAGCCGGCGAGCTCGCGGCCGAGGTCCCGCATCGGGCGGGCGAAGGACGGCTGGCGGTCGGTCAGCCCGAGCAGATCCTGCGTCACCACGATCTGGCCGTGGCAGGAGGGGCCGGCCCCGCAACCGATGACCGGCACCGACGTCGCCTCGACCACGCGGGCCGACACCTCGTCCGGGGCGGCCTCGATCAGCAGGAGGATCGCCCCCGCGTCCTCGAGCCGCCGGGCGTCGTCGATGAGGCGGCGCGCCTCGGCGGCGGTGGTCCCGGCGGTGCGGTAGCCGGCGACCTTCACCTGCTGCGGCCGACATCCCACGTGGGCGCACACCGGCACGCCGGCCCGGGCCATCCGCTCGATCAGCGGGGCGTCGCGGCCGTCGACCTCGAGCTTCACCGCATCGGCGAGACCCTCGACGAGGAAGCGGCCGGCGTTCCGCATCGCCTCGTCCTCGGACGCCTGATAGCTCATGAACGGCATGTCGCCCATGAGGTAGACGCTCGGGGCCCCGCGCCGCACCGCCGCCGTGATCTGGAGCATGAAGTCCAGGGGGGCGTGGATCGTCCCGCGGTGGCCGAGCACCATCTCCGCCGCCGTGTCGCCCACGAGCAGGACCGGCACGCCGCCCCGCTCGAGCCAGCGGGCGGTGGTCGCGTCGTAGGCGGTGAGGCAGGCGAAGCTCGTGCCCTCGGCGGCCCACCGCTCGAGCGTGCGGTAGCCCACACGGGACCGCGGGGCGGGCTCAGCGGCCTCGGCGAGCGGAGCGTCCGGGGCGGCCGGGCGGGCCGGGTCCACCGCGGGCGCGTCCGCCGGCGGGTCCTCGGACAGGGGGGGCGGGGCGCCACCGGCGGCGCCGGCGAGGCTTCGGGCGTCGAACGCGGATCGCGTCATGACGAGGATCCGGGGGGAGGCGGAACGGCCGGTCCGCGGTCTCCGGCCGGAGCCGATGATACGCGGTGGTCGCGGCGGCCCCGGCGGCTCGGTGGCCCCGGCGGCTCGGCGGGGGACGGAACGACGCCGCCCCCGCACGGGCCCGAGGGCCGGCGCGGGGGCGGACGTCGATCACGGGTTCCGGGGCTCGGGGATCCCCCCGGCCGCGTCAGAACTGAAGCAGGCTCGGGAGCTGCTCGTCCTCGGGGTCGGGCAGGCCGCCGAGGCGGGCGAGCTGGTCCTCCCTCAGCACCAGTCGCAGCTGATTGGCCGCCCGCACGCTCTGGTCGGAGCGGGCGAGGCCGAGCCGCTGGAGCTCCGCCTCGACCGTCTGGACCTCGTTCCAGTCGACGCCGGTCCACTGCGACAGGTCGATGCGGACCGACCGGAGCTGCTCCACCATCGCCTCGGACAGCGACTCCCACTCGGCGCGGTAGGACGCGAGGCGGGCCGAGAGCTCCTCCCGCTGCGAGGAGTCGAGGTCCTCGAGGGCGAGGGCTCGCTCGTAGTGCGGCAGCACGCACATCGAGTCGACGTAGACCTGCGGGTACGCCGCCCGGCGCCACGCGTCGCGCACCACGCGGCGGCCGTCCTCGGACACCGCCGCCATGATCGCCTCGGCGGTCCCGCGGTTCACCGTCGCGAGCTCGGCCCGGACCGCCTCCAGCCGCTCCGACGGGGCGCCCATGGTGTCGGCGTAGACCTGCTGGAACGCCAGCGGGTCGCTCTGGTCCATGCGGGAGATGGCGACCCGCCACTCGGCCTCGCTCACCTGCATCTCGAGCCGCGAGCGCAGCAGCCGCTCGGCGAGCTCGATCGCCGACGCGAGCCGCTCGGCCAGCACGACCGACGCGACGCGGCGATCGGCGGGCGAGAGATCCACCGTCCGCACGAGCTGGACCAGGTCCACGTCGCCCTCGTCGCCGCCTCCCCGGGCGGTGATGCTGCGGGCCCGCCCGGTGCCGACCAGCCGGTCGAACCGGCGGGTGAGCCGCTCCCGCTCGATCGCGGCCGAGCGCTCGCCGTCGTCGCCGAAGGTCGCGTCGAGGTCGTCGAAGAACGTGGCCTCGAGGCCGGCGATCGCCCCCCGGGCCGCCCGCCGCGCGGTGTGCAGGGTCCGGGCCCGCTCGAGCTCGTCGCCCTCCTCGCGGTCCCAGCGGGCCCGCCACGCGGCGCGGATCGCGTCGATCTCGGGGAGCGACTCGTACGCCTCCACGTAGTCGGCGTGCAGGGCGTCGAGGATCGGTTGGTCCTCCTCGGCGATGCCGATCCGCGCGGCCATGCGCTCGAGCGTGCGGCGGCCGATGCGGGCGGGCACGAAGGGGTCGCCGACCGTGCGATCGGCGGCGTCGGCATCCTCGCGCTCGGCGTCCACCCGGGCCGCGGGGCCGCCCCCGCCGACGGGCATGCCGGCCACGGCCCGGGGCTGGTCCCGGGACTCGACCGCGGCCCGGGCCCGATCCCGCCAGTCCTCGCCCAGCAGGGCGGCGACCCGCTCGGCCGCCGCGCCGGCGCGGGGGGCGAGCTCGGCCTGCGTCTCGGTGACGAGCTCGACGATCTCCTGGAACCCGCCCAGGTCGCCGGGCGTCATCGCGGACTGCACGGCCACGATCCGCTCGACCACCTCGCCGAAGACCTGCTGCTCGGCGTCCATCGCCGCCCGCAGGCCGGCGAGTACCTGCTCGCGGGTGCCCTCGTCGAGGTCGTCGATGCGGGCGGCGGTGCGCCACGGCTCGCTGGGCGGCCGCACCACCAGCCCGGCGGCGGGGCGGAGGCTCTGGGTGAAGAACGCCTGCCGCAGGTCCCACGCCGCGGGAGGAGGCATGGTGCGCATCAGCCGCTCGTGCGTCCTCACGTTGAGCTCGAGGATCTCGGCGGCGATCTCCCGCACGTCGGCGCCGGCCTCCTCGAAGGCCCGCTGCATCGTCTCCATCATCCCCTCCATGCGCTCGGGGTCGCCGGCCATCTCCTCGGGCGTGATCCCGAGGAAGCCGGCCTCGTCCATCGCCTCGACCACCCGCAGCATCATCGAGCGGGCACGATCGTCGAGCTCGGACATGCGGCGGGTGAGGCGACGCTCGTAGGGCGCGAGGATCTCGTCGACCCGCTGCGCCTCCTCGGGCGAGAGCCGCAGGTCCGTGCCGGCCACGACGCTCGACAGGTCGTTCGTGCCCCCGGCCGCGATCATCATGCTCATGCCGCCGGCCTGCGAGCGCACGCGCTCGCGGGCCATGCGGACGCGCGGGAGCAGGGCGACCTGCCGCGGCGTGAGCAGCGGCACCAGCTGGTCGAAGAAGCGCGCGTCGAGGGCGGCGACCCGGGTGATCACGCGCTCGGAGTCCTCGAGCAGCCCCTCGACCGCCTCGCGGGTGACCGCCGGTCCCCCCATGTTGAGCTGCCGCTGCCGGGCGAGGAACGGCTCGATCACCTGCTGCCGGACGCGCTCGTAGTCGGCCCGGTAGGCGTCGTGGATGGGATCGATCGCGGCCCGCTGGGCCGGGGTGAGGCCGAGCCGCTCCGCGAACTCGTTGATCTCGGCGGCGCTGATCGCCTGCGGGGTGCCGTTGCCGGGCTGGGCCGCGGCGGACCGGGCGAGGCCGCCGAGGAGGAGAGCGACGAGCAGGACGGCGAGCAGCGGACCGGGCGTCGCGGGCCGCGGCCCGGCCACCGGCCGGCGGCCGGGACGAGGACGAGGACGAAGCCGAAGGCTGGTCATGGGACGGATCTCCGTGGGTTCACGGGCCCGGACGCCGAGCGCCGGTGGCGCGGGCCGACGCGCCCGCCGCCCGGGGGCCGGGGGCCGGGGCGGAGCGGGCGCGGCGTTCACCGTACGGTCCGTTCGGCCGTTCGTGCGTCCGAACCCGTCGATTCGAGGACATCCGGATCGGACGCCGGACGAGGCCCGGACGAGGCCCGGACGAGGCCCGGACGACGCCCGGACGAACGGCGGCGCGGGCGGGCGACGGGCGGCGGCGACGTGTGCGGACTCAGCCGGCCGCCGGCGCGAATCCCACGTCCATCGCCTGCCGCTCGTCGAGCACCGAGCGCAGCGCCCGCAGCGTGCGGGCGTTGAGCTCCTCGCGGTCGAAGACGTGCTGCTCGATGCGGTTGGCCCGGGCGGTGCGCTCCTGCCAGGCCCGCCGACCGCCGCGGCCGGTCGCCTGGGCCATCTGCTCCTCGACCATCGCCGAGCAGAGCTCCTGGTACCGCGGCCGGTACATCGCCACGAGCTCGCCGATGCGGTCCCGCTGGTCGGGGCCCAGGTCCGGCAGGTCGAGGGCGGCCATCAGCGGCCCCTCGGCCGCCTGCTCGTCCTCGTAGACGTCGGGGAACGCGGTCCGCTGGTAGCGGTCGCGGAGGGCGGCGGCGGCCCCGTCGGGCATCGCCCGCTCGAGGCGGTCGAGGGCGCGGCGGTTGATCCGCACCAGGTCACGCCGAGCGCTGGTCAGCGCCTGTCGCGGCTCGCGCATCCGCTGCCAGTAGCTGCCGTCGCGGCGATCCTCCTCGGGGGCGGCGGCCATCTCGCCGAGCACGCGGACGAGGCCGCGGGCGGCCTCGAGGTGCCGCCGCATGGCATCGGTCCGGTCGCGGGCGTACGTCTGCAGGACCGACGCCGCGTCGCCCGCGCCGTCCGCCGAGGCCATGCCGGCGGCGGGGCCGAGGTCGATCAGCAGCAGGTCCAGGTCGATCGCGTGCTCGAGGCCGGCGTCGTCGTCGGGGCGGACCATGCGGCCGGCCCAGCCGCCGATGCCGCGGCCGGCCCCGGCGGAGAGCCGCACCCGCTCGCGCACCTGCCGCACCGCGGGCATCCGGGCCGCCTCGCTCGGATCGGCGGGGTCGAGCACGATGAGCTCGAGGTCGGCGAAGAACGACGCGTCGAGCTCGGCGAGGGCGGCGTCGGCCTCCTCCCACGCCACCGGCAGGGACGCGAGGGCCTCGGCCTGCTCGGGCTCGCCCTCGTCGCGCTGGCCCTGGTTGGTCGCGGCCCGCACCATGCGGCGCGCCCGGTCGGCCTGCTCGGCCCGGAACGCCTCGAAGCGGTCGAGGTGGTCGATCCGGATCGCGGCCAGCATCTCGCGCTGCACGTCGCCGAGCTCGAGGATGCCCGCGAACCAGTCGAGCTCCCGCTCGGTGATCGGCCCGGCGACGAACGGGGCGGCGGGGTCGAGCTCCGGATCCGGCACGTCCAGCGACGCGACCTCGGGCTGGCGGGCGAGCAGTCGCGCGGGCGGGGCCCGGAGCAGCTCCATCACCGGGTCGTCGCCCGCGGGCGCGGGCCCGCCCTCGTCCTCGGGTCGGTCGAGCAGGGCGAACCGCTCGGCCCCGAGCACCGCCTCGAGCGCCTCGACCGACTCGCGGCTGATGCGCTGCATCTCCTCGTACCGCTCCTCGATCTCCTGCACCCCCTCGAGGTCGTCCTCGTCGTCGACGAGGAGGAACTCCACCGACTCGGCGAGCTCGAAGGCGTCGGACTCGAGCCGGGCCGCGAGACGGAAGACGCGGCTCGAGAGATCCGCGCGCATCGACTCGACCTGCTGCCGGGTCTCCGGCGGGAGGCCGGGCAGCCGCAGGGCGCGGTCGTGCTGGTCGCGGGCGCGGATGAAGGGCGTCAGGGCCTCCTGGTAGCCGTACTGGTAGTGGATCGTCCGGAGGTGCTCGGCGACGCGGTCCGGCAGCAGCGGCGACCACTGGGCGAGCATGTCGCGGTTGATCCGCGCGAGGGCGACGACGTCCTTGGCGACCGGCTTGAGCTTCTCGTAGGCGGTCCGGCGGAGCGACTCCCAGACGTTGGCGGCCTCGGGCCCGATCTCGCCGCCGGCGAGGACCTGCTGGAACAGCCTCGCGGCCTCCTCCACCAGCTCGATGATGACCCGCTCGCCCTGCTCGCGCACCCGGCGGCGGGCGTTGGCCACCCGGTTCTCGTACTCGAAGATCAGCGGCTCGATCCGCTCGCGCTCCGCCGCGGAGAGGTCCGCCCGCTCGAGGATGCGGCCGTAGTCGGTCACGGTCGCCGGGATGGCGGCGCCGAGGCCGCGGATGAATCCTGAGTTGAGCCGGTCGAGCTGCCGCCGCATGCGGACCTCGGGCATCCGGTCCCGCTGCCCCCCGGCCAGGACCTGATCCATCGCCGCGAAGAGCTCCTCGTCGAGCGACTCGATCCGGCGCTCGGCCCGCTCGAGCCGGCGAAGGAACTCCCGGGCGAGGTCCGGATCGGGGTTGAAGAAGAACGTCCGGCCCTGGGCGAGCAGGTCGCCGAGGAAGGGCTCGAGCTCCCGCTCGCGCAGCTCGCGGTAGCCGTCGAGGTACCGCACGTGGGCGGGATCGAGGGCCAGCCGCTGGAAGTCGCTCATGCCGAGCCGGCGGCCGATCTCGTCGAGGTCGCGCCCCGCGAGCGGCTGCGGGAAGACGTCGCGGACCCGCTGGGCCGCCGCCATCTGGGCCGGGAGCAGGGTGCCGAGCAGCACCGCGAGGACCAGCAGCAGCCGGGTCGGGCCGGCCACAGCCGGGCGGGCCCGGCGGGCGGTCGCGGGGCGGTGGGCCGCCAGGGCGGCGGGGGCGGCGGGGGCCGGCGAGGCGACGAGGGCAGCAGCGGGCATGGGCGGGTCTCCGGAAGGGGCGTCGGGAGTCGGCCGCGGGCGGGCCGGGGAGAGCGGTTCGGGGCACGTTCCCCCGGGGGGGATCGCGGGAGGGCGGCGGTCGGCTTCACGGACCGCGGCGGCTGATCGGCGGCTCCGGACCGTTCCGGGCCGCTCCCGGGCCGATCGCCGCGGCTCCGGGAGCGGAGGAGGGCCTCAGCAGCCCACGTAGCGGGCGTACAGGCGGCGACCCACCTCGGGGTCGTCGATCCCCCGCAGGAGGGCCCGGCCGTCCGGGAACAGAGTGAGGTCCACCACGCCGTCCTCCAAGGCGATCGTGCCGCGAAGCATGAAGGGTGTACGGGTGACGGGCCCCTGCGTTTCGAGCCGGGCCGCGATCGCGGCGAGGTCGACCTCGGCGTCCCCGGCCGGCCGCACCTGCACCGCGGCCCGGCCGCAGAGGCTCGCCACGTCGGTCTCGCCCCGGCCCTCGAGCCACTCGAGCCGGCCGAGGCCGCAGCAGGGACAGTCCGGCCGCCGGGCCCCGTCGAGCCGGATCCCGCGGTGCGTGCCGTCCCAGAGGTCGATCGAGACGAGCCGGCGGTCGAGGGCGTCCACGCGGCCCGCGAGCAGCTTCAGCGTCTCGGCCGCCTGCCGGGCGGCGACGGTGACGGTGACGGGGGCGAGGACGCCGGAGGTGTCGCACGTCGGTCCGCTCCCGGGGGTCGGCGGCCGGTCGAAGAGGCAGCGGAGGCAGGGAGTCGCCTGGGCCGCCGACCAGCGGATCCGGGTGCCGGGGCCGGGGCCGGTGGTGGGCAGGAAGGCCGCCCCGAGCCCGCCGGTGCCGACCGCCCCGCCGTAGACGTAGGGCCGGCCCGTGGCCACGGCCACGTCGTTGAGGAGGTAGCGGGTCTCGAACGAGTCGAGGCCGTCGACGATGACGTCGGCCGGCGCGAGCAGGCGGCGGGCGTTGGCCGCCCGCAGGTCCTGCACGTGCACCGTCAGCCGGACCTCGTGGTTGACGCGGGCGAGCACCCGAGCGGCGGCCTCGGCCTTGGGCAGCCCGGCGCGGGCGTCGTCCTCGTCGTAGAGCACCTGCCGCTGCAGGTTGGTCGCCTCGACGACGTCGCGGTCGATCAGGACGAGCTCGCCGACCCCGGCCCGGGCGAGCAGGTCCGCGGCCACGGTGCCGAGGGCCCCGCACCCGACGATCGCGACCCGGCCGGTCCGGATGGCGGCCTGCCCGTCCGGCCCGATGCCCGGGAGGATCGCCTGGCGGTGGTAGCGGCCGGGGCCGTCGAGGGGGTCCATCGCGGAGATGGTACGGGGCCGGGGGGCCGCTCCCCCCGGGGAACGAGCCGCGGGCGGCCCCTCGTGGGACCGCCCGCGGCGTGGTTCGTCTCGTCGAGCGGGGGACCGGGGGAGGAAGCCCGCCCCGGCGGCTCAGAACGCGAAGTGCGCGAACGCCTTGTTGGCCTCGGCCATGCGATGGGTCTGCTCGCGGGTGGCCATCGCCTTGCCCTCGCCGCGGGCGGCGTCGTAGAGCTCGCGGGCGAGCCGCTCGGCCATCGGCCGGCCGCTCTCGCTGCGGGCGGCCCCGATGAGCCAGCGGAAGCAGAGGCTCTGACGGCGACGCTGGGTCACCTGCATCGGGACCTGATAGTTGGCACCGCCGACCCGCTTGGAGCGGACCTCGACGTTCGGCTTGACGTTGTCGATCGCCATGTGGAACAGCTCGATCGCGGTGGCGGGGGCGTTCTCCGCCTTCTCCTTGTCGAGCCGCTGCTGGATGAGGTCCATCGCGTCGTAGACGATCTTCTGCGCGGTGGCCTTCTTGCCGTCCACCATGATGCAGTTGATGAACTTCGACAGCGTCGTGTCGCTGAACCGGGGGTCGGGACGGAGCTGGTCCTCGGACTTGGTGATGCGTCCAGCCATGGGGGTCGACTTCCTCGAGGGGCTGTGGGCCGAGGGGGCCCTGGTTCACCGCGACGCGCCCGTGGTCATGGGGGGAAGGGGCCGTGGCCCCGCGTCGCGATTACTGCCCGGCCGGGCGGGACGCTCCCGCCGGCCAGAGAGTGCATGGCCCGAGCGCCGAGCGGCGCCGGGCGAAGCGTCACTTGGGTCGCTTGGTGCCGTACTTCGAGCGGCCCTTCTTGCGGGCGTCGACCCCGAGGGTGTCGAGCGAGCCGCGGACCACGTGGTACCGCACGCCGGGGAGGTCCCGGACGCGGCCGCCGCGGACGAGCACGATCGAGTGCTCCTGCAGGTTGTGGCCCTCGCCGCCGATGTAGGCGGTGATCTCCTTGCCGTTGGAGAGGCGGACACGCGCGACCTTCCGGAGGGCCGAGTTCGGCTTCTTCGGGGTCACGGTGCGGACCTGCAGGCAGACGCCCCGCCGCTGCGGGCACGCATCGAGGTCACGGACCTTCGACTTCTCGGCCGGGGTCTGGCGGGGCTTTCGGACGAGCTGATTGACGGTCGGCATGCGGCTTCCTTCGCACGGCGATGACATGGCCACCGGCCGGCGGCCGGAGAACCGAGCCACGCAATGTAGCAGGGTCCAAGGGCCCGTTCAACCGGCGGACCGGAAGGCCCGGGCGGTGTCGACGAGCGGTGGACGAACCCGGGGAGCCCGTCGCCGGGCCGCCCCGAGCGGTGCGGCGACCGCTACTCCCAGGCCCGGTCCCCGAGCAGGGTGGCGTTGACCGCGAAGTAGCCGTGGGCCCCCGACTGGGGATTCTCGCGCCGGATGCCCAGGATCCGCAGCTCCAGCTCCGCGAGCCCGGGCTCGAGCTCGGGCAGCGGGATGATCGTCGGCTCCACCGCCAGCCCCGGGCCCCAGCCCGAGCGGTCGAGGTCCGAGGCGCGCAAGTCGCGGTCGGGACCGATGTTGATGGTGCCGGCCCACGGGTTCAGGGGCCGCAGCTCCGGCCCGTTCTCGCGCCACGGTCGCCAGCGGGCCACCAGCCGGCCGTCCACCCGCAGCTCGTGCACCGCCGAGACGAACTCGTTCGCCCCCGTTCCGTCGGTGGCGTGGCCGGTGGTGATGATCCGCAGCCGCGGGACGTCGATGCCGGCGGGGACGGTCAGGGTCCGGCGGAGGACGTTGCGGGCGGCGTGGACGTGCGGGTCGTCGAAGACCGGGGCCGCGAGCAGGGGGTCGCGGCGGCCGGTGGCCGCCCGCTCGTAGATCAGGTCGAGGGTCGCCTCCCAGCCCGGCGTGTCGCCGTAGGTGGCGACGAACACCCGCACGAGCCGGCGTCCGCGGAGCAGGGGGGCGAGCGCGGTCACGTCGGCCTCGTATCGCCCGCCGGCCCCGTAGCCGGTGGTGAAGCGGACGAGCTCGGTCTCGACCGGCGGCCCGTCGCCGACCGGGGCGACGGTGACCGAGCCGAGGCGGGTCCACGGGTCGACCAGCGGCTCGCCCGCGTCCTCGGCGGGGTCGCCGGGCCGCGGCTGCACGGTGAGCACCGCGCGGATCGCCAGCCGCTCGCCGGCCGGCGTCGGGTCCGGCAGGTCGAGGACCCGGGCCGCGACCTGCGACTCCCAGCGGATCACGAAGGAGCCGTCGGCCCGCTCCGGACGGGTCTCCTCGAAGGTCAGCGGAACCGCCTCGAAGACCCGCACCCGCTCCACGTCCGGTGGGGCGTCGGGCCGCTCGGCCACGGACCGGCTTCCGGACCGGGCCAGGGGACGCTCGGTGCCGGCGGCGGCGTGGGTCGTGGTCGCGGCCGCGGGGGCGGCCGCCGGGGCGGCGCCCGCGGTCGCGTCGCCGGTCGCCGCGTCCGAGATGGTCGTGAAGGACAGGCCGGCGGCGGCCAGGATCCCGAGGGAGCCGGCGATCGCGGCGCCACGGCGGGCGACGCGGCCGGCCGTCGATCGGTCGGCGGAGCGAGTCGGTGGGTGCACGTCCATGCGTTCCTCGACGATCCGGCGGTTCGGCCGGTGATGCGGAGCCGGTGGCGACGGTCGGCGGAGCCGTGGCACCATGCGGGGGCCGGGCGTCCGTCGCGGCGGCGGGCCCGCGACGTTGGGGCACGCTCCTCCGGCCCGGCATTCCCTCGCCGGGCCGCCGCGGCGCGAGTATACGGCGGGCCCGCGTTGCACCGTCGGGGCCGGGCGCGGATCGGCGGGCGCGCGGCGCCGCGTCGCGGGCGGCGCACCGGCCCCCGGATACGATGGCGGCTCGTCGCCCGGCCCCGCGCCGTCCCCCCCGATCGCGTCCCGCCGCCGCGCCCGCGAGCCGCCGCGGGGCGTGCGATCCGTCCCGTCCCGCCCGAGCCCCGCCCCCGATGAGCACCGTCCATCGCATCGAGGTCCGTCCCCGTCCCGCCGCCGGCGATCCCGAGGGGGCCGCCGCCCGCGAGGAGGCCGCCGGCCTTGGACTGCCGGTGCCCGAGGCCGTCGCCTGCACGCACGTCTACCTCGTGGAGGGCGAGCTGCCGCCGGACGTCGTCGCCCGCATCGCCGAGGAGGTGCTCGCCGACCCGGTCACCCAGGAGGCGGTGGTGGGGGCGTCGCAGGCGACCGGCGACGCGGTGGTCGAGGTGCACCCGCGGCCCGGCGTCATGGATCCCGAGGCCGAGCCGATCGAGCGGGCGATCGCCGCCCTCGTCGGCACCGAGACACGGGTGCAGACCGGACGCCGCTACGACGTCCGCGGCCTCGCGCCCGCCGAGGCCCGCACCTTCGTCGAGCGGTCCCTCGCCAACACCGTCATCCACGCCGTCCACGACGCTCCGTGGGCGCCGGCGTCGCTGCCGGCGGGCCATCCCCGGCCGGCCGAGACGCACGAGGTCCCGATCACGGAGCTCGACGCCGCGGCCCTCGCGCGGCTCAGCCGCGAGGCGCACCTCTTCCTCGACGACCACGAGATGGAGGCGCTGCAGGCCCACTACCGGGCCCTCGGCCGCGAGCCGCGCGACATCGAGCTCGAGACGCTGGCCCAGACGTGGTCCGAGCACTGCGTCCACAAGACGCTCAAGGCCCGCGTGCGGTTCCACGGGCGGCTGCCCGGCGGCGACCCCGCGGCGCGTCCGGGGCACGCGGTCGATCCCGACGGCACGATCGTCATCGACAACCTGCTGCGGTCCACCGTCGCCGCGGCCACCCACCGGCTGATGGCGGACGGCGTCGACTGGTGCCTCTCGGTGTTCGTCGACAACGCGGGCATCATCGCGTTCGACGAGGAGCACGCGGTCTGCTTCAAGGTCGAGACGCACAACCACCCCTCGGCGATCGAGCCCTACGGCGGGGCGGCGACCGGCATCGGCGGCTGCATCCGCGACATCATCGGCACCGGCCTCGCGGCGAAGCCGGTGGCGGCGACCGACGTCTTCTGCGTTGCGCGGCCCGACCGCTGGGTGCGGCCCGGCGAGGGCGCCGACCCGGTCGGGGACGAGGACCGCGCGGGCGACGGGGCCGGCCCCGACCCGCGCCGCCCGCTGCCCGCCGGCTGTCTGCATCCGGGCCGGATCCTGCGGCAGGTGGTCGCGGGGGTGCGCGACTACGGCAACCGCATGGGCATCCCCACGCTCAACGGAGCGGTGTGGTTCGACGACGACCACGTCGGCAACCCGCTGGTCTTCTGCGGATGCGTGGGGGTGATGCCCCGCGACCGCACGCACGGGGAGCCGCGGCCGGGCGACCGCATCATCGCCCTCGGCGGACGGACCGGGCGCGACGGCATCCACGGGGCGACCTTCTCCTCGGCCGAGCTCACCGACACGCACGCCGACGAGTTCAGCCACGCGGTGCAGATCGGCAACGCGATCACGGAGAAGAAGCTGCTCGACGTCATCCTCGCGGCCCGCGCCGGGGGCGAGGACGGGCGGTGCCTGTTCCACGCGATCACCGACTGCGGGGCCGGCGGGTTCTCGAGCGCGGTCGGCGAGATGGGCGAGCGGCTCGGGGCGGTGGTCGACCTCGACCGGGCCCCGACCAAGTACGCCGGCCTCACGCCCACCGAGATCTGGATCAGCGAGGCGCAGGAGCGCATGGTCCTCGCGGTCGCCCCGGACGACGTGCCGGCGCTCGAGGCCCTCTGCCGCGAGCACGAGGTCGAGCTCTGCGACCTCGGCGTCTTCGGCACCGAGGATCGCGAGCTGATCCTGCGGCACGAGGGCCGCGAGATGGGACGTCTCTCGATGGCGTTCCTGCACGACGGACTGCCGATGCCGGAGCGCGAGGCACGGTGGACGCCGCCGGCTGGCGCGGCGGGGCCGGCCGAGTCCACCGCGGAGGCGGAGGCGGGATCCGCGGGTGAGCCCGCCGCCGCCGACGCCCTGCTCGCGCTGCTCGCCCACCCCAATCTCGCGTCCAAGCACTGGATCATCCGCCAGTACGACCACGAGGTGCAGGGCGGCAGCGTGATCAAGCCGCTTGTGGGTCCGGGGCAGGACGGACCGTCCGACGCCGCCGTGATCCGTCCGGTGGCGGACTCGTGGCAGGGGCTGGGGATCGCCAACGGTCTCGCCACCGGGTTCCGCGCCGATCCCTACCGCATGACGCTCGCCGCGGTGGACGAGTGCGTGCGCAACCTCGTGTGCACGGGCGTCGATCCGGATCGGGTGGCGATCCTCGACAACTTCTGCTTCCCGAGCTGCCGGAAGCCCGAGAACCTCGGCGCCCTGGTGCTCGCGGCCGAGGCGTGCCACGACGCGGCGATCGCGTACCGCACGCCCTTCATCAGCGGCAAGGACTCGCTCAACAACCAGTTCACGACCGAGGACGGCGTCACGATCGAGATCCCGCCCACGCTGCTCATCAGCGGCTTCGGGATCGTGCCGGACCTGCACGCCGCGTGCACGATGGACGCCAAGGAGCCGGGCACGCTGCTCGTCGTGGTGGGCGAGACCCGCGGCGGCCTCGCGGGCACGCACCTGGCGATGCTCGGGATGGCCCCGGCGGGCACGCTGGCGGGCGGGCCCCCCGAGACCGACCTCGTCGCCGGGCCGCGGCGGGCGCGGGCGGTGCACCGCGCGATCGCCGCCGGCATCGCCCGGTCCGCCCACGACTGCAGCGAGGGCGGGGTGCTCGTGGCGGCGGCCGAGATGGCGATGGCCGGGCGGCTGGGCCTCGAGCTCGATCTCGCCCTGCTGCCGACGGACGGCGAGCTCGACCCGCTCGAGGAGCGATTCGCCGAGACGCCGTCCCGCTACCTGCTGGAGGTGGAGCGGCTGCGGCTCGACGAGCTGGACGCCGCGCTCGGCGACGAGCCGTACGCCGTCGTCGGCCGCTTCACGGACGATCACGCCGCGGTGCGGGACGCGGCCGCGGGCGTGGACCTGCCCGTCGACGCGCTGCTCGCGGCGTGGCGCGGGACGCTCGACTGGTGACGCCGCCCGCGCCCCCCG